>JBHIDQ010000011.1:0-22268 GCA_046760155.1 Dehalococcoidales bacterium | reverse complement strand
ACAAATTAAATATGCTATAATGACTGGGGCAGATTGGGGCTGTAGCTCAGCTGGGAGAGCACCTCCTTGGCATGGAGGGGGATTAGCTTCAAAATTCACAACTTTCAGTGAAACTTAACCTGTCACCTAGTTCTGGTTTCACTTATTTGCTCTTTGAACAAGATACGCAGCTATCTTAATAGCTCGTCATACCATTCGCTTTCAGCTTCCGCAGGTTTTGCCAGTGGCCAAGTGAAAGAAATAGTAACTCTTGGTGGAACTCCAATTCCTGCTTCAACAGACATCTCGTTTGGCCCAAAATCCAGGGCGATTTCATAAGCCTTATGCAGTGCATCCCTTATTAGGTCACGAACACTGGTTAATGGTTTGCCACGAAGATTCTCTGTCCGTCTCATAATATTGCTAATGTCGTTTTCTATACTTAGCAACTCGGCTAGTTTGTACGAAAGCTTGCCTTCGGCGGGTCTGTTATTCTGTTGAAAGACCATAACTTAGCCTCCTTTCTAATGTGGTCTTTAGTTATTCCTTATTAATTCCTACCTCCTTTAATTTCGCTTCGTCTCATGATTATTTATTCAAATCACTCTTCAATACTTTAATAGAACTATTCCATGTTTCTATATGTTTCTTTTCATCCTCAATGATCCTACTCAGTAAAGCTTTAGTTTCCTCGTCAAAGTCCACCTTCTGTAAGAAGTCACTATAATCTCGAACTGCTCTCTTTTCAATCCATATGTCTGTCTTTAGAAGAAATACTTTGCTGATTAATGTTGTTTTGAAACCTAGTATTGCCCCAGCTATATCAAACAATATACCTGTTTTTGATGGAGCCCCTTTCAACTCATGGAGGCGTTTACTTAGCGTGTCAGCATGTTCTTTCTCATTATCAGATGCCCTCTGAAGCTTATCTGCAATGTCATGCTCACCAAAAGCTCGAGTCTGGTTTCGGTAGACCTGAGTCGCAAATCTCTCCATTCTCTGCATCAATCTTAGCGAACTGAGAATCTTGCTCACTTAGGACCTCCTTTTGGTTTTCTTTTCCTATTGTAGTTTAGGTCTAATACTATCCAATCTTGACCTATTTTCTTACCTTTTACCTCTCCAATTTGGTAATAATCTCAGGTGTCTTTCCGATAAACCTACCTTTGTAGCAGCTTCTTTAACGCTATACATGTCCTACCTCTATGAATATTAGAGCCGTGTACGGTGATAATGTCAATACTTGAAAATGGAAAGTTGTTAAGAATATTTGAAAAAGGGACTAAGTTAGGAGAATGTCATCATAGTAGATGTGGATATTGTAAAATGGGTAAGATGGTTTCTTGCTAACATGATTGATAATAATAACCAATTTATTTTCAAACAAGGAGTAATAAAAATGAAAGGGAAAAGGGTTCAAGAGAGCCGTGTCATTATAGCACAGGTTATGACTCAACAGGATGTTAATGTGGCAGGAAACGTGCACGGTGGAGTTATCATGAAACTGGCTGATACTGCCGGAGGTGTAGTTGCATATCGACACGCACGAACAAACGTGGTGACGGCCTCAATTGACCGTTTGGATTTCCATCATCCAGTATATATAGGAGAATTGGTTACTGCTGAAGCCAGTCTGAACCTTGTTGGAAGAACTTCAATGGAAATAGGTGTTAATGTAGAAGCGGAAAACCTAATTACCGGGGAGGTTCGGCATACCGCATCTGCTTATATTACCTATGTTGCGCTTGGAAAAAACGGCAGACCAGTGGCAGTGCCTCCACTTATCATAGAAACGGATGAGGAAATGCAACGAAATCGTGAAGCCCAAGTAAGGCGAGAGATTAGACTTCGTGAGAAGAATAGGTAAGTGAACATATCTCAGGAAATCCTAAGAAAAGTGAAGAGGGGTTGGGCACTTGCTGGCTCTAGTATTGCCATAATTGCAATGTTCCCTTTAGGAGTGGCATCTACCATATTCGTGGCGATGGCAAAGCGTGAGTTTGAATAGCTTCAATTATGGGCATGCAGAGTGTGGTTACATACGAAGGGAAAATCTAGATGAATGGGGGATTATCATTCTATTATTTTATTGCAAATAGGAAAAGTACCATAAACAAGTTGATGTTCTTGAAGCAATTCTTCTTCTCGTTTAGAGGGATTACGACAAATCTCCCAATTAAAGAAAGAAGCATGCTTACTAAATATGCCCTTCTTACCAATTTTATGCTCTTGTAACTGGCTTTTAATACTATCTTCTCCTAAGGCCTTGCCGATATAAATTGTCTCCATAGTATCGTTATAAAGGGCATAAACACCCTTACTATCAGGAGCAATGATGATAGTATCAAAGTTGAATCTAAAGAGCTTACCTTCAATTGGCATTACAGTTACCCCTTCTAACAGGGTATTATACTCTTAAAAAGCATGACTGGGAATAATATTTACTAAGATTTCACGGAAATTATATCTGAATTGACTCCCACTTACCTGGTCTCTTAAGATGTAGGCTCTCTATCCCTCTTCTGGATAGGATACTAGCCAAGGTTCTTATCAGAGAATATAGGTCATAATGATTAGGTGTGTAGCTTCGTTTTTGATGCCGAGAGAAAAGGCTCACAGTTGAGTAGTAAGAAATACAAACAAGTTCCAGAAAACGATGATTGTGTAAAACGCCAAAAATACCGCCGTAATTCTATATATGAGCTTAGGCCTCGCATTGTACTTAATCCATAAAAACAATGTAACTAGAAATGCACCTGATATCTTCATAGCCAGAAACAAGTCTCGGCTTACCCAAGCTTGCATGAAAGGATTCACTTCAGATGCATGTCCATTTGTTACGAGAAACTGGGTCATTAATCCATCCGCAACTATGAGCCCGAATAGCGTGTATAACATGAACCTCGTGGTACGACTATTAACGCTAAAGCGTTTAGGAATTGTCAATACGTCCATTTATTCAAATATACACTAACATTGTTACAAACCAGTTAAATCTCTATAATAGGGACATTACAAAAAGGTTATATTTAGGTTAAGAGGTAGTCAGTGATTCCCCGAGAGGCAATAGGATAACCTACGAAGCCGCCTAAGGTGTAGTGATAAGATTCATGCTGCGGTGACTTGTTCCCCGTAGACGGGATGTGATAAACTTTTCGAGTAAACCAGTTGTGAACTTTCTGGGATATTACTGTTTCGTGTACCGTGTAATCTAGTCTCGTTTTGGGGCTGTAGCTCAGTCGGGAGAGCACCTCCTTTGCACGGAGGGGGTCAGGGGTTCGAGTCCCCTCAGCTCCACCAAGAGAACTGAGAGTATCCAAGCAAGGGACCAGAAGACCTGAGAATCCCCTTGCCAAAATAATAAAGAAGGAGACAAGAGATGCCGAAAAAAACCGTGCTCGATTTTCGAGAAATGAAAAAGAAAGGTGAGAAAATCACCTTTCTTACCGCCTATGATTTCCCCATGGCTAGCTTCTGTGAAAAAGCTGAAATTGACATGATTCTGGTTGGTGACAGCGCCGCTATGGTTGTCCACGGTTTGCCCGGAACGGTGCCGATGACCATGGACCAAATGATTCAACACTCCCAGATAGTAAGGAGAGGGGCACCCAACACCTTTATCATCGGGGATATGCCCTTTCTCTCTTATCAACTGTCAGTAGAAAACGCCATCTATAATGCCGGCCGATTCTACAAAGAGGCTGATGTCGATGCCATCAAACTGGAGGGCGGCCGCCGCGTCATCAAGCAACTTGAAGGTATTGTGGACGCCGGAATGTCAGTGATGGGCCACATCGGCCTGACGCCTCAGAGTTCCGGCCAGATGGGCGGCTTCAAAGCTCAAGGGCGAACGGCGGATACCGCCATGGAACTGATTAAAGATGCTTTGGCTATCGAAAAAGCAGGCGCTTTTTCCCTCCTGGTCGAAGCCGTTCCCCCAGAAGTGGGCAAAATCATCACCGAAACCCTTAAAATCCCGGTCTTGGGGATTGGCGGCGGAATGTATACTGACGGCCAGGTCCTGATTATCGGTGATATGCTGGGCTACTTCGAAGCTTTTACCCCCAAGTTTGTCAAGAAATACGCTAATCTGAGTGAAATCATTGTCAAAGCTTTCACTGAATATGCCGAGGACGTGAGGACGGGGAAATTCCCCGAAGAGAAACACTGCTACCGCATGATTGAGGGAGAACACGAAAAATTGGAGGCTTTACTAAAGAAGGGTATTCCCCAATAAGTCTCGAATTTTAGGAATACGCCAGTCTGAGGGCAGCACGGTAAATTTACGGCGCTGCCCTTTTAATTTCCTAAAGTTAGGCAGCGGAGGAAAGTTTCTTCAAAGTCTGGCCGACCTGACAACTCAATATGGTGCACCTGAGTTGAAATCTCATCCGCCCAGCGCCTTTCCTCCAGATTGATCAAGGCTCTTAATGCCCCATCCATCGCCCCATTGCCAATGAAGTGCACTCTCTCTACAGGAAATGGTGGAATTAGCCCCAAGGTGACCGCTTTCTCACGATTGATATAATTGCCAAAGACTCCCGCCAAGAGGACTTCTTGGATATCATCCGGGTTAATCTTGGCCTCTTTCATGAGCAGCTCAATGCCGGCTCGAATCGCTCCCTTGGCCAGCTGAAGCTCCCGAACATCCTGCTGGGTAAGGGTAACTTCTCTTTCTTCGTCTTTGAAAATGACAAATTCCCTCTCCTCACCTCGCACTCTAACCCGCTCTGCCAAAGCAGAGTTTATCTCTGATGGCAGGAGGATTCGGCCCTTTTGGTCAAGAACACCCACCCGAAATAGCTCCGCCACCAAGTCAATTAGCCCTGAACCACAAATACCCCGAGCGGTGACACCACCAATTACGGTGTAAGCCATCGATGGAGTTGCCTGGAAGGAACTAATCGCACCTTTTATGGCACGCATGCCAAATTTGATGCGGCCACCTTCAAACGCGGGGCCAGCAGCAGTAGAAGCGGTGAGGACGCCGTCCTTGGTCGCTAGCATAACCTCGCCGTTGGTGCCAATGTCAATGGCTAAGCGAGGCACTTTCGTCTGGTGTAGCCTTGTGGCCAGTATCACGCTAACGGTATCGGCACCAACAAAGCTGGCAATAGAGGGCAAAAGATATACCTTCCCCTGCGGGTGAATCAGCAATCCCAACTCCTCAGCCGGGACACACAGCGCCCGATTCAGTCCCCCCACATAGGGTGCCAGGGCGATATGAAGCGCCTCCAACCCGAGCAATGAATGGAGCATGGTGGTATTACCCACCACGGTGGCTTCAAAGATGCGCTCCCTTTCTTTCCCGGCACTCCGGCACAGCCGAAGCAGGAGCTGGTTCAGTCCCTTGATTAACTCTTTTTGCAGCTTTCCCCTTTTTTCTGGGCCATTGTGGGCATACATTATCCGCGAAATGACGTCAGCGCCGAAGGTAATTTGGGGGTTCAGTGCCGCGTCCAGACCAACTATTTTCCCAGTGTCCAAGTCAACCAGCCCCACCGCCAGGGTAGTTGTCCCGATGTCCAAAGCCACCCCCAACACGTCTTTTGCCGAATCAGGTGGCTCCAGAGCCACCACTTCATCCCCAACCAGAACCGCTTCACCGGCAAAATGCCATTCTCGGAGTCGGTGGGGAATCTCTTGCAGCAGTGATAGTTCGGCCCTTACCGGACCAGGTTCTGAAGTCTCCAGATACTCAGCGAGACGGTTCCAGTCCGCCCGCTGGTCACTTATCGTCGGCTTACTGAGTTCAAAATGTCTGCGGCGGACATTCGACTGGAGTGGGATTTCTTCCCCCAGCAGACCAAAGCCTGCCTTGACCCGAGATACTTCCACTTCAGGCAGGTGAACTTCACCCGGTGCCTCCACAGTGACCTGACAGGCAAGATGCCAGTCGCTATCTAATTCCCCAGGGGAAAGTTTCTCCCGTTCCAGTTCGGTGAATTTCTGACTGATTCCGGAAAGCTGAACTTTGCATTTGAGGCAGGTTCCCTGTCCACCACAGGGTGAATCGAGAGGCATCCCGGCCGCAATCAGTGTCTCCCGGAGATTGGCGCCTGTCTTTACAGACAAATCTTTGCCTGACGGGAGTACCCGAATCCTCATCTTCATCTATGATAGTTTCCCCTCCCGATAGGCAGTAATATATCCGGCGCAAAACTTATCCCGGTCCAGAATTGCCTCCGCCGCCACCAGGCTGGCCATCAACTCACGGTCGGTAGGGTCAATAATGGCCGAATCAAGCCCGTGGGCCATAGCGGCGACCAGAAAGATACGATTAATCAGCTTCCTTACCGGTAGCCCAAAAGAAACGTTGGTCAGACCGCAGATGGTGTGCACCCCGGGAAATAGCTGCCCAATCTCACTAATGGCGCCCAATGCGGCGACGGCGGATTGGGTATCGGTGGCAATGGGATAGATGAGAGGGTCAATATAAATGTCATCAAGCCGCACCCCCTCTTTGGTCAAGACTTTCACTATTTGCTGAGCAATGCTGACCTTATCGTTTACGGTATTGGCCACACCCTCCTCGCTCTGGCACAGGGCAACAATTTTGGTTCGGTGTTTCTTTACCAGCGGTAGCATCCCCGCCAGACGTTTCTTTTCCAGAGTGATGGAATTGAGCATCACCGGCCCTTTGACTACCTCCAGGGCGGCGGCGATCGCCGCCGGGTCTGGACTATCAAGACAGAGGGGCAGCTCGGTTGCCTCTTGAACTGCTTCCGCCAGCCAGCAGAGATACTCTGTCTCTTGCCCGACAAAACTGCCCGCATTGACATCAATATAGTCAGCACCGGCTTCCGCCTGAGCCTTGGCCTCGGCGCGGATGAAATCGGCGTCTTTTGCCTTAATCGCCTCATTGATTGCTTGGCGAGACGAGTTAATCCTTTCGGCAACAATTAACATGAAACGCCTCCTTTACTTATTCCTCACCTCTACTCGGGTAACTTTTCCTTGCCACCGATTTCCCTCAACAGGTTTAGGTAGTAACGGAAGTTTTCCAAGGAGACATCAGGCGGAACAACGTGGTCTAAGCAAGGGAAGTAACCACCGGTCTCGGCCAGGAATGGTACCTTGGACATAACTTCCTCACGAATAGCCTCTTTGCCTTTAATAAATAGCCGTTTGTCAATATTGCCCCCCGGTATGATGTCCTTGCCATATTTCTTTCTCAAGGCCACGGCATCAACCCCGGCAGCCACCTCAAGCGGCCAGGGAAAATTAATCCCAACCTCCATCCAGATGGGTATCAGTTCGTTGACATTGCCATCGCTATCAATATGGATAATGTCGATGCCCTGGCTATGGAGGAAGTCAATAACCTGCTGGTAACGAGGCACCATGAATTTCCTGACCATTTCGGGAGAAATCAGAGGCCCGCTCTTATAGGCCATATCCTCCCAAAAGCGGACAGTATCGATTCGCAGGTCTTTGAAGGCTCGTTTTGCCATTTCCATGTTCAGGTAGAGCACCTGGTCCATCATATCCTCTATTAGATTGGGGTCATCGTAGAACATGTAGAGTAAATTTTCCAGTCCGGTCCACTCCCGCAGTACCCCAAAAAATCCCTCAAACAAAAACATGGCCGGGGCATCCTGATTGTTTATCTTTTCGACAAAGGTTGCCCAATCCTTGGGCCACCGCTCGGGGGTATGTGGGTCAAGACGTTTCTTATATTCGTTCCAGGAAGCCCTGTCCTTGACCGGGCGGTCAAGATACCGGGGCATTCTCTCCGGAAATTGTTTGGAAATCTCGACTGTCGACCCGCTGTAAGTTGTTTCCACTCGGTGGCGTTCGTCCTCTCTCAGCACCTTTATTTCAAAAACCGGGACAATCGGCGGAGTGATAATATAAGCTCCGATGGCCTGGGCAGAGGCAATCTTCTTCAAGTCGGCGCGGTTGTGCTCGGAAACAATCTCATGCAAACCATGAAGGTGCTCAAACTGAAAGTATTCATTTAAACCGTCCTGAGTCCTTATCTCTTCAGGAGCACCTTGCTTAATCCATGACTCAATTGTTTCCGACCAGCTCCGGTGAAACCAGTCCATTACGGCGAAATCGCCCGGTCTTTCACCACGGCAGATGGCCAGAAAACGTTCCCTATTGGGCATAGGTGTATTTGACTTAATCATTAATAACCTCCTTCCAATCCGTCTGAAAGAAACCAGCCTCTACGGTCAAAAGGGAGTTTTGTCCCTGTTTAGTATATTACCTTTCTCAGAGATTAGACAATCTCTCGGCTAACTCCTCGATATAAGGTCGGTTCTCAAGTTTGTCTCTCCATTCCCGAGGTATGGCGTCAAAGCCAAGATATGCCCCCGAGATAGCTCCAGTCATGGCGCCGATGGTATCAGTGTCACCACCTAGACTAATCGCCGCAAACACGGCTTGGGCAAAAGAACGAGGCTGAGATAGAAAGGAATATATCGCGGTGGGTACGGAATTGAAGGCTTCAATGCCATTCCCCAGTTCAAAGATAATCTTACCCCTATCTGGCTGAGGCAAAAGCGCTTTTACTTTGTTCAGCTTTTCTCGGTAGATTCCTTGGGGCATAAAATTGTTCAGTCTGGCCAAAAAATCATCCGGGTCAAGGGTTGGCGCTGGCTCAAGGTTGGTCGCCAGGGCAATGGCGTAAGCCTGCAAGGCGGCACCTTCCTTACCTAGCTGATGAGCATGAGTAATCTGGCTTGATTTATCGGCAATTTCTTTCAGTCTTGCCGGGTTATCATGATAAAGCACCCCTACTGGCGCCACCCTCATCGCGGCACCATTTCCGTAAGAGCCACCGCGGTATAATCTTTGCCCCGCTTCATCCCAAGCAACACCAGCTCTGATTAATCGGAAAATGTGGGGAGGTCCCGGACCATAACCACGATACGGCTCAAGCTCAAAATTCCGGGCAAAAGTAAGTGCCATGTCCTCGCCATCGAATCCCCGGCACTTAAGCAAAGACTCGGCGACACCAATCATCATATGGGTGTCATCAGTATAGACTAAAACTTCCTGCCTTTCGGCTACTTCCGCAATTTCTTCAGGACTAACCCGGAAAGAGCCCTCAAATGGTGCCCCCAGGGCATCACCAACACCGGTGCCGAGGAGAGCACCGAGGAATTTTGCTCTCAGAACGTCCTGAGCAATGGGCACTAGAGAAATTCCTTCTCAAAATCGGTGAGGGCATCGTCGAGCAGGTCGAAGGCAGCGTCTATCTCAGCTTCAGTAATGATATAAGGCGGTGAGACCAGAAAGGTATCTCCCCTTACTCCGTTATCCACGCCGGTGGTGGGATAGCCCAGTACTCCCTTCTCCATAGCTATCTGCTGCATACGATTGGCGGCTCTAAGCGTTGGGGCGAAGGGCTCCTTCGTGTCTTTATTCTTGACCAGCTCGATGCCCATAAGCAGCCCTTTACCCCGAATATCCCCGACCGCAGGGTGATGGGCAAGCTTTTCTCTGCCTCGCTTAAAAAAGTACTCACCCAGTCTGGCAACCCGTTCCACCAGGCCCTCCTTCTCGATAATATCAAGAACTGCCAGGCAAGCGGCTGCCGAAACCGGATTACCCGCCATGGTAAAGTCGTGAAGAAAGATGGCACCCTTTTCGTGAAACACCTCCCCAATTTTTTCGTCAATAATCACCACTGCCATGGGCGTATAGCCGCCGGTCATCCCTTTGGCTGAAGTTATGATGTCAGGACTGACTCCCCAGTGCTCGATGCCAAACCACTTGCCGGTCCGGCCAAAGCCACCGATAACCTCATCATCGATGAAGAGCACATCATGCTTATCACATATTTCCCGAATCATGGGGTAATATTCCGGTACCGGTACCATGCAGGCGGTGCCGGCACCACCAATAGACTCAGCCATAAAGGCAGCAACGTACTGAGAACCTACCTGATTTATTATTTCGTCCAATTCTTGAGCACACCTAATATGACAGCCTGGGTAGTCTAGGTCGTAGGGGCAGCGGTAGCACAAAGGTGCCCCAATCTTGGGCCATTGATGCAGAAGTGGCCCAAACCTGCTGCGGCGTCCGGTATGACCTGAGGCTGATAGTGCCGCCAAGGTCATACCATGATAGCCCTGCCATCTCGATACCACCAGGTACTTCTCCGGTTTTCCCCGCTCCGCATGATACTGGTGGGCAAGTTTGATGACGGTTTCGGTAGCCTCTGAGCCACTACTGCAAAACCAACACATCTTGAGATTTGGTGGAGATACTTTGATAATGCGTTCGGCCAGTGCCAAAAGAGGCTCGTTAAGCCAGAAGCCGCGAAAGAAATAGGACGCCTTCTTCATCTGCTCCGTCATGGCTGCGATTACCCTTTGGTCACCATGTCCGATTGAGACGACGTGTGGACCGCCGCTGAAATCAATGTACCTTTTTCCGTCCTGGTCAAAAAGGTAGATGCCTTCACCATGGTCACAGATTACCTTCGGTATAAGGGCTCCATGCCCCATGGCAAAGACATTGCTGGCTAACTTTTGCGCTGCTTGCAATCGGTTTGACATCTTTATCTCCCTTCCTTGATGCTCACTTCATGCTTGGTATGGCCGCTATCTAACCACCCTTACCCAGAAGCGACTGTAACATTGAAACGCGGCCGCCTCTTTTTCTAGCGACCAATGCGAAAGCTCTGGGGACATCTGCCATCAGTGATTTTGACTGTTCCCCGGCATCCGAGTAAAATTTGATGATTTTTTCCTCAATCTGGATAGCTCTGTTCAAAGCCTCAGCATAGCTCGCCTTCTCGGGTAGCTCAGACTGGAAAGTATACTCATCCGGAGCGATATCAAAGGCGAAGCAGCCCTCAATAGCATCGGTGATAACCCCGTAATATGCCCTTTCCACCTCGGCTAAATATTTCTTATTTTCCTTGGCAAAAGAGGTGAAAATATCTTCTTCTTTAGCATACTTCTGCGCCAAACTTTCGTAAAACTTTGCCGACGTATTTTCAAGCTCCCCGCTAAAACCAATGACCTGAGAGCAGGTGTGCATTTTCATTTGTCGTTACTCCTTTCCTAAAGCCATCTCTGGATGACCACTTTACTTTCCGTGAAGAAACGGACTGCCTCTTGACCTTGGGTATGCAATATCCCAAAGAAGGAATCCTTCATGCCACTGAAGGGGAAGAACGCCATCGGCGCCACTATGCCGATATTTATGCCGACATTGCCGCTGTTAATGCGGTACTGGAATTCCCGGGCACTTTTACCATTTGAGGTAAAGATAGCCTGGCCATTACCAAATGGACTGGCATTGGCCAACTCTATGGCTTCATCCAGGTTCTTCACCCGCATGACACTCATTACCGGCCCAAAAATTTCCTCACTGCCTATCTTCATTTCTGGGGTCACATTCTCGAAGATAGTCGGGCCGAGGAAGCAGGTTTGAGGATAGTCGCCAACAATCTTTACCTTTCCTCTGCCATCAAGCCTGAGTTTCGCCCCTTGTTGGATACCACTTTCAATATAGCCTAAAATCCTTTCCTTTTTCTCTTTATCACGCACTGGTCCCATCTGAACTGAGTCATCAAGCCCATAACCAATAATTATCTTGGTTGCCGCCGCCACCACTTTATCCATAAAATCGTTGTAGAATTTATCATCTTCACCGACAATAATAAGAACGGCACCGGACAAGCATCTTTGACCGGTATTGCCAAAGAATGAGGTCATTAGCGCTGGTATGGTGGCATTCACATTGGTATCAGGCATCACCACCATGAAGTTCTTGGCACCACCCTGCGCAATAACTCTCTTGCCGGTCTCACCACAGCCCTTATAAATAATTTTCGCGGTCGGCGTCGAACCGACGAAAGCGATGCCGGCAATGCCCGGATGCTCAAGCATGGTTGAGACCACCGCTCTTCCCCCATTGACCACATTCCACACTCCGGGCGGAAAACCAGCCTCATCCACCAACTCCGCCAGCCTTATTTGGCTGTTGGGGTCTTCACTTGAGGGTTTGATAATGACGCAGTTTCCAGTAGCTACGGCATAGGGTGCCGACCAAAGCGGAATCATAAATGGAAAGTTAAACGGACCGATTATCCCGAAAACCCCTAAAGGCGTAGGAATGACCCACTCATCTATGCCGGTGGCAATATCCTCTGAGAAATAGCCCTGCATCAATGTCGGAATGCCACAGGCAACTTCCACATTTTCAATGCCTCGCCTGGTTTCACCTCTTGACTCATCTATCGTCTTACCATGTTCCTGCGTCTGAATTCGACTAAGTTCCTCAAAATTCTCTTCCAGTAACTCCTTCAATCTGAAGAGACGCCGGGCACGAGACAGTGGCGTCGTTCTTCTCCAGTCAGGGAAAGCCTCTCTGGCCGCTTCCACTGCGGCATCCATTTCTTCTTTGGTTGAGATGGGAACTCGGGCAATAATCTTGCCTGTGGCCGGATTGACCACATCTTTAATCTCGCCTTTCGATTCAACCCATTCTCCACCGATAAAGTTTTTGATTGTTTTTACCTCTTTTATCGGTTCCTCGAGAACTGCCATCTTTAAGACCTCCTTTTTATTGTTTTTACCTCTTAAAGCGTTATCATTGCTGGCAGCATGCCAGCCTCCCCGATTTACCTCTATCCAAAAACCGCCAGCCTAAATTTATTACATCTAGTCGTATTCGTCAAACCGCCGGGGTTTCAGGCCTATATCAGATGTTGACAATTCTTGGATTCAAAGCTACGATTATCCTGTGGGAGACGGTCAGTGAAGGAGGAAGTTCCTAAATGACTAAGGAGGTGATGAGATGGAGAGAGAAAATGTAATCATCGCGGAGAAGCCGAAGTTAAGGCATCCCTATCTGGTTTGTGGCATCAGCGGATGGGTCGATGGTGGAGAGGCAGCCACTGGTAGCATCCGCTACCTGGTCAGGAAATTGAGAGCGAAGAGGTTCGCCGAAATACCCGTTGCCAGATTCCACATCTTCCAGGTGCCCGGGCAACTTTCCCTTAGACCACAGATAAAAATTGAGGACGGCCTGCTTAAAGAGCACGTTTTCCCTAAAAATCAGTTCTTTTACTGGGTTAATCCCTATGCCGAGCATGATGTAATCCTTTTCCTGGGCACGGAACCGAATCTAAACTGGGAAGAATACGCCGAGGCTATCCTGAGCATCGCTGAGGAGTTCTCCGTGGCTGGAACCTACCTCCTGGGTGGTGTTCTCGACAAGACGCCACATACCAAGGAGCCGGCTGTTTCCTGCGCCTGCAGTTCAGAATCGCTCAATAAGGAGATGCAGAAATACGGAATGCTCCTCAGCAACTACGAAGGACCAGGCAGGTTTGGTTCGACACTGCTCTACATTTGTCAGCAAAAGCCGGTGCCGATGGTGAGCCTTACTACCCGAGCAACCTATTATCCCGAGTTCAATATCATCATCCCTCGTAACCCTAAGTCGATAAGAGCCGTAATCAAAAGGCTGAACAGTCTGCTCCGCCTTAATTTGGACATCTCGGACCTGGACCGGGAAGCTGAGGAGTTCGAGGCAAAACTTAGCTTCATGGCCAGCCACAATCCCGAGTTCCGGACTTATATTGAGGAGCTGGAAAAGGACTTCGTTGAGATTAAATACGAGGAGCCTTTGGACATATCAGCTAATGAAGCGGTACAGCTCGCCGAAGAGTTCTTAAAAGAAAAGAGAGAAGATTAGAAATTGGCTCGGGTGGGTTCAGTAGCCTTCTTCAGCGGCAGCCACAATTGCCTTTAGATTGGCAATCGGGGTGTTCAGCGAGATAGCACACTCCGGGCCGATGGAATCCACCCCGGCTTCGATATTGTATCTGGCCTGTTGGTAAACATCGTCAGGAGTCCCTTGCAGCAGGCCTTCAATGTTGCTGATGCCCCCCAGAAGCGAAATTTCACCTCTGGCAGCCTCAACCGCTTTTTTCGGGTCATTTTTCCACTCGAAGTGATAGCCATCATAGCCCTCGGTGATAATCAGCGGAATACGGTCAAGGCACTTGCCGCAAATATGAAGAATGGTCGGTCCGCCTATCTGGGGTAGCATCTTGCGGTGCACCGGTACCAGAAATTCGGCGTAATCTTTGGGACTTACCATATCACCGGTAGCATGGTCGGGAAGGGTTACCACATCGGCGCCAGCGCGTAGCTGAGCGTTGGCAAAGGACACCGTTACCGGAATATAAGCATCAAGCAGTGCCCTTACTCCGTCAGGGTCAAGCCGCGTCATAATGAGGAAATCTTCAACCCCAACCAGATGATAGCATATCGTCCATGGACCCATTACCTTGCCGATAATCGCCACCCGGTCACCATATTCGCGTCGGAGTAAGGAGATGGCATCCAGAACCACCCGTATTGACGATTTCTCCAGAAGATTCTCCGGGATGACGACATCACCAGCCTCTTTCACCGGATGCGTCAGCACCTCAGGCATCATGGTATCGCTACCCCAATTCACCTCACAGCCAAGGGCAGCCGCTTCCTGCTGGACGCTGAATTCCGGCATTATGGTATCGAAGCCAAGTATTTCATAGCCCGCCGCCGCCAGTTCAGCCATGGCTTGGGCGTCAAGGTGCGCATCTGGGAAATGGACACCTACCTTATTCATCAACTCAATACAGGCGATAGAGGTGGGATTGGAAACGGAAAGACGCTTACCCTTCCTGCCTCCCATCAGGTTGGCCAGAAATCTTCGCCTTGGTGTCAGGTCTGGCTTTTCTCCATTGGTCTCAGTGGTCATCTTGCCCCCTCCTAACAATACCATCTGGGATTAAATTTCAATAGGCAGGGTTCCGTATTGGTCAATGAGTTCGGCTATCCGGCGTACACGTTCAATCTTAGCATTAAAAGGTAAGTTCTCACCCATCCCCACGATAAAGCTATTGCCGGGGGCTATGTCTTTAAATAGGGCAATGATACGGGCATCAAATTCCTCATCACTATACTCAGGCAGGAAAAACTGTGAGGGCACACCACCCCAGATGGTTACTCTATCCCCCCAAGCCTTCCTGACCTCTGCCGTGGTAACCGAAGTCATGGGGACCGGGCTGAAGCACTCAGCGACATCAATGCCCGTCTCCAAAACGAAGGGTATCAGCCTTTTCATTTCTCCATCAGTGTGAATGGCAGCTATCTTGCCGCGGGAATGCAGGTAATCAGACGCTTCTTGCAACCAGGGGGTGAAGTATTTCTTAAATACCGGCGTATGTATCGAATCGCTCCAGTTGCCACACAGAATCGGGAATTCAGAGGGTGAGTCGGCCACTATTTTGAGCCTCGCCTTCCCTTGTTTCTTGAGCACTTCATAAAGACTGTCTATCTTTTGGGGATTATCAAAAAGCTCATGGAAGAATCTCTCATAGCCCATGATATCCTGCATGATCATCTGCATTGGGCTCCGGGCTCTGCCGATGGTAACCACTCCGTCCTCACCGGCCAAAGCCTCAAATTTTAGGTACCTTTCATAGTCGGGAATAAGGGTGGTATTCTCAATCACATATTCGAGGGCAGGATAGTCCTTTTCGCTTTTAAATAGATACTCCGCTTGCTGTTCGATAACTACTCCCTGCCTGGGGTCGAACTTTACCTGCTCACTAATTGTACCTACCGGAGTCCGGTACTCCGTGGTGGTAAACGGAGGTTCCTCACGGACGACCACTTCCATATTGTGGTACTCCTCCTTCCACGGTTTTTGCTCCCGCAACTGGGTTCCGGCACCGAGGTCCCGGTTAACCTCAACGATGCTCCAGCCTTTATATTTCTCGGGCAAGGTACCATTGGCGACATGATAGTTGTACCACAAGTCAATGCGGGCGCCAAAGGGAAGTTTATCCACCGGCTGTTTCCTCGCCGCAGCGATAATCCGTTGCTTATGCGTCATTGCCATTAGTACTTCCTCCTTCTAAGCCTTTGCCAATGAATAGACGTCATTTGCCCAGCAATTGCTTGCATACCAAGATTGCTTTACCACCGTCGTCCGCATAAGCATCGGCACCGATATTTTCCGCAAAATGCTGCGTCACCGGAGCACCACCGACAATCACTTTGACGTTGGCACGCAGACCAGCTTCCTCAAGGGATTTAATGATGCTACCCATTGCCGGCATCGTCGTCGTAACCAGAGAGGAAAGGCCGAGAATATCCGGTTTTTTCTCCCTGACTTCCGCAATGAATTTCTGGTCGGGCACGTCAACTCCTAGGTCAAAGACCTCAAAGCCATTACCACTGAGAAAAGTAGCCACTATATTCTTGCCAATATCGTGTATGTCTCCCTCAACAGTGCCAATGACCACTTTCCCAATCGTTGGTATCCCTGTTTCCTTCAGTGAAGGTTTCAGTATCTCAAGGGCAGCCTTCATCGCCCGGGCTGCCATGAGCATATCGGGCAGGAAATAGGCACCGCTGGAGAATTTCTCTCCAACCACCGCCATACCAGCCTGTAAGCCATGGACAATGATGTCCTGGGGGCTGGCACCGGCACTGAGCGCCTCATTAGTTAACTGAATAGTTTTTTCACGGTCACCCACGTCAATTGCCCGGGACAAAAGAGATAAATCAACCATCGGAACAACTCCTTTGCTTTTTTGAACGGTTTCATTGTAGAGAAAAGTTCGGGGATTGTCCAATCACTAGGCAAGATACAGCTTGTGCTCTTTGATATATCGGTTTACCGGCTCGGGGACAAGGTGGCGAATGGATAAACCTCGTGCCACCCGGTCTCTGATTGCTTCGGCACTGATGTCTACATGTGGTTCATCCATCAGCATTACCCGCTGCGATATGCCGGGGATACTGGCTTCCAGAGCTTTCAGGTTCGGGCGTGGGGAGCCCGGTCGGGGCACCGCCACAAAGTAGCACATCTGAATAAGCTGGGACGCGTTCCGCCACTGCGGGAGCTGGGCCAAACTATCTTGCCCCAAAATAAAAAATAACTCATCTCCGGCATCAAGCTGACCCCGCAATTCAGTAATCGTGTCGATGGTATAAGAAGGACCAGCTCTTTCTATCTCCATCGCCGAAAGTTTGAAATAAGGTTTATCGGCCAGAGCCAGGCGCAGCATCTGGAGGCGATGCTTTGCCGGCGTGATAGCTCTATCGGCCTTTAGCCACGGCTGACCAGCCGGCACGAAAATAACTTCAGTGAGATTGAGCCGATTTCTTGCCTCCTCAGCTACGATAAGGTGTCCATTATGGACCGGGTCAAAAGTGCCTCCCAAAACACCGATATTCATTTGGCTACCACTCCCATTCTAAAGTCCCACAGCGAACTTTATCACCTGCTTTAATGCCAGCCTTCGCCAAAGTCTTGGTGACCCCCAATCTGGCGAGTTGTCTTTTTAGCTGCCCACGTAGCTCAGGACTGGTCACCCCTTCCCCAGCCACAAGGCGCTCCAGTTCCGGTACTGAGACGACAAAGATGTCCCCTTCCTTATGCACACGGGCACGGCTTTCCTTAGGCTGAGGGCGAAACACCTTTCTGGTAACTTCCTTACCTCTTTCTTTTTCCGCTTCAACCTGGTTTAGCCTTTTCCTCGTTTCTGCCATCAGCTTGACAACACCTTCGCCAGTTACCGCCGAAACGAAAAGGATACTGATTCCAGCCTTGTTAAAAGCTTCATCTATCTCAGTTAAACGAGCCTGCACCTGAGGCAAATCAATCTTATTAACCGCCACCAGTTGTGGTTTTTGAGCCAGAGCGGAATCGAATAAGCTAAGTTCAGTATTCACCCGTATCATATCTTCCACCGGAGACTCACTACCACCGTCAATTAAGTGAATCAGCATCTTGGTACGCAGAATATGGCGCAGAAAATCATGTCCCAGCCCACGACCAAGATGAGCATCTTCGATCAGTCCCGGAATCTCTGCCAAGATAAAGCTTTGCGGACCAATCTCAACCACACCCAAGACAGGCTCACGCGTGGTGAACGGATAACTAGCTATTTTGGGTTTAGCCGCCGAAGCTGCCGCCAATAAGGTTGACTTACCGACATTGGGGTAGCCAATAATACCAACATCAGCAATTAGCCTTAATTCCAGTATTAGTGAAATTTCTTCACCAGCCTCCCCCCTCTGCGCAATCCGTGGGGCTTGATTCGTTGACGAACTGAAATGAGCATTACCCAAACCTCCCTTGCCACCTTTTGCCGCAATCACCTGCTGGCCCGGCAACTCTAGATCAGCCAGCAGAGCATCATCAGTCAATGCTGTCTTCGGTGATACCAGAGTACCTACTGGCACCGTCAGTATCATATCCTCACCATTCTTACCGTGTTTTTTCTGGCCACTCCCATTTTTCCCATCCCCAGCGCGGTAAAACCTTTTTTGCCTGAATTTCCACAGACTGGTAACCGCCGGATCAGCCTTAATCACCACATTACCGCCCTTGCCTCCATCACCTCCATCAGGACCACCGTAGGGAACGAACTTTTCCCGCCGGAAGCTTATGGCGCCAGCTCCCCCATCTCCCGCCTTTACTTTTATTTCTACTCGGTCAATCATGGTCAATTTAAAAATTAAACAATATTAACTTATTATGATTATATATTATAGTCATTATTTAAGCTTTATTCATAATAATATTTATAATAGGTTTTGGTTAAATTTAAAAGATGGCAGAGTTAAGATGAAGCTCGAACCAATCAGAGATAGAAACCTGATTAAGATTCCACAAAAAGAGACCAAAGTACCGGCAAAAAATTCACAAAGCAAAACATAAAGGGGTAACTTCTAGGTAGGGAGGGAAGTCTTAGCGTCTCGGGTACTTAGCCTGGGAATTGATTCTTTTTTGAATATCCAGTATTTTACGCCTTAGTTGAGGGTTGCTTTTAATATCATTGATGATTCTTTTACAGGCATTGGTTACTGCTGAGGGGTCTCTTCCTCCAAATTCCTGACCGAT
Source organism: Dehalococcoidales bacterium (assembly GCA_046760155.1). Lineage (GTDB taxonomy): Bacteria > Chloroflexota > Dehalococcoidia > Dehalococcoidales > RBG-16-60-22 > JBHIDQ01. Next base: position 3,407 of record JBHIDQ010000011.1, on the reverse strand, counting down.
TTGAACCAGCGAGAAATTGGTTTCCTGTCGGAGAAGGTACATTGCCGTCCGTCGTGCCAGAGCGGTTTCCTTGTCTCTCTTGCTTCCCTTTAGGTCTACCGGGTCTAGCTGGAAGCCATCAGCTACCGCTTCGACCACTGCACTCGAGGTAATAGAAGTGTGGCTAGGTTCTTTACTGCTGATGTCCTCAAGTGCTTGAGCTGCTAACTCAACGGTAGGTAAAGTATTGAACAACCTGGCGTAAGCAACCACCCGGTTCAAAGAACCTTCCAGCTCCCTAATGTTTTGCTGAGCCTGCTGGGCAATGAACGCCAGTACCTCTAGAGAAAGATTTACTTCTCTTTGTTTCGCTTTAGCCTGTAAAATAGCCAGACGCGTTTCAAAATCGGGGAGTTGAAGTTTAACGATTAACCCCCATTCAAAACGCGAGCGTAGTCTTTTGTCCAGTGAAGGAATTGACTTAGGTGGTCGGTCGCTGGTGATAACTATCTGACGATTAGCATTGTGGAGAGCATTAAAAGTATGGAAAAAGCTTTCCTCAGTCTGTTTTTTACCACTGATGAAGTGGATATCGTCAATCAACAACATGCCAGCATTTCGATATTTATGGTGGAATTCATCGGTTTTTCTCTCCCGGACGGCTCTGACGAACTCATTGGTGAACTGTTCCGCACTAACATAAATCACCTGAATATGCCTTGCCTGCGCCAAATGCCCGATGGCGTGCAGGAGATGGGTCTTACCCAACCCCAACCCTCCGTAGATATAAAGTGGATTATAGCTATACCCCGGTTTCTGGATGATCCCTTGGGCAGCGGCATAAGCTAGGCGGTTACCGTTGCCGACAATGAAGGAATCAAAGACATAACTTGACTTGAATTCAGAGGCACCGCTTTTCCATTGACAACCGCGCGTGTCCGCTAAATTCTTATACCTGCCATCTACTTGAAAAGAGACCTGGATGTCGTGGGAGGAAGTGAGATTGATGAGCGTTTTTTCAATTAAAGAGCGCTGGTTTCTGTCTAAATATTCCGCAATGAAGGTATTGGGTACACTGACCACAAACTGGTTATCTTGGTAGTTCACGCCTACCGTTTTTTCCAGCCAAGTTCGGTAGTTTGGCTTGCTCACTTGGATTTGTAGTTCCCCTAAGGCAGCGTCCCAGATTTCTTGTGCTGACCTATTTTCCATTTAGTCCCTTCAAAATGTTCCAACTATCGCTTGACTTGGTTTATTCACTAAAGCCCCTGGAAAAGGGACAGTTTTCCTCCTTCAGGCACAAAAATACCCCCACTTGAGAGATTAACTACTGAACTTTCGAAGACTTTATGGTGGCTTATCAGTAAGAATGGTCGATGTTTATTAGGATACTACCAAGTTTCTTTGCTGGCAAGGTTTTTGGTGGTAATCGCTGGGCATTTTAAATCCCCTTTTTCCCTTACCAAGTTTATCAAACTCTATTTTTTGCTTAATTTTGCGCCGATAGTCTTGAAAGGCTGGTTGTGGCCAAAAAATTTTGGTGTTAGAATTTAGTACTAGTACCAGGAGATTTAAATGCGAATTCTTTTCATGGGCACCCCTGAGTTTGCGGTTACCCCTCTTGAGCACCTTATTCTTAATCAATTTCAGGTGGTGGCTGTTTACACTCAGCCGGATAAACCGGCGGGAAGGGGCCGTTCCCTTGTTCTCCCACCGGTGAAAAAGGCAGCCTTAACCTGGAAGCTACCGGTGGTGCAGTCAACCAGTTTAAAGGAGGCAGAGGTAGTGACAGAACTGGCCGGCTTTCACCCTGATGTTATCGTGGTGGCGGCTTTTGGTCAAATTCTGCCCCAGTCAATTTTGGATATCCCCAAGTATGGATGTATTAATATTCATCCCTCGCTGCTGCCGAGATTTAGAGGCGCTTCACCGGTGGCGGCAGCAATTCTGGCCGGGGACGAGATTACCGGGGTTAGCCTTATGCTGATGGACAGTGGCCTAGATACCGGGCCTATATTAGCTCAGGAGCAGGTTTCCATTTCTCCGCAGGATACCACCGGCTCGCTTACCACCAAGCTGTCTCGGGTAGCGGCGCAGTTGCTCCCGGAAGTTTTGCGGCGCTGGACGAAGGGTGAAATTACTCCCCAACCTCAAAATGAGGCTGAGGCCACTTATTCTGCCTCAATCACCAAAGAGGATGGTGAGATTAACTGGCACTGGTCGGCGGTGGAGATATGGCGGCGGGTGCGTGCCTTCCAGCCCTGGCCAGGAAGTTACACCAGATGGAGGGGGAAGCGACTTGAAATTATTGAGGCGATGCCTCTGCCTGGGGAAGTCCCCTTTACCGTTGGGCAGGTGGTGGCGTTGCACCAAGAAGGGGCGGGCTTTGGTGTCAATACCGGGGAGGGAATTTTGGGCGTGTTAAAGGTGCAACTTGAGGGGAAGCGAGCCATGCCCGCCGCTGAGTTTGTGCGTGGGCAGCGGCAGTTCATTGGGACGGTAATCCCATCGAGTTGAAAGGAGGAAAAACTTGTCTTTAGCGGAGAATTTCAACCAGTTTGATACTTTAGTCGAGATTATCGCCAGACTGCGCGGCCCTGATGGTTGCCCCTGGGACCGGGAGCAGACCCATGCCTCGCTTCGGGAAGACCTGCTTGAGGAGTGCTACGAAGTACTGGAGGCTCTGGATGAAGGGGATGTGAGGAGGCTTGGTGAGGAATTAGGTGACCTTCTAATGCAGGTCGTTCTCCACGCCCAGATTGCCGCTGAAACGGGAGAATTTGAAATAGGTGATGTTATCCGCAGCATCAATACCAAGCTTGTGCAACGTCATCCTCATGTCTTTGGCTCACTCAAGGTGAAAGATGCTGATGAGGTGCTCATTAACTGGGAGGCGCTCAAGAAAAAGGAGAGGGGAAGTGATGCATCGATACTGGCGAATGTGCCCAAGCAGTTGCCGGCCTTAAGTTATAGTCAGGATATTCAGAGTCGGGTGGCGCGAGTTGGCTTTGACTGGGAGGATATCGAAGGTGTTATCGATAAGCTGGTGGAGGAGGTTCGTGAATTCAAGCAAGTTGACAGTCAGGAGAAAAGAGCGCTGGAGTTTGGCGATTTGCTCTTTACCCTGGTTAATATCGCTCGCCGGATGGGGGTGGACTCAGAGTCGGCGCTGCGGGAAGCCAATAAACGGTTCTACCGTCGCTTCTCTTATATGGAAGAAGTCTGCCGCCAGCGTGGGGTAAATTTTGCCGATCTGTACTTTGACGAGCAAAACGCCCAATGGGAAGAGGCAAAAAAGCAGGTTCAGAAGTGAAAGTCAGGCCTGCTTCTGCGGCGTTATTGTCCGTAAACCAGCGTATTGGGGAAGAAAGCATACCAGCCGAACCAGTAGGATAAATGGCCGCTGATGCGCGGCGCACGCTCCCCAT
>JBHIDQ010000010.1:0-22742 GCA_046760155.1 Dehalococcoidales bacterium | reverse complement strand
TCCAATCCCCGTGAGGAATACTGTCTGGCTTTGCTCCTGCAGCGCCCTGAGCTTAAAGGCAGCCAGAAAGAACCCTCGCCCGAATATTTCGCCAATAGTGAAAACCGTGAGATATTTGTGACCTGGCAGCAGACCGATGACCTGGACTCTCTTAAGAAAAAGCTGGACATAGCCATTCATGAGCACCTTGATTCACTGCTAAACCGGGACTTACCGCCGAACCATATCGAGCAGAAATATGCTGACTGTGTGCTTAGTCTAGAGAGAGAATACCTGAAAAACTGGGAAGCAAGAAAGGCGGAGGCACTGGCTCTCGAAGTCGAGGTGAAAGGCGCTGGTGCTGACCTGGCTAAGCTTGAAGAAGAGGGAATCGAGCCTGCCCTTCGATTGAAAGAAATCTACTCTCAAAAGGCCAGGGGAGGACAGAACTAAGGAGGTGCGGAATGAGCCTAGAAAAAAATGAGAACCAATTTATTCCTGAAGATGAAAGGCATGAGGAACCAACTCCAGATGAAGCACCAAACAAATCGTCAGATGCTTATGCCTCTTCTCACGAACTCAATGAGGAGTCAGAGCACGAAGGTCCACCTGAGCCAGATAAACTATGGCGTGAGGAGCATCTCGAGATTGAAAAACCTGAATCCACGGTACATTTAGAAATAGAAACACCAATCGAGGGGCTAAATGAACAAGAGATAGCCGATGACCCGGTTCGCATCTACCTTCATGAGATTGGTCGGGTGCATCTCCTTACCGCTGAGGATGAAAAGGTCTTAGCCAAGAAGATGGAAAAGGGTAAACGCGTCAATGAGATAAAACAACAATATTTACAGAGCTACGGTAGAATCCCTTCCGCAACCGATATCAGCCTGACAGTTCTCAAGGAGCTGGGGCAGGCTTCGAATACTATCCAACTTCTCCAAAAACAGCTTGGCCTATCGGCAACAACCAGTTTCTTAGAAATCATCTCCAATGCTGAATTTCGAGATAGTCTTGACGAGACCATAGACCAGCAGCTAATCCACGATATTAGCCTTGAGTTAGGTAGTTCCATGCCGGAAACAGAACAAAATCTAATTAACCTATCGCTAAACATTAGCCTATTATCTAAAGAAGTCCTTGGCGCTATGGGAGATGACGTCGTGCTAGCTGATATTGAGAAACTAGTCACCAATGATGCTTTCGTTAGTTCCATTCAAGCTCAGGAAAGGCGAATTGAAGCCCACCTGAGAAACATCGAACGTGAGGCGAAAAGGGCAGAAAGACACCTCATCGAAGCCAACCTACGTCTGGTGGTCAGCGTTGCCAAAAAACACATCGGACGGGGCATGTCCCTCCTTGACCTTATTCAGGAGGGAAATATTGGGCTGATGCGGGCGGTAGAGAAGTTTGACTACCGTAAAGGCTATAAATTCAGTACCTATGCCACCTGGTGGATTCGCCAGGCACTTACCCGAGCCATCGCCGATCAAGCGCGCACCATTCGTATTCCGGTTCATATGGTAGAGACGATTAACCGTTTACTGAAAACAAGCCGTCGCCTCGCCCAGGAATACGGAAGGGAGCCCACCTCCACTGAAATCGCCAAGGAAATGGAAATATCCTCCGACAAGGTTAGAGAAATAGTTAAAGTATCACAACTGCCAATATCCTTGGAGTCTCCGATCGGCGAAGAGGAAGACAGTCCATTAGGTAATTCCATAGAGGACAGGAATGCCTTACCACCGGTTGACGCTGCCTCCAAGCAACTCTTGAAGGAGCAGATTGAAGATGTGCTCGATACCCTTACCTCACGTGAGCAGCGAGTACTCCAGCTTAGATTTGGCCTTGAAGATGGGCGCAGCCGGACACTGGAGGAAGTGGGCAAAGAGTTTAACGTCACCAGGGAGCGCATTCGCCAGATTGAGGCTAAGGCACTGCGTAAACTACGTCATCCCAGCCGAAGTCGAAAACTAAAAGATTACCTAGAATAGAGGCTAACGGAACATCCCCATTAGATTCCGAGGTAGTTTACCCTTTACCCCCATCTTCATCAGCTTTTGCATCTGGTGAAACTGGTTAAGGAGCTGATTAATATCCTGCGGTTTCACCCCGCTACCGCGAGCAATGCGGCGACGCCGGCTACCGCCAATAATATTTGGATTACGCCTCTCCTCAGGGGTCATGGAAAGGATAATCGCCTCAACCTTCTTGAGTTGTTTTTCTTCCGTACCCTCGGGCAGTCGACTGGTTAACTGCGACACCCCGGGCAGCATCTCAACCAGTTGGGCTACCGGTCCCATCTTCTTAACTGTTCTTAGCTGTGATAGAAAATCATCCAAATCGAAACTGGCTGTCTGCACCTTCTTCTGCAGTTTTTTCGCCTGCTGTTCATCAAAGGTTGCCTCTGCCTTCTCAATGAAGGTAAGCACATCACCCATCCCCAAGATGCGGGATGCCAGACGGTCAGGGTAGAAAGGTTCTAAGGCATCAACCTTCTCACCAATGCTGATGAACTTAATGGGCACGCCGCTAACCCACCGAATGGAGAGAGCTGCCCCACCCCGAGCATCACCGTCCATCTTGGTCAGGATAAGCCCGGTGAGACTTACCCGAGCATGAAACTCCCCAGCCATCTGCACCGCATCCTGTCCGGTCATGGCATCAACTACCAATAATATCTCATCGGGCGCTAATTCATTTTTTACCTGAGTCAATTCTGTCATCATTGCCTCATCGATATGGAGGCGACCAGCGGTATCAACGATAACCCAGTTAGTCACCAAGGCCTTGGCTTCAGCCAGGGCATGAGCACAAACATTTTTACTCGGGACACCAGAACCTTCATGGTAAACTGGAATGTCAAGCTGTTTACCCAAAGTAACTAGCTGCTCGATGGCGGCCGGACGACGATTATCGGCAGCCACCAGTAAGGGGCGTTGTCCGGAATGCTTCAAATGCAGCGCCAGCTTGGCAGCGGTGGTCGTCTTACCACTGCCCTGTAGCCCAACCAGCATAACCACTGACGGTGCTTGAGGAGATGCGGTCAGGCGACTTGGCTCACCACCGAGAGTAGCAATAAGTTCTTCATTGACGATTTTGATTATCTGCTGGCCTGGAGTCAGGCTCTGCCGTATCTCAGCACCAAGCGCCCGTTCGCTGACTCTGAGTATAAAATCCTTGACCACCTTAAAATTGACGTCTGCTTCCAGAAGGGCTAACCGCACCTGACGCAGGGCCTCATCGATATCCCTTTCCGTAAGCCTGCCCTTACTACCCAACAGGCGAAATACTCTACCTAACTTTTCACTGAGAATTTCAAACATAATTTCATTGTAATTAGGAACAAGCTCAACCGTCAAGCAATAAACAATTGTCCCAAGTATGTTAAAATAGTTAACAAATAAAGCTATCTGGAGCTTCGAGATGATTCCCATCGAGTTAAAAATGCGCAATTTTATGTGCTACCGGGATAACGTGCCAGCACTCCATTTTGAAGGCATCCACACCGCTTGCCTCTCGGGTGATAACGGCAATGGCAAATCGGCACTGATTGACGCCATGACCTGGGCGCTATGGGGACAGGCCAGGGCAAGAAGTGATGATGACCTGATCCACACCGGACAGAGAGAAATGGAAGTTGAGTTTGACTTCGCCGTTGACGAGCAACCGTACCGCATCATCCGCAAGCGCTCCAAACCCAAGCGACAGAGCAGTGCCGGACAATCCATTCTAGAATTCCAGATGGCTAGCGGGGACGGTTTCCGGTCAATTACGGGTAACAGCATCGCCCAAACCCAGCAGAAAATCACCAGTACTCTACATATGGATTATGATACCTTCATTAACAGCGCCTTCCTGCGGCAGGGCCGCGCTGATGAATTCACCACCAAGCGACCAACCGAGCGTAAAGAGGTGCTGGCTAATATTCTGGGGCTTGCCTTCTATGATGAACTTGAAGGACAGGCTAAAGAGCTGGCGAAACAGCAAGGAGATGAAAAGAATTTATTAGAAAGTACTATCGGAGAAATTGATAATGAATTAGCCCAAAAGCCAATTTATGATGCTGAGCTTGAACAAGCACAGCAAGTGCTTTCTCAGATGGAAAAGATAACCGAGGAAAAGGAAGCCAGGCTCAATGAGCTGCGACAGCAAAAAGAAGCGCTGGAGAAAAAGAAGGTACAGCTAGACCAACTAGAAGCCAACGTGAGAGACAGAACCACGAGCCTTAAGGTACTAGATGAACAGGTTAACCAGCTTCAATCCCGAATTAAAGAGTACGAGGCGCTAATCGCTCAGCGCGCCACGATAGAAGCAGGCTATCTGCGTTTCGCCGAGACCAAGAAACTAAGTGATGAGCTTGAGCAAAAGTTCAGGCAGTCGGTCAATCTAGAAAGGCAGAAGTCACTGCTGGAAAGCAGAATAAAAGAAGCGGGGCAAAGCCTGAATACGGAACACACCGTGATTCAAAACAGGATAGGAGAACTGGAAGCCAAATCATTGAAACTGCCGCAGCTGAAAAGCCAACTCCAGCAGCTTCAGGCACAACTAGGCCAGTTGGGGGAGCAAGAAGAAACACTGCGCCAGAAAAAGCAAAGCAGCCAGGAACTACAGACTAAGGTCAATTACCTCGAATCCAACCAAACTCAGCTTGAGCAGGAAATAAAAGAGCTAGGCGAAAAAATTGAGCTTCTGTCGACTCAAACCGAGGCTAAGTGTCCGCTATGTGAGACGGAACTAGGTGCCGAAGGTTTAAAGCTCATTGAGTCAAAATATACCGCTGAGAGACAGGACAAGGCTGCTTCTCTGCAATCAAATCAGGCAGAGCTGGTGCAAAAGAAAACCGAACTTGAATCGCTGAAAACCCAATTTTCCCAGCTGGAAACACAATTAAACCAAGACAAAATCTCGACACAAAGTAAAGCTGGTATTCTTAACAAAGAAGTGGCTGAAGCAGAAGAGGCAGATAAACAGTTAGCTGAGGAAAGAAGTCGGCTATCGGAAATTGAACAGTGCCTGGTTAAAAGGGACTTTGCCGCTAGTGAACAAGAGGCACTAAAGGAGCTTGAAGGTGAATTAGCCAGACTTGATTACAGCTCGGAGCAGCACGAACAGGTGCGGAACCAACTGACCAGCTTAGAACATTACGAAGAGCCCAAGCGAAAGCTGGATGAAGCCGATAGGCTCATCAATCAGGAGAGGGAAGCAGCGGCAAGAGCTGAGGCCGCTACCCAAGAGCTGCGACGCAGCCTTGAGGTGGATAACCAAAAAAGGCAAGAGCTTTCTGTTGAACTTGCCTCACTCCCCCAGCTCGTCAGTGATATTACCCAGGCGGAAACCGAGTATCAGGCGCTGGACTTGCAGCAAAAGCAGGCCCAGGAAGCACTGTGGAATGTGAAAGCAAAGCTCCAGCACTGCACGGAACTAGAGATAAGAAAGAAGGAAAAGGAAAAGCTGCTGGCGCAATCGGCAAAACAGGAAAGCATTTACAAAGAACTGGCCAAAGCTTTCGGCAAAGGAGGGATACAGGCCTTGCTGATTGAAATGGCACTCCCTGAGATTGAAATTGAAGCCAATAGACTATTGGGACGGATGACCGATAATCGAATGCACGTCAAATTTGAAACTCAGCGGGAAACAAAGAAAGGAGACGTTATTGAAACCCTAGATATAACTATCTCCGACGAATTAGGAACGCGAAACTACGAAATGTTCAGCGGTGGTGAAGCCTTCCGGATCAACTTTGCCATTCGTATTGCTCTGTCCCGGATACTAGCCAGACGGGCCGGGGCACCACTACCCACCCTAATCATTGATGAAGGCTTCGGCACGCAGGATAGTACTGGCATCGAAAAACTGAAAGAGGCGATAAACTCGATTCAAGAGGACTTTGACAAGATATTAGTCATTACCCATATTGAGGAACTGAGGGATGCCTTCCCTACCCGCATTGATGTGATCAAAACCAGCGAAGGTTCAACACTGTCCGTAAGCTAGTCATTTAGAGTCCCAGGTCAGCAGCAATACCCTTCATCGCTGCCAACCCCAGCTCGATAAACTCATCAAGCTCTAACCCGATTTCACTACATAAAGCGATTTGCTCTCGATTCGCCCCAGCGGCGAAGCCCTTTTCCTTAAATTTCTTACTCACCGAACTCGCTTCAAGACCGGCCAGTTTCTTATCAGGGCGAACCAAAGCCGCGGCAATGATTAAGCCAGTTAGCGGGTCAGCACAAAACAAAGCTTTATCCAGCTTCGTCTCACAAGAGACGCCGTGTCTCTCATTATGACAAAGAATGGCATGAGCCATCGCCGCACTAGCGCCCAATTCTCTCGCCAAGTCAGCTCCCAGCTTACTGTGACTGTTCATATCTCCCTCGGTAAGCTCGACATCGATATCATGCAGTAACCCAGTAAGGCTCCATTCCTTTTCATCCTCGTCAAAGCGTTTGGCCAGCGCCCGCATAATGGCCTCGGTAGCGAGCATATGCTTGACCAGATTTTTATTTTCAACATTAGCTTTAATCGAGTCAAGCGCTTCCTCGCGGTTCATTTGGACTGCCCTCCTTTCCAGGCGGTCTTAATAATAATATAGCATAAATCCCGTAATACCAAGCAAGGAATATATGACATATTTCGGTCATAAATAATTTCATGGCTCATCGTGATGTGGTCAGCCCGGTGGCTTATCATTTTAGACCTAGCTGGCCAAAGCCGGGGTCACCTTCTTAGACAGTACCCTTATTAAATACTGTCCGGTGGCGGAGGTCCTCACTTGAGCTATTTCCTCAGGGGTTCCGGTAGCGACCACATAGCCTCCCTGGTCGCCAGCGCCAGGTCCAAGGTCAATGACATAATCAGCATTCTTGATCACATCCAAGTGATGCTCAATAACCACCACCGTATTACCGGCATTGACCAGACGTTGCAATACCCGGAGCAGTGCCGCCACATCTTCAAATGAGAGTCCAGTAGTCGGTTCATCAAGAATATAGAGTGTCCTACCGGTAGCCCGCCGTGACAGCTCGGTGGACAACTTCACTCGCTGCGCCTCGCCACCGGAAAGAGTGGGTGCCGGCTGGCCAAGATGAATATACCCCAGCCCGACATCGTGCAGAGTTGCCAGCTTACTTCTGACCTTGGGGAAATGCTCAAAGAAAGACAGAGCCTGTTCCACCGTCATGTCCAATACTTCAGCGATATTCTTGTCCTTAAATCTTATTTCCAGTGCCTCGCGGTTATAACGCTTTCCCTTGCATACCTCACAAGGAACGGTGACATCAGGTAAAAACTGCATCTCGATCTGGATAAACCCCTCGCCGCGGCAGGCCTCACAACGTCCACCCTTAACGTTAAACGAAAACCGACCTGGCGCATAGCCCCTCATCCGAGCCTCAGGAACGGTGGCAAAAAGCTCACGAATCGGGGTAAAGGTACCAGTATAGGTAGCCGGATTACTTCTGGGGGTACGTCCAATCGGAGACTGGTCAATATTGACTACCTTATCAATATTCTCGGCACCGAGAATATCATCACAGTCGCCAGCCCTTTCCCGGGACCGATAGAATATCTGAGCTAGCTTCTTATGCAGAATTTCGTCAATGAGGGTGCTCTTACCACTGCCAGAAACTCCGGTGATACAAACAAATTTACCCAAGGGAATACGAACATCGATATTCTTCAGGTTGTTCTGCCGCGCTCCCTTGATCACTATCTCCTCACCGGAACCGGGACGGCGCTGGCGGGGTAAAGGAATCTGCTTCGCACCACCAAGATACTGACCGGTGATTGACTCCTTACAGGCGGTAACATCAGATAGACTTCCGGTGGTCACAATCCAGCCGCCGTGCTCTCCAGCCCCAGGCCCCATATCAATAATGTGGTCGGCGGCTCGCATCATGGCTTCATCATGCTCAACAACTAATATGGTATTGCCGAGGTCTCTCAGCCGTTTCAGGGTGCCAATCAAACGAGCATCATCCGCCGGATGCAGTCCCACCGTGGGTTCATCGCAAATATAGAGTACACCCATAAGCCCACTGCCAATCTGGGTTGCCAGACGAATCCGCTGTGCCTCGCCACCAGAAAGTGTCGCCGAGGCACGTTCAATGGTAAGATACTCCAGACCAACATCCTTCAGAAAGCCCAGTCGAGCCTGAATCTCCTTGAGAATTTGATGGGCGATCATCTGTTCACGCTCAGTAAGCACACTATCGCCGATAGTGGCCACCCACTCCAATGCCTGTACTACTGACATAGTGCTGACATCCATAATATTTCGGCCACCAATAGTCACGGCTAAAGACTCCGGTTTCAGTCGCTTACCCTGGCAAACCGGACATGGCGTGGATAGCATGTAGCGTTCAATCTCAGCTCGGGTATTTTCCGACTGCGTATCACGACTTAATCGTTCTAGATAGGGAATCACCCCTTCATAGCCGGTGAAATATTCCCTGACCCGACCGTAACGATTCCGGTACTTAACCAGTTCTCCCTCTTCGCCATAAAGTAGAAGCTTAAGATGGCGCTCCCCTAGTTCTTTCACCGGAGTATGAAGCGAAAAGCCGTAGCGCCGGGCCAACATCTGTAGCTCACTCATATGCCAAGCAAGCCACCAGCCGGGGTGAATTGCTCCCTGAGCGATAGATAACTCCCGATTGCGAATCACCATTTCCGGGTCTATCTCCAGCTTGACCCCCAGGCCAGAACAGGCGGAACAGGCACCATGAGGACTATTAAAGCTAAAGGTACGGGGGGTAATTTCACCCAGGCTAATACCATCGTAGACACAGGCAAAGTGCTCGGAGAAGAGCAACTCTTCACCACCAACAGTGGAGACCAGAACTACCCCCGCCCCAAGCTTGAGGGCTGTCTCCACCGAATCAGCAATACGGCTCTGGCTTCCGCTCTGTCCGATGACCAACCGGTCCACCACCGCTTCAATCGAGTGCTTCTTGTTCTTATCCAGCTGGAACTCATCTGAGAGGTCATGAATCTGCCCATCAACGCGGACTCTGACATAACCTGCCTTGCGCAGGTCATCAAACACTGACTGATACTCACCTTTGCGGTCTCTAATCAGCGGTGCCAAAATCATAATGCGGCTGTTTTCCGGGAGGCTCTGAACGGCGTCAACAATCTGCTGCACTGTCTGCGTGGTAATTTCCCGCCCGCACTTGGGGCAGTGCGGATGACCGACGCGGGCGAAAAGCAGTCGCAAATAATCAAAAACCTCGGTTACCGTACCTACCGTAGACCGTGGATTCCGACTCGGGCCCTTCTGGTCAATGGAAATGGCCGGGCTTAGCCCTTCAATATAATCAACATCAGGCTTCTCCATCCTGCCCAGAAACTGGCGAGCATAGGCAGATAGCGACTCGACATAGCGGCGCTGTCCTTCCGCATAGATGGTATCAAAGGCTAGTGAGCTTTTACCGGAACCGGAAACACCAGTAATCACGACCAGTTTATCGCGGGGGATAACGACGTCTATGTTTTTCAGGTTGTGCTCACGAGCTCCCTTGACCAGTATCGAATCTAACGGCATCTCAAAGACCTCCCTCTATACCCAAATTTTATTGTAGCACTAGAGCCAAAGCAGTAACAAGGAAACACCTAACCCGTTTGTTTTATCTTGGCTTGGAGTGCTAAAATCAGCGTGGGTTAGCTCTCATGCGCAAAAGCAAATATCGTCGCAAAAAGGCGTCAGCCAGCGATGAGGTAAGCCTCCGTCACCTCACCGTAGACGAAGCACTACTAAAGCTTGACCAATACCTTCATGATGCTTTTATGAGTGGTCTACACCAGATTAGAGTGGTTCACGGTAAAGGCACGGGGACACTGCGCCAGGCAGTCCGAGAACAATTAGCCAAGCATCCTCTGGTCAAATCTTATCGCCCCGGTGGTTACGGGGAGGGGGAAGCTGGGGTAACCATCGTGCAGTTAACTGAAAAATAGTTAACCGTGGCAATAACCCAGCAACACATTGAACCGAGAGGAGTTTTCAGCTATAATATCTCTGCAATTCATGGTGAGTGTAGCCCAGTGGACTAAGGCGCCAGGTTGTGGCCCTGGAGAACGAGGGTTCAAATCCCTCCACTCACCCCATTCTATAGGCGCCTATAGCTCAGCGGACAGAGCATCGGTCTTCGGAACCGAGGGTCGTGGGTTCGAATCCCTCTAGGCGCGCATCATACCCAATAATAGAAAATACTATAACCATCAGGCACTATTACCAAGGCAATGGTTCAGTGCCCGGTATTTATCCCAAATCTTTTTCGGCATTCTTGAAGCAAACTTTTTGAAGAATTCCTCAATATCGGCCATTTCTTTCTCCCATTCTGGTTTATTTATGGCAAAAAGTAATTCAAACCTTTCTTTGGGGAAATTCAAGCCATCAAGTGTCAAATCTTCATAATTTGGTATAAGTCCTAAAGGTGTCTCCTTTGCCGAGACACGACCTTTCACCCGGTCAATAATCCACTTCAACACACGTATATTTTCTCCAAATCCCGGCCAGATGAAATTTCCATCTTCGTCCACTCTAAACCAGTTCGCAGAATAGATTCGTGGCAGTTGTCTGGCTTTCCCTTCCATGTCGATCCAGTGTTGCAGATAATCACCCATGTTGTAACCGCAGAAAGGAAGCATCGCCATTGGGTCTCTCCTTAGAACACCCACTTGCTGTGCTGCCGCGGCAGTTGTTTCAGAACCGTTCCTGGCACCCAAAAATACACCATCAACCCAGTCAAAAGATTCCACGATTAAGGGAATCGTCCTGGTTCTCCGTCCACCGATGATAATTGCCGAAATCGGGACTCCCTTCGGGTTGTCAAATTCAGGAGAAAGTCTCGGTGTATTATAAATTGAGGTCGTAAACCTCGCATTGGGGTGAGCAACCTTCGTGCCTGAAGATGCGTCCCATGGATTTCCCTGCCAGTCCAGCACATTTTTCGGAACGTCGCCGTCGAGACCTTCCCACCAGGGCTCATTGGTGTCAACATTCAATCCGGTATTGGTGAACAGGGTGGGATAGAATTTGTTGTTTTTTAATGTTCTCAGCATATTAGGATTAGTTTTGGAAGAAGTTCCCGGAGCAACACCGAAATACCCTTTTTCGGGGTTTACCGCGTAAAAGCGACCATCAGGGCCAATATTTATCCAGGCAATATCATCGCCCAGAGTCCAAATCTTATAACCAGGCAACGCGGGTTCAAGCATAGCTAAATTTGTTTTCCCGCAATAAGAGGGAAAGGCAGCTAAGATGTATGTTATCTCACCATCAGGGTCTTCAATGCCCATAATGACCATATGTTCGGCAAGCCAGCCTTCATTTAGCCCGAGCCAAGAAGCAATCCTTAAGGAGAAACATTTCTTTCCCAGCAACGCGTTTCCGCCATAACCCGAACCAATGCTCCAGACCAGACCCTCCTGGGGGAAATGCATGATATATCTTTTATTTGGATCAAAGTCGCTTACTGAGTGTATCCCTTTCACAAAATTCTCACTGCTCCCGATTTTGTCTAAAACGCGCTTTCCCAGAATCGTCATTATCCTCATACTTATGGCTACGTAAGAAATATCAGTCAGCTGAACACAGAGCTTGGTATAAGGTGAATCGAGATGGTTGCCCATAGCATAGGGCAGCACGTACATTGTTTTGCCACGCATACAGCCGTCGGAGAGTTTCGTCAATAACTGTTTTGCTTCCTTTGGTTCCATCCAGTTATTATTCGGGCCAGCAGTCTCTTTATCCGGCTGAGAGATATAAGTCAGATGCTCAGTCCGCGCTACATCCGTGGGATGGCTTCGGTGAAGGTAGGCACTGGGCCAATTACTCTGATTTAATTCGTAGAATACCGGTTTACCCTCAAGCTTTTCCTCTTTCATGCCTATTTCCATAAGCCGGTGTGCTTCTTCGTCCGAGCCGTCACACCACCAGATTCTATCCGGCTTTGTCAATCTGGCTACTTCTGCAACCCAATTTTCTAAAGGTGTTGGCATAGACACCTCCCTACATGATTCCAAAAAATTATAAATTGAAGGGGCCAGTGCCCCTTCGTATAATGTTGTTCCCCACACAAGCAGATGAATCAGGAATTTCCATTGCTCATTATAACATACACTGATTTTAGAATGCTAGCCTCCAGATTGCTTTTAATCTCCACCCTCTCAAAATTCCCTTGATTAATCATCACCTAATGTTATAATCTTAATAAAGTTGGCGGTTTATGATTCGTAAGTGTCAGGCAAGTGATACCCAGACGATATATTCTATCATTAATGAGGCCGCCAAAGCTTATGGTGGCGTTATACCAGCCGACTGCTACCACCAGCCCTATATGCCTATAGAGGAACTGGAAAGGGAAATGAAGCGGGTTACTTTCTTCGGCTGGGAAGTAAACGGAGAGCTTGTTGGAGTAATGGGAATTGAACCAATTAAAGATGTTACCCTTATTCGCCATGCCTATGTCTTACCCCAGTGGCAATGGCAGGGAATAGCCAGTAAACTATTAAATCATCTTAAGGGTCTGGTAGCCACCTCCCGTCTACTGGTTGGGACATGGGCTGATGCTCGCTGGGCAATTGCTTTTTACCAAAAACACGGCTTTAACCTCTTGCCGAATAAGGACGAACTGCTCAAGACCTACTGGGACATTCCTCAGCGACAGATTGAAACCTCGGTGGTCTTAGGAATAAACAACGAGCTAGAGGCAAAGGAGTCACCATGAACACAAAATGGTTTAGCAGAATGCTTCAAGCTACGGCGATTACTCTTACCTTAGCCGCGGTATGTCAAGAACTAGAAAGGCCCAAAGAGGAAAGAGAATGGCATGGGACAATTGCCGGCTTCATTCCGTATGACTTTCGGATGCCCACGCTGGAAAGGATCAAGGAAGCTTACTGGAATCCTTACGAAAGCCGAATTTTTTCTCCCGAAGTATTTGGCATTGGCTGGGCAATCAACTTCTATGCGCTGCTGGAGAGGCTGAGACTCATCGGGCAAGACATCTCCGAGGAAGACTTCCTGATGCCAGGACAGCGTATGAGAGAAGTGCTAACACGCGCCCTAGAGACAGAGTGAAGCCAAAGTAAGATTTGGTGATAAATAGCAGAAAGGAGAGCTACCAGTGGCTTCAGCAAAGACAAAAGAACAAAGCGAGATGGCCCGGTTTATTGAAGAGGAAATCAAGAAGTTTACCCGCACCAGTCCCCAAAATCGCATGCCTGAGTCGGATAATGATTTTATCTTTGACGAACCACTGGTGCAGTTCGCTGATGGCGATGATCCCATCTTCCCTGAATATAAGTCCATTATCGCCCCCGGTCACTTCACCCCCCGTGAGGCACTAGCCAAAACCTATCATAAAAGCCTTGAAGATTTGCCGGCACAGCTCTCCGTTATTAGCTGGATTCTGCCGATTACCAAGAAGACACGGGAATCTAACCGCCCGCAGACAAAGGCTCCATCCCGCGTTTGGTCATATACCCGCTGGTATGGCGAGAAATTTAACGAGGCGCTACGGGAACATACCGTTGAGCTTCTTACCGAAAAGGGATGTCTGGCAGTAGCACCAGCATTGCAACCCTATTTCAAAACCGAGACCAACAAGAAGGGACGCTACTCAAACTGGTCGGAGCGGCACATTGCTTACGCCGCCGGACTGGGCACCTTCAGTCTTTCCGACGGCTTCATCACCGAACGCGGCATTGCCCACCGCTGTGGGAGCGTCGTTACCGACCTAGAGTTGCCGATAAGCCCCAGGACGGCTAAAAGCCCCTACTCAAACTGTCCTTTTTATGTCAACCGTAAATGCCGGGCCTGTATTCCCCGCTGTCCTGCCGGGGCAATCACCGAGAGCGGTCACGATAAAATAAAATGCAATGATTATCTTTTCTCTGAATTAGGTTACTTAGTAAAAGAGTATAAAGTTGAGGTGGTTGGCTGTGGCCTCTGCCAGACCAAGGTGCCCTGCGAATTCAGAAACCCGGCGAAGAAGCTGAATGCTTAACTATCTCCCCCACACCCCATCACCTCTAATTTCCGTTAGCTTCACTGGCAGCAACCTATTAGTTAAATCATTGTTACTCTTAGTATATACCTTGATGTAGTTACCGGTGAGGCCAGACCAGATACCACCAGTCTGCTTCTCCCATAATACCGTCATTGTCTTGCCTAAAAAGCGTTGGCGGAAGTTCTGGGCGCTTTCTTCAGCCAGTGCCAGCATCTTTCGGCTGCGCTGCTTCTTAACTTTTTCCGATACCTGATGGGGCATTCGGGCGGCTTCAGTTTCCCGGCGTGGTGAGTAAGGAAAGAGGTGAATGCGGGCGAATTCCATCTGACGGCAAAAGTTAAAGCTCTCCTGGAATTCTGCCTCAGTCTCACCGGGGAAGCCAACGATTACATCAGTGGTGATGGCTACCTCAGGCACTGCTTCACGAAGTAAAGAAACAGTTCGCTGATAGTCAGTGGTGGTATAGCGTCGCTTCATCCGACCAAGCACGGCGTCACTACCACTCTGGAGGGACAGGTGGAAATGGGGACACAGGCGACGGTCTTGCCATAGCCTGATAAGTTCGAGGGAGATTTCCTGGGGCTGGAGTGAAGACAGCCTTAACCTGGTAATATCGGTCTCCGTTAAAATGCGCTCCAGTAACCCCGTCAGATTAACCCCATCGCAACGATACGAACCAATTTCAGTTCCGGTGAGCACCACCTCTTTACCACCCTCAGCCACCCGCTGACCAACCTCAGCAACAATCTGGTCAGCGGGCACGTTTTCCTCTCTCCTCCGCACCAAGGGTACAATGCAGTAACTACAAAAATTATGGCAGCCATCCTGAACCTTGATGAAGGCGCGCGTTCGGCAGCCATTAAAATGACGGCTGGTATGAGTAGAGGGCGGACGGTCCAAGCAACCAGACGCTTGCAGCCGCCGCAGCAGACGCGGTTTTTGCTCGTTACCGATAACCAAGTCAACCCCATCAATCTGAGCCAGTTCTTGAGGTGACCGTTCTGCATAGCAACCAATCGCCACCAGTCGGGCCTCAGGGTTTTGCCGATTAACCTGTCGGAGAAAATGGCGGGACTTGCGGTCGGCAATGTGTGTCACCGTGCAGGTATTGAGGATATAGACATCAGCTTTATCCGCCGATGGTACCAGTTCATATCCTGCCTCAGCCAATTGTCGAGCTAAAGACTCGGTCTCAGCCTGATTGAGCTTACAGCCCAAGCTATCGAAGGCAACCTTTGTTTTTTCTATTCTCTTCATCCTAAATGCCATTATACTGTCCAGTCTGCCGTCGGTCAAAGCTGAGCTCAACTTGCAAATAGCCCGAAATTATGGTAAAAAATTAGTTAAACCTAGTAAAGGTTAGTTCTATGAGACGCAAAATTGTGGAGAAGGTTCCCGAAGAGCAGTTGCAACAAGACCTAGAGAAATATCGACAACGGGCTCTTGAACTGGGGGCTACTGATGCCAAAATTATTACCACCGATGAAGTAGTAATTGACGAAAGAGTGCGCGCCAAATGTACCTACCCAAAATGCCCTAGCTATGGAACCAATGTTAATTGTCCTCCCTACGCCATGAGCTTAGACGAAGTGAGAAAAGTAGTCAACAACTTTCGCTATGCCATATTTGTTAAGTTAGATGTGCCTCCTGGTGATATCGCCGGTCGTGAGGCTGGAGATAAGAATCTGGTCCAACCTTACCGAAGGAAAATAGCCGAGGTCGTGGCCAAGATTGAAGCTGAGGCCTTTTATGATGGCTATCACCTAGCTCTGGCGTTTGGTAGTGGCACTTGCAAAGCTCTTCTCTGCCCTGATACCGAATGTCAGGCTCTGGTAACGGGACAAGCCTGCCCACATCGTTTAAAGGCCAGGTCACCCATGGAAGGCGTTGGCATGGATGTTTACACTATGACCGCCAAGGTCGGCTGGGACATTTATCCTATTGGAGACGCCACATTACCATCAGAAGTGCCCTATGGATTAAGACTGGGGTTAGTGCTTATCAGTTAAGCTTTCCTCTACTTTGACAAAGATATGAAGGAAGGAACAAAGTTGACGAATAGTTTTAATAATAGAGTCGTTATTACCGGGATGGGCATTCTTAGTCCCCTCGGTCTGGATACCGCCACTACCTGGGAAGGCCTTATCGCCGGCAAGTCTGGGATTGACTACATTACCTTGTTTGACGCTGAGTCCCTCGAAACAAAGTTCGCCGGTGAGGTAAAGGGATTTGAGCCCACTGATTATATGAGTCGCAAAGATGTCCACCGTATGGACCGCTTTGCCCAACTGGCGTTAGTTGCCAGCCGCGAAGCGGTGGAGCAAGCCAGACTGGAAATTGACCACCGCAATCATGATGACATCGGCGTCATAATTGGTAGTGGGATTGGTGGGCTGACTACCCTATTCGAACAAACCAAAGTGCTACTGGAAAGAGGACCAGACCGGGTAAGCCCATTCCTAGCACCAATGATGATTGCTGATATTGCCGCTGCCCACGTATCAATTGCACTGGGGATTAAAGGGCCAAACTTCTGCACCACATCAGCCTGCTCCAGCGGCTCGGATGCCATCGGTGCTGCCTATGAAATCATCAAGCACGGTGATGTCCCGATAATGCTTGCTGGCGGCACGGAATCAATCATAAACCCATTAGGTATTACCGCTTTCAACGCACTAAAAGCTCTCTCAACCAGAAACGAGGCGCCACAATTGGCCTCCCGTCCTTTTGATGCCGAACGTGATGGCTTTGTCGTTAGTGAAGGGGCTTGTGTTCTTATACTGGAAAATCTTGAGCATGCCCAGAAGCGGGGAGCCAATATTCTGGCCGAAATTACGGCCTATAGTGCTACGGCTGATTCCTATCACGTTACCCAACCGATTGAAAGTGGTGAGGGTGCCGCCAAAGCCATGCAAGTAGCACTGAAAAAGGCAGGAATTACTCCCACTGAAGTTGATTATATTAACGCTCATGGTACCTCTACGCCACTAAATGACGCCATGGAGACCAGAGCCTTAAAAACAGTTTTTGGTGATTATGCCTACCGTATTCCAATAAGTTCCACCAAATCAATGACGGGACATCTTATCGGCTGTGCTGGGGCGGCTGAGGCGTTAATATGCATTATGGCTATCCGGACTGGTATCATCCCGCCAACCATCAACCTTACTCACCCTGACCCGGAATGTGATTTAGATTATGTGCCCAATGTGGCTCGTCAGGTCAAGGTTACCACTACCATTTCTAATTCCTTTGGTTTTGGCGGTCATAATTCAGTTTTGATTTTCCGAGAATATTCTGAGGCATAAGCTTGAGTCATTGTCGTTGGAATCTGCTGCCACCGGTTCCAGACAAAAATTTACTGGTTCACTCAAGCCTTCCTCCGTTAATCGTTCAGCTTCTCTATAACCGTGGCCTTAAGGAACCAAGCCAATTACAGTCTTTCCTAGCTGGCGATGAGAGTCTTTCTGGCAGTCCTCTTCTACTACCTGATATGCACCAGGCAATAAGCAGAATTTACCAAGCTTTGCTCTCCAGTGAAAATATTGCCATCTACGGAGATTATGATGCTGATGGTATTACCGCCACTGCCCTGCTTGTCCAAGGACTCTCCACTCTCGGTGGCAAGGTTATCCCCTATATACCTCACCGCCTGACTGAAGGCTACGGACTGAAAAAGACTGCCCTCGAGCATCTCCAGCAACAAGGCATCAGCCTGGTCATCACTGTTGACTGCGGCATTACCAGTCTGCCCGAGGTGAAGAAAGCACGCCGGATAGGACTCGACGTCATTATTACCGACCACCACACTCCTCTAGCCGAAATCCCGCCAGCGATGGCCATTGTAAATGCCAAGCTACCCAACTCAGCCTACCCTTTCTCCGAGTTAACCGGTGCTGGCGTGGCCTATAAGCTACTTCAGGCCTTATTCCAGAGCCTTGGACGAGAAGAGCACCTAGGTAAGCTAATCGACCTAGTAGCACTGGGTACCATCGCCGATATATCACCGCTGCTGGGCGAAAACCGATATCTGGTGAAAGAGGGGTTGAAACTAATTAATGCTACTCCTCGCCTGGGCATTAAGGAAATGATAACTCAAGCCGGATTAAATAGCGGCAACCTCGATGCGGAAAGCATTTCCTGGATTATTGCTCCGCGTTTAAATGCCGCGGGTAGACTGGAACATGCCATGACCAGTTATAAACTACTGATGACCGATTCACCGCAGGAGGCACACCGGTTGGCGAGGTGGCTAGAACAAAAAAATGCGGAACGACAAAAACTAACCGCCACCACTTTAGCTAAGGCTAGAGAGCAAGTGTTGGCACAGGGAATTTCACCACTGCTGGTCGCCAGTGATAATGATTATTTTATCGGCATTGCCGGACTGGTCGCCAGCCGACTGTCCGAAGAATTCTACCGTCCGGCCATTGTGATTAAAACCGGTGAGAAAGTATGCAGCGGCAGTTGTCGCAGTATTCCTGAGTTCAATATTATTGCTGCCCTGAACCAATGCCGTCACCTGCTATCCCAGTTTGGCGGACACTCGCAGGCGGCCGGTTTTACGCTACCGACAAAGAATTTAGTCCGCCTGCAAGATAGACTGCTCCAACTAGCCACCACCCACCTCGCCGGGGTTGACCTTCGTCCCCGCCTGGATATTGATGCCGAGGTTACCCTGCCTGACCTTGGCGGCGATACCTTTCAGATAACGCAGCAGTTAGCTCCCTTTGGCCGGGGTAATCCTTTGCCTACCTTCCTCAGCCGCCGGGTAGAGGTGATTGATTACCGAACGATGGGTAATGGTGGCGAGCACCTGAGGCTGAAACTAAAGCAGAGTGGTACAAGATGGGGTGGGGTAGGCTTCAGACTAGGTAACTATCTGGCCGAAATAGCTTCACCTCTTGACATTGTCTATAATTTAGAAATAGACCGATGGGGTGGAGA
Source organism: Dehalococcoidales bacterium (assembly GCA_046760155.1). Taxonomy (GTDB): domain Bacteria; phylum Chloroflexota; class Dehalococcoidia; order Dehalococcoidales; family RBG-16-60-22; genus JBHIDQ01. The sequence goes on along the minus strand of JBHIDQ010000010.1, from coordinate 3,801 downwards.
GGAGAGGCTCAGGCTTAATATACTGGACTTCGCGCCGACAAACCAGACTGCTTAAGGTCATTTGTGCATGATTAGTCAAATACTTCTTATTGCCATTGCCATAATCAGCGCTTATTTAATCGGCTCCTTTCCTTCGGGTTATATCATGGGTCGCCTGAGGAAAGGAATAGATATCCGTGAAGTGGGCACCCGAAGCATGGGCGCCATGAATGTGTTCTACCAAGTAGGCTTTACCGAGGGACTGCTGGTGCTAGCCGTGGACATCGGGAAAGGAGCGGCAGCGGTCGCCTTAGCTCGCTGGCTGGGAATACCAATGGTAACGCAGCTATTTGCCGGAGCAGCCGCAGTACTTGGCCACAGCTTTACGGTGTTCCTCAAATTCCGAGGTGGCAGAGGGGGCGCCACCTGCATTGGCATCCTTGCCTACCTTTTACCCTGGGGCATCCCTTTTTACGCCGCCATCTTCGGACTCGGCCTGTTGCTCACACGCTACCCTACTCTCAGCTATAGCATCGCTTTCCTCGCCTTTCCCTTTACTGCCTGGCTCAAGTATCATTCACCAGAGTTAATTGTCTTTTCCATAGGCATACTGCTACTACCGGGAATCAAATATATCCCTAGATTAAAGGAGATGCGAGCTAAGGGTGGTAGCTGGCGGCATGTCATCCTCCGCAAAGGCCTGAAGGATAGATTCTAGGCAAACAACCCGTGCTACCGGGGGCATGATTTAAGACACCTTGTCTTTTGCTTGAGAACTGATGCCGACTCTTGGCGTAAGCGACATAATGATGGTACCCATAAGTGTGAGACCAGCCAGCGCCAGCCAGGTACCCTGATAGCTGCCCCATTGATCAAATACCCAGCCGGCCAAAGGTGGTCCAGCCACATTCCCCAGCATTAGTATGCCCCACATAAAGCCAATAATGGTACCAAAACTGCCCCGGCCAAAGTATTCCCTCAGTAAAACCCCTACCATGGTTACATTACCGCCATAACCAAATCCGAAAAATATGAGGAAGGGCACAAGGAGCCCGGTACCGACAACGGAGGTATATTCAAAAAGGATTAATCCCAGGGTCAACATGATAAGGGCACCAGCCGCTAGTTGTTTCCGTCTCTTATCGAATTTATCGCCAAGCCAGCCAAAACCAAAACGGCCACCGATACTCAACAGCGGGATAGCCGTCGCCACCAGACCAGACACTGACCTCGGGATGCCAATGCTGCTGAGGTAAGGCATAACATGAGTAACCACAGCCGCCACTACTACATACTGAGGTATTAGCCCCAGCACTATGTACCAAAAAGTCCGGCTCTTCATCGCCTGCCTCACCCCAATACTTACTTCACTGGCGGGTGGCGTGGCTAAAATCTCGTCGGCGATAACTGCGTCACTTACTTCACCATCAGGGAGGTAGCCGTACTGCTCCGGTTTGTGCCGAACCAGTAGCGACAGCGGTATACCGATAACCAACATGCCAAGACCAAGGATAAATACCGTCGTTCGCCACTCATACAGGTCAATAAGTCTCACCATTAACGGTACCAGAAGTCCGCTAGAACCATAGCCGCAAACCATAATGCCAGTGGCGAGGCCCACTCTTCTGCGGAACCATTGAGCGACTGCGGTCGCTGTTACCGAGATACCACAGCCACTAATGCCGATTGACATTAAAACAAAGGCTACGTAGAACATACCGAGGGAGGTAACCCAGCTGAGGAGTATTAAGCCCAGACCAATAAACAGCACCCCACCAAATATCAGTCTTTTTGGCCCCCAGCGGTCAACAAATATGCCGATGACTGGAGCCATGAGACCTGCCTCCAGACCACGTATCGAAGCAGCCAATGAAATCTGGGTATAGCTCCAGCCAAACTCTTCAGCAATGGGCTCAAAAATAGCGGTGAAACCGTAGAAGACAACCCCAGCCATGTACAACGCAATGACAAAACAGGCACCAACGATCCACCACCCGTAGAACACCTTGGGGAGTTTCCAATCCAAAGGCATTATTCTGCCACTCTCGTCCACCGTGTTCTCAAGACCAGTAAGGGAATGGCAATAGCTAAGACGACGATGGCAATTACTTGAGCCTGATGTAAGCCGAAGAGAAAGGGTGTACCTTCACGCAGGAAATCAGTGCCGAGACGGTACACCGAGTATAGACTGAGATAGACCAGAAACAGCGAACCGTCAGGCTTTAGCCGTCCCCTTAATCTGAGTAACACCCCGAAAACTATCAAATTCCATATGATTTCATAAACTGTGGCGGGATGCACTGCCACCCCTAGAGGACTAAGACTATTAGGATGGGTATAGACAATGCTCCACGGTAAAGAGGTTTCTACCCCGTAGCAGCAGCCATTTATAGTACAGCCAATCCTGCCTACCGCCTGAGCCAAAATGATACCTGGCGCTACCACATCAGCAAAATAGCCAAACTGGAAACGGCTAAATCGACTGTAAATCCAGATGCCCAAGGTGGCCCCCAAGACAGCACCGTAGGCAGTTAAACCACCACCACCAATTATCTGCCCCGGGTTCTGGCTATAGTACTCCCAGCCATCAATAACATGAAGCAGTCTGGCTAATATCATGCCAGAAGGAATGCCCACCAGTGCGGCGGTGAAAACAGTATCATAGGAAATATTGGCACCCCGTTTGACCTGCCAAGCTGTCCACAGCACGACGGTCAGAATTGCCAAGGCAATCATGATGCCATACCACCTAATTTCAATTGAACCGATGGTGAAGGCCACCGGGTCGATATTTATCGTTATCATCGTTCCTCCAAAAATCAGGAGCAGAGTGCCTCAACGAAGGCCTCGGCATTGAAGGGCGCTATATCTTCCAACTTTTCGCCAATGCCAACGAACTGGATTGGAATTTTCAATTCATCACAAATCGCCAATACGATGCCACCCTTGGCGGTACCATCCAGCTTAGCCAGAAAGATGCCGGTAATGCCCACCGCCTCGGTAAAATACCTTGCCTGAGCCAGACCATTCTGTCCAGTGGTGGCATCAAGTACTAAAATCACCTCATGAGGCGCGGTAGCATCAGACTTGGCCGCTACCCGCTTAATCTTCTTCAGTTCCTCCATCAGGTTAAACTTGGTATGGAGTCTACCAGCAGTATCAATAATTACTTCTTCAACCTGCCGACTCCGTGCCGCTTGCAGGGCGTCGAAGACCACCGCCCCCGGGTCAGCCCCGGGCTGGTGAGCAATGACATCTACCCCCACTCTTTCTCCCCAGCGCCTGAGCTGGTCAATCGCCGCCGCCCGAAAGGTATCCGCCGCCACTAGGATAACGCTCTTGCCCTTATTCTTAAAGCTATGGGCAAGCTTGGCAATCGATGTCGTCTTGCCACCACCATTGACCCCTACCACCAGCGTAACCCTGGGCAAGGATAGAATGACCGGTTCTTCTTTATGGTCAATTCTCAGAATATTGACCATTTCTGACCGCAAGGCAGCCCGTACCAGTGAGCCATCACTAATTTTCTCTTCAGTTACCCGTTTTTTCACCTTCTCGATTAGCTTCCCGGTGGTGCTGACTCCCACATCGGCGGCAATAAGCAGTTCCTCCAACTCATCCCATACCTCGTCACTAACCAACGGGCGGTCAAATAGGTGCATGGCTCGGGTAAACCAAGATTCCCGACTGCGTTTCAGGGCCTGAATGAGGTTAGTTATCTACCTCACCCCCCATTTCTATACTGGGCGAGTAATCCTTCCAGCAACATCTGGGCTGCTTTCTTATCTAAAGGCTGATTATTGTTACCGCACTTGGGCGACT
>JBHIDQ010000009.1:0-24757 GCA_046760155.1 Dehalococcoidales bacterium | reverse complement strand
TGAGGATTTTTTTCATTCTCATCCTTTTAGAGTCTTTCAGGTAACCCTCCTCCTTTATCCCCCTCCCTTTGATAAGAGAGGGGGAATAGGTTATATAAGAGAGGCTTCGCCTCTCTTCAACTCTCCTTATTTTATTTAGCCCTCAAGTCGGTATCTAAAATCTCGAGAAACCAGTGCTCATCTCGTAAAACTTTCTTGGTTTCACTGATTTCTATTCTTTTCTGAAACAAAGGGCCATCAGTAACAAAAGTATGATATTCTCCGGCTTCACCGCACAGAGTAATATTCTTTGTCCCTCTAAGTTCGTCCAAATGCCTGATGAAATCCAAGTCTATGCTTCGGCCGAGCCATTCTTCGCCAAGCATGTCCGCCTTGGTAGCCACGACAATCGCCTCAAATCCTGAGTCTATAAAATCCCTTAATATTTTCTCCTGGCTCTCTCCCCACAAGGGCAAATGTGGCGTGATAGCCATTTCCTGACAGACTCTTTCCACCCATTCCCGGTGCTCGTCCAGATCAATATCGCCAAAGACGCCACCCACAACCCCCTGCTGCTTGAAAGCACGGAGCATCTTTTTAAATTCCGCTTCAAAGCTATTCCAAGTCGCCCGCCGCTGCATCAGAGGGATGCCAATTGCCTGCGACTGCACCTGGAGTACCTGAGCCGATAGTCCGTGAGTACGTGAGCGTTGACCATCCTCAGTGAGCATATTGGCCAGATAGCGAATTTTCAGCCCACTGGCTACCGCCCGATAACAGGCAAGACAGGAGTCTTTCCCCCCACTCCACGAAGTGAAAACCTGACTCAAATCTACCTCCTAACTAGGCCAGCCCCACCTGAACCAGCAGATTAATCAGAATAAGCACCGCCACTTCCGCCACCTCATTTATGGCACCGTAGTTATCACCGGTTAACCCGGAAAACTTACTCTTAAAATAAGCCGCCATGGCTACGGTTACAATCCAGACAAAAAACATTAGAAGTACTATCGCCAAGCTGAATCGCAGCGCTAAAATCACCACCACCACGGCGGTGATAACCGTGGCCATAGTGAACCTTGGCCAGCTAGTTCCCTGCTTAAATGCCTTCCCCAAACCTGATGATTTTGCATAGGGATAGTTGAAGATAGCATAGGCCATTGCCCAACGGCTTAATAATGGCATCAGAACCAGAGTCGCCAGCAGTAAAGGTTCAGGAAGGCTACTCAGTGAGACATATTTGACCAGTAACAGCAACACAACGCCAATAATGCCAAAACCGCCAACCCGGCTATCACGCATCACCTGCCATCTAGCTGCAACTGTTTTATGGCCAGCGATGCCATCACAGGTATCAACAAAGCCATCCAGATGCAATGCCCCGCTGAGTATCACCAGTGAAACTATCAACAGGGCATTGACTACTGCCGAAGGTAAAATAAGACCGAAGAGCCAGTTCAGACCAACTAAAATAAGGCCGATGATAAGACCGACTACCGGGAAGTAACCGGCAGAGCGTCCCACCTCTTCTGCTTTGGCTTCACGTCGCCAAGGTATGGATATAATGGTCAGAAACTGCAAAGCAGCCAAGAACCGGCTCATTTACCTCGTTCATCTCCTTCCGATACCCCCGCCTCAGCAAAAGTAGCCATCTCAGCCAGAATTTTGGCGGCAGTCTCCGCCAGAAATATTCCCAAGGCGGCACCGGTACCCTCACCCAAGCGCATATTTAAATCGAGTAATGGTTTCAGCCCAAGATGTGCCAACAATACTCGATGACCTGACTCAGCGGAAAGATGGGCGGCGATAAGGTAATCCTTTAGTCCTGGTGACAGAGCCGTGGCAAGCAGGGCGGCTGCTCCGGAGATAAAGCCATCAATAACCACCGGAATGCGTTTCGCCGCCGCCCCGAGCATCACCCCAACCAGTCCGCCAATTTCAAAGCCACCTACCTTGGCCAGCACAGCCAAGGGCTGGGTTGGGTCAGGATGATTTGCTGCCAGAGCCCGTTCAATTACCGACACTTTGTGAGCAAGCTGTTCGTCAGTCAGGCCGGTACCGCGGCCGGTAACCTCGGTGACTGGTTTGCCAGTGATAACGGCACAGATGGCACTACTGGCGGTGGTATTACCAATGCCCATATCACCGGTGCCTATTATGTCAAGTCCTTTAGTTATCTCCGAAGAGATTAACTCAATTCCGGTTTCTATTGACTTCACTGCCTGTTCCGAGGTCATGGCTGGACCGAGTGTCATATTCCGGGTGCCGCAGTCAATCTTCCTCGACAAAAGGTCAGGGTTGGGTTCTAGGTCGGTGGCTACCCCCATATCAACCACGATAACCCTGACCCCAGTCTGGCGGGCAATGACATTGATGCCAGCCCCACCGCGAAGGAAATTGGCTACCATCTGAGCAGTAACTTCCTGAGGCCAGTTACCTACTTTCTCCGCTACTACGCCATGGTCGCCAGCCATAACGATAATCGCTTTGTCACTGACCTGAGGTATGGCCTTACCCTGGATGCCAGCCAGCTGAATCGATAATTCCTCCAAGTGCCCCAGGCTGCCTGGTGGCTTGGTCAACGTGTCCTGCCTGGCTCGGGCTTCAGCCATCGCTGCCCGGTCAAGAGGTTTTATCATCTCAATTGTTTCCGTGATAAGTTCCGACATTTTTCTAAAACCCTCAAGTACTGGCACCCAGTTCACCATTTTCCTTTAACTTAGCCATAGTGTCAATAAGCTTCCGGCATTCGGGCAGGGTGCGGGGGGCAATACGGATATACTCCGGTAAGGCAAAGGAAGTGCAATCTCGCACCTGAAGACCGTGCCTGAGTAAAACGGTGCGAAATGATTTAGCATCCCCTACCCTCACCAAGAAATAATTCGCATCTGACGGAAGCAACTGAAAGCCGAGTCGAGAAAGCCCATCAATAAGGAACTGCTTTGCCTTGCTTATTTTCTGTTTGCTCCGCTCAAGATAGTCCGCAGCCTCCAAGACCGCAGTCCCTATTTTTTGAGCGACAGCATTAACATTCCAAGGTGGGCGAACCCGGCGCAGATTATCAGTAATCTCCTGACGGGCAATAGTATAACCAAGACGCAGTCCAGCCAAGCCATATTCCTTGGTCATGGAACGTAAGATAACCACATTACCCTGAGAAGCCAAGTCAAGCGAAGACCAAGGTTTTTCGACAAAAGCCAGGTAAGCCTCGTCCAGAATGAGCAAACCATCACCAATGGCAGCCAAAACCATTTCAATTTCTGGTCGGGAAAAGTATTTACCGGTAGGATTGTTGGGGTTGCAGATGAAAACTGCCTTGGGGTGATGCTCTTTAATAAGGGCAATGGTATCTTCCACCTCTGGCGCAAAGTTATTCTCTACTCTAGCCCATTGCTTAATCGACTCAGCCCCAGCAATTTGAGCGGCAACTTCATACTCACCATAGGTTGGCTCAATTATCAGGATGCTGTCTCCCGGACTGAAATAAGCCAAAGCGATGAGACGGATAAGTTCCGTAGTACCACTGCCAGCCAAAATGTTTTCTGGAGATACCATCAACCTCTCGGAAAGTCGTTCCCTGAGTTCGGTGGCTTCACAATCAGGGTATTGCTCAATGGCAACGTGATTAAGCATTTTCCTTATTCCCGGTGGCGGCATAAATGGATTGGTGCAGACACTGAAGTCGAGAACTGCTTCTGGAGCGATACCCAGCGCTTTCAGTTCAGCGTAATTTATCCCTCCGTGAGGGCAGACTTTGAGATTGGCTATTTCCGGTCTAGGCGGTAAGGACAAAACGAACCCCTCCTATGGCGAAGCAGATTAGCACCCATACCAACATGGCTACCTGCATCAGTGCCAATGAGGCATCAATAGTCTCTGGCGCCGTAGATGTACTTGACTTCCCCAATTTATAGTGTCCCATTTTTTCCAGCTGTATGTTCAGGGCACCGGCAACTGCTGCCATCGGCCAGCCAGCGTTTGGGCTCTCTGTTTTAGCATGTTCACTGAGAGCAACCTGCCAAGATTTCCGCCCGTTCCGGCGGGACAAAAAAGCAGCCAGAATCAAGAGCAGTGCCGTCAGTCTCGCTGGAATGAAGTTAAGCACATCGTCCAACCGACTGGCAAATTTGCCCAAATATTCGTATTTACCATGATAACCCACCGCCGCATCAAGAGTATTGACCACCCGATAGGCAATCGCCCCAGGGATACCAAAAATTAAGAAATAAAATAGAGGTGCGACAAAGCTATCACTGGAGTTCTCCGCTACTGACTCCACGGCAGCCGATATGAGCCACGGTTTGGTCAAGTTCCGAGTGTCACGACTGACCAAGGTGCGCAGCTCAAAACGTGCTTCATCCAGCTTATTCTCCAACAAAAGGCGCTTAACTTTGAGGGCAGCCTGCCGCAGTCCCCTCAAGGAAAAGGTAAATTTGAGAAACACCGCCCCAACAATCACGTAGGCCACCGAGCTAAGGCTCTTTAGATAGATAAGGATAAAGTAGGCAGGGACGGTAAACAGCCCAATAGTTATTATGACTATGCCGACTCCATAGAGGAACTGAGTGGCACGAGATTGGCTGATGGGTCCCCTTTCCAGAAATGAAACCAGCTTACCCACCCAAGCCACGGGGTGGATGGCGCTGGGTGGGTCACCCAGCGCTAAATCGATAATTATGGCGAGCAGTAATATGATTAGCATCTCCATAACAGTTAGACTAAGCCCTCTTTACCACATCGCCGGTTCTGGTTATTCTGCCGTCGCCGGCGTTCAGCAGGACACAGGGGAGACCATTAACCGGGTGAGTATAGACGCAGCTCTCAGCACCGTAGACATCTCCAATATTCCGAGCTGTGATAACCTCTTTCGGTGTCCCCTCGGCATGGATTCGCCCGTCATTGATCAGAACCAAGCGGTCACAGTACTGCGAAGCAAGATTCAGGTCGTGAAGAGCCGCCAGAACGGCCAGATTATTTTGCCGACAAAGGCTTTTAATCAGGTCGAGGATTTCAACCTGACGACCGATGTCCAGATTGGCGGTTGGCTCATCCAAAAGAATTGCCTTGGTCTCCTGAGTGAGAACGCGAGCAATGAGCAGACACTGTATTTCGCCACCGGAAAGCTCGCTTACTCTACGCTCGGCAAAGGATTGGGTACCTGTCTTCTCCATAGCCTGCCAGGCGATGGCCAGGTCTCTTGGCCCCTCATACTGGAAAAGACCAAGGTGGGGATTGCGGCCCATGAGCACAATTTCAAAGGCGGTAAAGGCACTGGGCAGGAGCGGCATCTGAGGGACAACGCCAAGCAAGCGAGCCAAATCCTGCCTCGGTATCCTGGTGACATCTTTATCATCCAGAAGTATCTTTCCCGAAAAAGGAGAGATAATGCGACTCAGTGCCCGGATGATGGTTGACTTACCGCAGCCGTTTGGGCCGATAAGCCCCACCATCTCTCCAGGGCTCACCTGAAAGGTCAGGTCTTTTAAGACTACTTTACGGCTATAGCCAAGGGAGACGTCCTGCATTTTAATCTTAATCATTTCAGCCTCAGAAAATTACCTTTTTACGGCGCCGCAATAAGTAGAGGAAGAAGGGTGCTCCACACAGAGCGGTGATTACCCCTATCGGAATCTCAGTGGGTGCCAGAGCAGTGCGGGCGATCAGGTCGGCGAGGATGAGAAAAATAGCACCGGTGAGAACAGACAAGGGTAGCAGGAAACGATGGTCAGCACCCCAAATCAGGCGCACCGCATGCGGAATAATGATGCCAACAAAACCAATGATGCCGACGAAAGAAACGGCGGCGGCGGTAATCAGGGTGGCGGCGGCGAGGAGGACGAGTTTAAGCCTTTCCACATTGATGCCCAGTTGCTGAGCCTGCTCTTCATCAAGCTGCATCAGATTAAGCGGTCGAGCATAAAGCAGGATAATAACCACTCCCAGCAGCACATAGGGTAAGACGATTCTTGCCTCCGACCACTGGCTCAAGGAGAAACTACCCATCAACCAGAACATGATGCCGTGTATCCTCTCACCACTGGAAATGATGAGATAGGAGACGACTGACCCCAAAAGCGCTCCCAAAGCCACGCCAGCGAGAATAAGCGTGGTCACGGGCAGGATTTTACCAACACGGGCTAAACTATAAACAATGGCAGTGCTCATCAGCGCCCCGCTAAAGGCAAGCAGCGGAATAATGCCAAATCCGGCCATGTGCCCGGTGGTCGGGAGTAAAAAGCCAATGACCGCCCCCAGCGCTGCCCCCTGCGCCACACCAATAAGGTAAGGGTCAGCTAACGGATTACGAAAGAGGCCCTGGTAAGTAGCCCCGGCAATAGCCAAGGCAGCACCAACCAGTCCCGCCAGAATAATCCTAGGCAAGCGTATCTCAAAAATTATCGTCTCTAGGGCATTTGTCCAGGTGGGGGTCAATTCTACCAGAGGCAATTTAGAAATCAGTATGCTGGATGTTGTCAAGAATGGAATTTGAACGCTGCCAACTGCCGCCGCCAATATCATCACCAATACCAGCAGGATGAAGAGCCCCAAAATGCCGTAGATACGGCTGCGCCAGTGCAGAAAATGAATTGGCGGGGCGATGTTCACTGAGACTCCTTAAACAGTTCCGGGTGAATGAATTCAGCCAGCTTCTCCAACCCTTCAACTATTCGTGGTCCGGGGCGGCTGGTCAAATCCGAGTCTATTTCATATATTCGGCCATTCTGGCGAGCCTCCACCTCCGCCAATCTCGGCTCAGTTAAGGCAAAATAAAAGGGTACATCCTGACCGCTTCCATGACCACTGCCAGCAATAATCACCTGAGGATTAGCCATGATGACTGACTCTAAACTCGGCTTTGGATATTCACCAGCCAGGTCGGCGGCAATGTTGATTCCTCCGGCTTTTTCAATAAGTCCATGAATAATGGTTTCTCGGCCCACGGTCATCAGCGGGTCATGCCAGAGGATGTAAAAAACCTTGGGTCTATTGGATAAGCCCATCGTCTTATCAGTTACCGCTTTAATACGGCTCTCCATTTGCTTGGTCAGTTGAACGGCTTCCTCTGTTTTACCAGTAAACTGGCCAATCAGGTTAATCGCTTCTAGTACTTGCTTGTCTGTCTTTGGATTGAGGGTGAGCACAGTTAAGCCAAGCCTCTCCAGTTGCGGGATAATCTCGTCCTTATGGATGTTAGCGGCCAGTATCAGGTCCGGTTCAATGGCAACCACTCTCTCAATATCAACCGTGGAAAAGCCACCTATCTTTGGCTTTTCTTTGGCTGCCTCAGGGTAATCACAGTATTCGGTGACACCGACCAGCCTGTCTTCAAGCCCCAGAGCATACAGGATTTCGGTATTGCTAGGGGCAAGAGAAATGATTTTCTCGGGCATTTTCTCTATTCTGACGGTTCTACCAGCCTGGTCGGTCATCTCCAAGGGAAAAGACGATGACGCAACAGGTAGCGCTGGTTCTTCAGCGGGAGATGAGGTGCAGGCCAAGATAAGACCAAGGAGTATGACGAAAAAGAAACAAAGTCCGCCCAATTTGCCCAGATTGCTGCGCATCTTTACCTCCGATTTCATGTTATGTCAACAAAAATCCCCTCGCTTCCAGCAAGGGGAAATAAAAACTTAACAAAAAGCCCTACTCCTCCCCGCGGAGCGATGTAGGATACTCAGGGGCTGGCGTTCTGGCTTCTGACGACTTAACCGTCAATCACAGTGGCGCGGCCGCGTCGGACTTTCACCGACTTGCTCTCCACTTAGGCCCTCACTCGCGTTCGGGCACCCCATTCATCTATTCTTTTGTTGCCATAAGTATACAAGAACCGGAGTGGAAATACAAGTTAACTAATCGGTCAGCAACCGCAGGCGCAGATACAGTGTATTGACTTCTAAGTTGGTAGTGTTCCTGCATGCGGAATCACTTTGATAGACGATGGAATTCAGCAAGTCAGAACATAATCAGTGCCGCCAAGCATTTTGGAGATTATTTCAGTGACTTAAGTTAGGCGGTAACACTAAAGTCGTTTCTTAGTCCCAGGTCAGGCCAGAATTGCCTTGACAGTTGTCACGAAATATGCTCAAATGATAATGAAGCTCGTGGTTCCCGAATCTGATTTTAGAGGAGGCGTGCTATGAGGCTTCATGAACTATTCGGGGTGTGGCAGGTGGACAGGTGATGCCCTGCGGTAATGCAGGGCAAACGGAACTCGGACTCGGCTCGAGATAGCGAGTAGAGGTCAGTCTCCAAAGGAGAGACCCCGTCCGGCGATGATAACCGGAAGTGAGTTAGAGTTCGGGGAAAAGTTAGTAACGGAGGGTACTTTTTAAGAAGTGCCCTCCGTTTTTCTAGACTTCCACCTTCGGCAAATGAGTGACTTAACTCAGCGTGCGTGCTTGACACAATGCGTATCCCAAACCTACAATTACTTCAGCCAGTGATGGCGCTCCAGCGCGAGTGTTCCGGCGAGAGATATGATGAGTAAACTCACCAAAGTAGTGCCGGCTATTCTTACCAACGACCCGGCGGCTCTGGAGACCATGATGCGCCAGGCAGAAAGCTTCACCAATTACGTGCAGTTGGATATCATGGATGGGCAGTTCGTGCCGTCTCAGAGTATTACCTGGGAGCACCTAGCCAGTCTTGCCACGAAACTAAACTGGGAAGTCCACCTGATGGTACTGCACCCGGAGGACTACCTGCCGGGCTTTCATCAGGCGGGAGCGCAGAAGGTTATCTTCCACCATGAAGCCACCCCTTCACCACGAGAAATAATTGCTCAGGCCAGAGAACTAGGTCTGGGAGTGGGCTTAGCCATCAATCCAGAGACTACCATCGCCACCATTCTTCCTCTAGTCGATGAGGTGGACAGCGTCCTTTTAATGACGGTCAATCCCGGCTTCTACGGCAGCAAATTCATACCGGAAGTCATGGACAAGGTAGCTGAATTACGAAAAGTCCGGCCTGATATGGAAATAGGGGTTGATGGTGGGGTCAAGGAGAACAACATCAGCCAGATTGCCCGGGCGGGGGTTGATGTCATCTATGTGGGTAGTGCGATATTTCGGCAGCCACGGCCCGGGGAGAGCTTCCGCCGTCTTCAATCTCTAGCTCGGGAGAGCTAATCTACCAATTTATCACTCGGTTTTTCTAACGGCGTGCCCACCGAATTGCTGGCGCAAAGCGGCCAGCAACCTAGCCGCGAAGGGTTGTTTCTGGCGAGAACGGAAGCGAGCTTGGAGGGAAAGGGTGATAACTGGTGTTGGTACTGCCAGCTCAACGGACTCCTGTACCGTCCACCGACCCTCACCGGAGTCTTCTACGTAGGCCTGGATGCTTTCTAGCCTCGGGTCTTCCTTTAAGGCAGCCGCCGCAAGGTCAAGTAGCCAAGAACGCACCACACTGCCGTAGCGCCAGATGTCAGCAATTTGGGCCAGGTCTAGATTAAACTCGCCTTTTGCCTGCATCATCTCAAAGCCTTCGGCATATGCCTCCATCAGACCATACTCAATACCGTTGTGAATCATCTTGACAAAATGCCCCGCTCCAGCAGGGCCAACATGGCCATATCCCTTATCCGACGAGGGTGCGAGCGTCTGGAAAATCGGTTCCAATCGACGGAATGCTTCCGGTTCACCCCCTACCATCAAGCAATAGCCTTCTTGCCGTCCCCAGACGCCACCACTGGTACCAACGTCCAAGAAGAAAATTTTTTTCTCCGCCAAAGCGGCTGCTCGGCGCAGGCTATCCTTATAATTAGAGTTACCGCCATCAATGACAATATCACCCGGAGACAGGTTATTCATCAGAGCATTGATGGTACTTTCCGTAGCCTCACCAGCCGGCACCATAAGCCAGATAGCGCGGGGACTGCCGAGCTTCGTGACTAGCTCGTCAACAGACGAAGCACCAGTTGCACCCTGCTTTGCCAATGCTGGCACTGCTTCAGCTACTGAATCGTAAACTACCACACGGTGACCTCCAGCTAACAGGCGTTGCGTCATGTTGCTGCCCATTCGCCCCAAGCCAATCATGCCCAATTCCATAGCGATACTCCTTTCCTTGCTGGCTATATCAGTTCACTGGTTAGCTTCCTGATGGCCGCCCCATCACCCAAACCCAGATGAATTCTGACGACACGCCGCCCCAATGATTGTAATGCCTGAAGGTCACCCAGAGCTTGAGCATCAGCCAGCACGGCAAAAGTGTAGGGTTCACCAGGGATAGGCAAATCCTTCTCATGCTCGGTTATGAGCTGGAGGAAGAGACCAGTGTTTGGACCCCCTTTGTGCAGCTGTCCAGTGGAGTGCAACAAACGTGGTCCGTAGCCGGCAGTGGTGACAATGTGGTATTTCTGCGTCACTTTTTGGCGGAAGTCAGCCAATACTGCTTCTGTTTCAGGTGTTTGACGCATATAGGCCATAATGGCAAAATAGTCACCACGTCGGGTCTCAGCCAGCAGGTCGGTTAGAGAGCCAGCCACCTCTACCCTAGGGAGATGGCCAGTGGTTTGATATTCCTGCAATACCCTCTCGGTGGCATCCTTGGCTGCCTGCACATTGGGCTGGTCAAAGGGATTGATGCCCAGTATTGCCCCAGCCACTGCGGTGGCGAACTCCCAGCGGAAAAATTCAGCACCCAAGTCGTAACGGTCTCGTAACGCTAAACCCACTACCGGTTGCCCCGAAGATTTTATACCTGCCGCTGCCGTGTCAATCGCTGAGTTGTTATCGCCGTCGAGTCGCAGGCAGACGAAGAGACGGTCATCTCCGTAGCGGGCAGATTCTGCCAAAGACTCGCCGACAACCGGAATGATACCCTTGCCCTCCTTGCCGGTACTCTCGGCGAGGAGTTGCTCCAGCCACAGTCCAAAGCTATTGATGGCGGGCGAGGTAATTAAAGTAAGTTTATCCCGTCCCTGCCTGGCGAGGACACCAATGGTTACTCCAAGCCAAGTACCGAGATTTTCCTGAACAGGGACACCGGAATCACACCTCTTCCGCATACCATCCGCCCGCTCAAGCAGTGCCTTGATGTCAATTCCCATCAGTGCGGCGGGTACCAGACCGAAGTAAGACAAAACCGAATAGCGTCCACCGATATCAGGCGGATTCAGGAAGGTATGCCGAAACCCTGTCTCTTCGGCTAGCCGGGCAAGCGGCGTTCCAGAGTCGGTGATGGCGACAAAATTCTGCCCAGCTCGTTCTTTACCAATAGACCGCTCTACCAAGTTTCTAAAGTACTTATAAAGACAAAGGGTCTCAGTAGTGCCGCCGGACTTGGAAGAAACCAGAAACAAGGTATGAGCCGGGTCAATAGTCCCGGTCACTGCCTGAATCCAGGCGGGTACTGTGGAGTCCAGCATGGCAAATTTCGGATACCCGGGAGCACAACCAAAAGTCTGGTGTAATACCTCCGCTCCCAGACTGGCGCCACCCATACCCAGCAAAACCACATTGCGGAATCCGGCACTTCGTACCTCCTCGGCAAAAGATACCAAGCCAGGTACTTGCTCACCCATCAGGTCGGCAGCGGTAAGCCATCCCAGACGATTGGTAATCTCTTTGGGGTCAGGTTTCCAGACGGTATGGTCCTTCCGCCAGATACGGGCAACCACTTCGCGCTTCTGGAAATCAGCGAGAGCTGCCGCGACATCAGGGAAATTCGCCATTTTAATCTCCCTTTCCTGGAACAGCCTCGGACTCAATAGCCAAGAGCTTTTGCAAGCGACGCTGGTGACGTTCTGCACCGGAAAATCGGGCACCGAGAAAGGCAGTTACGAGTTCTCTGGCTAATTCCACACCAATAATGCGTGCTCCCAGGCAGAGAACATTCATGTCATCGTGCTCTACCCCCTGACAAGCCGAGTAAGTATCATGGCAGAGACCAGCCCGGACGCCGGTTACTTTGTTAGCCACAATACAGGCGCCAACACCACTACCACAGATTATGATACCACGCTGGGCTTTGCCCGAAGCCACTGCCCGAGCCACCGCTACTGAGAAATCAGGATAGTCATCAGCCGGGTCAAGCGCATGCGCACCCAAATCTAAGACCTCATATCCCTGGCCTTGCAACCAAGAAAGTAGCTCGGTTTTCAGTGAAAAACCGCCATGGTCAGCTCCCAGTGCCACACGCAGTGTCATCTCTTTCCTCCTTTTACCAGATTTAGCGCCTCGTCAACCATATGCCGGGCAGTCAGTCCTAATTGTTCATAAATCACCTGCCACGGCGCGGAGGCACCAAAGCGGGGTAGTCCAATGACCACCCCCTCTGAACCCACATATCGTTCCCATCCCAGCGGGACAGCTGCCTCTATCGAGATGCGAGCCTTGATGCTGGGAGGTAAGACCTCATTACGGTACGCCAATGGCTGGGCATCAAACAATTCCCAGGAAGGTAATGAGACAACACGAGCCGCAATACCACTCTGCTGCAACAATCTCCCGGCTTCCAAGGCAATATGGACTTCGGAGCCAGTGCCAATCAGGATAACATCTGGAGACGTAGCTGCCTCCCAAAGGATATAGCCACCCCGCAGCACGCCACCAGCCGATGCCAACGTTTCCCGGTCAAGCACCGGTAAATTTTGACGGCTGAGCACTAGAGCCGTCGGGCCATTACGACGCTGTAAAGCTATCTTCCAGGCTTCCACGGTCTCGGTGGCATCCGCCGGACGGAGCACCACCAAGTTGGGAACAGCGCGGAGACCAACAAGCTGTTCAATGGGCTGGTGAGTTGGCCCATCCTCCCCCAACCCAACCGAATCGTGAGAAAAAATATATATTACCCGGAGCCCCATCATCGCCGCCAGACGCACCGGTGGACGCATATAATCATAGAAGACCAAAAACGTACCCGTATAGGGAATAATGCCTCCGTGCAGTGCCATACCACTGGCAATAGCACCCATAGCATGCTCACGGACGCCAAAGTGCATATTGCGGCCGCTATAATCGCCAGAGCTAAAGTCTCCGTAGTCTTTGAGCATGGTCTTGGTGGAGGGAGCCAGGTCAGCGGAGCCTCCCACCAAGGAGCGAACTTTTGGGGTGATGGTATTCAGTACCTGTCCCGAAGCATTACGAGTGGCTATCGGTTTATCTCCAGCCTTAAACAGACCATCCAGGTTACTATCCCACCCTTCAGGTAAATCTCCCTTCAGGTCTTCTTCCAGACGCTGTGCCTCGTCAGGGTGAGCCCGACGATATGCCTCCAGCCTTTTTTGCCACTCTTCTTGATAGCGTCTGCCCCGCTCCTGCGCCTGGCGAAAGTGGGTCAGTACCTCAGGCGGAACGGTGAAAGGCGCTTCATAGGCCCATCCCAAACGTGCTTTTGCCAAACGCACTTCCTCTTCACCCAGTGGCTCACCGTGGGCAGCGGCAGTACCTGCCTTATTAGGACTACCGTAGCCGATGATAGTGCGGCATATGATGAGACTGGGTCGTGCCTTCTCCGTTTGAGCGCTACGTATTGCCTCATCTACGCCAGCCAGGTCAATACCGTCGATGGGTCCAACAACCTGCCAGCCATAGGCCTGGAATCGCTGGGACACATTCTCGGTGAAGGTAATATCAGTATTTCCTTCAATCGAAATATCATTGTCATCATACAGATAGATAAGCTTACCCAGACGCAACGTGCCGGCCAAAGAGGCGGCCTCTGAGGAGACACCCTCCATAAGGTCACCATCAGAAACGAGAGCATAGGTGTAATGGTTGATGATTTCGTGGCCAGGTCGATTATAATGCTTGGCCAGCCACCGCTCCGCAATGGCCATGCCCACTCCATTGGCAAATCCCTGACCCAGCGGTCCGGTGGTTACCTCTACGCCGGTGTCAAGGTCATACTCCGGGTGGCCTGGTGTCTGGCTACCCCACTGCCGGAATTGCTCCAGTTCCGCTAAGGGCAGGGTGTATCCAGTGAGATAGAGAAGGGCATAAAGCATAGCCGAGGCGTGACCGCAGGAGAGAACGAAACGATCCCGGTCTGGCCACTTCGGGTCATTGGGGTTATGCCTGAGAAATCGGTCCCAGAGCACATAGGCCATTGGGGCGGCACCCATTGGTGCCCCAGGGTGACCAGAGTTAGCCTTCTGCACAGCGTCTACGGCTAGAAATCGTATCGTGTTAATACACAGCTCATCAAATGACGAGATGGTCAAGTGCACTCCTCAGTATATCGATGGCCGATAAGAATGGTTCTACGCCCATTCTACACTGTGACCACCCCCTTTTCAACCGTGAGAGATTGATACCAGAGCCAGGACTAAGCTAAAATTACCGTGAACTCTTCATTTGACAGCCAGAGAGCATGGGGCATAACATAACATCGTGGTTAATATTAGTCCAAATAAAGAAGCTAAAGGAGAAAATCAAAAATGGCAGTGACTCAATCAGAGGAAAGAATCAGGACATTGGCCGAGCATGCTTATGGCAGCTGGCAAGCACAGAAGACATTCAAGAAGCCGATATTAATCAAAGACGCTGAAGGTGTTTACCTGTATGACGAGAACAATAAGCGCTATCTGGATTTTTCGTCGCAATTAATCTGTACTAATCTTGGCCACAAAAATAAAGCGATAATTGATGCTATCGTCAAGCAAGCACAGAATCTGCCCTACGTGGCACCCACCTTTTCCACAGAAGCAACGATAAGCGCCACGGAAGCTTTGATGACGGTGCTGCCGTCCGGTCTGGAGAAAGCATTTTTCTCTACCTCCGGGACCGAGGCAAATGAAGCCGCACTAAAGATTATCAGACAGTACAAGTTTCCAGACTATAAAGTGATTTCCAGATATCATGCCTATCATGGTGCTACCTCTGGCAGCCAGTCGCTTACCGGAGATACCAGACGATTTTATGCTGAGCAGGCCAGATGCACGGTACCAGGTATAGTCTTTGCCCCCGATAATTACTGCTATCGCTGCCCGTTTGGACTAACCTATCCCGGCTGTAAGGTAGCCTGCGTGGAGTATTTCGACTACATGATTCAGGAAGAGGGTAACGTGGCGGCGGTGTTTATTGAGCCCATACCCGGCACCAACGGTAGACTGATTCCGCCGCCGGAATATCTACCTCGATTAAGGCAAATTTGCGATAAATATAACGTATTGCTGGTTGTTGATGAGGTGATGACTGGTTGGCACCGCACCGGTCCAACATTTGCGGTGCAACTCTGGAATGTCACTCCTGATATCATGACCACGGCCAAAGGATGCACCGGCGCCTATACTCCGGTTGGGCTCACCATAACGTCGAGGAAGATTGCCGATTTCTTTGAAGAAACTACGCTGAGTCACGGACATACCTATGCTTTCCATGCCCTAGCTGCCTCAGCCATAGCTCCAGCCATAGCCGAGTATAAAAAGCTCGTGGCTACGGGGCTTCTGCAGAGAGTTTCTCTACATCTGGAAAAGAGGTTATATGAATTAGAGGAACGCCACGAATGTATCGGTGATGTCAGAGGCATCGGACATTTCTGGTCTCTGGAAATCGTGAAGAACCGAAAGACCAAAGAGCCGTTTCATGTCAAGGCCGACAGGTTCACCAAACCCCTGGTGCCAGCGAAAATCGCTGCTGAGGCAATGAAGCTCGGCATGTATATGGGTGCCTGGCATGACACCCTGTTTGTGACACCACCATTGATTATTACCGAAAAGCAAGTAGACGAAGGAATAGAAATTCTGGACAAAGCGTTGGAAATTGCGGATCAAGAGGTGGTGCATACTGATACTCCGGGCTCAAGAAGCGCTGAAGCATTCAATAAAATTCTGCATTCGTGAGGTTCGAGAGGATGGTGCTTCTATTCCTCCTCTCTACCCCAGCTTTGCATGAGCTCTTTCAGGCGCTGAGCCAGCTTGGGATTGGAACGCAAGCGCTCAATGAAGACCGGACAGCCTTCCAGCAGTGAGTTCTGAGCCGCCGTCGCCATACTGGATAACAAGTTCTGCAGGCCAAGGTCTGCTGGTTGTGAAATATTCATCCCCGGCGCTGATTCCAGCTGTCGGCGGATGTCTTCGGCGGTGAACCGCATTGGCACCACGCATGATTTATACCACGGACATTCCTTACACTGGACTATCCCGTAAGCCTCATTTAAAACATCATCCATAGCTAGGTCTCCTTTAAGTAAACTAGGGCATAATTTTAATCAGGCGGCTTTCTATTTCCGCACTGCCGGTAAAAGCACCGACCTTTCTATCCTGTATTATACCGTCTTTATCAATGAAGAAAGTAGTCGGGATACCCCGGAGATTATATGCCAGAGACACCTCCTGATTGGTAGCCAGTAACACGGGAAAAGAAAGCCCAAGGTCTTCCATAAATTCTTTTACCAGAGAAGGGTCTTCCTGCAGGTTAACGGTCAGTACTACCAGTCCCTTAGCTGACCATTTCTCATGTATCTCCTGTATAAAGGGCATTTCGTAACGGCAGGGGCCACACCAGCTTGCCCAGAAGTTGAGCAAGACCGGCCGGCCGCGGAAATCGCTAAGAGAAACAGATTGCCCTTCAAGATTAGACAGCTTGAAGTCAGGCGCCGGCTTGCCTATCTGCGCGCTTTGAGTTGAAGTAGGACTAGAGCAGCCAGCCATTACCAGTGCCAAGACCAGTATTGAAGCTAACGTTATAACTAACATTATTTTGGGTTGTCTATCCATAATTACCTCCCCGGTTAGAATCTTACCCCGGCAAGTGAAGAGAACCAGATTATTTGGTTGGTCAGGACAAGGATACCGATAACAATAAGCAGCAAGCCACTAATAAGATGGATCAGGCGCGAATAACGCTGGATACGCTTTAACCATGGAGCCATAGAATCAAAGGCCACGCCGATAATCAAAAAGGGCAGCCCCAACCCTAAAGAGTAAAAAGACAGCAGGTAAGCCCCGCTCCAGGCGGTTGCCGTATTCAAAGCAATCGCCAAGATACCCCCCAATATCGGGCCAACACAAGCCGTCCAAGCCAGGGAAAAAGTAGCCCCGATAAGAAACGAACGCAAGTAACCGGTGGTACTGCCTAACGACGGGTTTAGGCGCTTTTCGTAGTTTAACCACGGTACCTTCAGCGCGGCCAAGATAAAGAGACCGAAGGTAATCAGCAGACTGCCCGATATTTTATTGAGCAGGGCTAAACTGGGATTAATCGCGTATGCGGTTAGCCCAGCAATCGTTCCCAGAGCGACAAAAATCAGTGAAAAGCCGATGACAAAACTAAAGGAGTGGAGAAACATGGGGAGGCGGATTCCAGTAACCCGGGTGTCAAATATCTCAGTGCCAACCAAACTAGCCAAGTACACCGGCACCAACGGCAACACGCAGGGTGACAGAAAAGATAATAGCCCAGCACTAAAAGCAACGATAATCGATATATTTTCCATTAGTTGGCTCTCATAAATATTTTAACAACCTAAGCGATAAGATGTCTAACGGGGCCAAAATCAGTCAAAGGTACGCTTACTCAATGGACAAGCCTCCCCGTGGCGGCTTATAATTTTAAAGTAAGCAATTGGACTACAGATGATTCTGGTGAAGGAAAAGAAAAGGGAGGAGAGCCATTAAGCCCCTAAGTTTCACCCAGATTTCCCTTTATCAGACCTGCCCTTTATGCTACAAGCTGCAATATATTGATGGCTTGAAGCCAAAGGATAAGTGGTATCTCAGCTTTGGCACCACGATGCACCTCTGTGCGGAACATTTTTTTAAGGTCAAAGTACCCCCACCACCATCGCTGGATGAGCTACTGCAGTTTTATGAGCAGAACTGGCTTTCTAATGGGTATGAATCAGTCGAAGAGGAAGCCAAATATAAAGCTTACGGGAAAGAGATACTGACTAAATTCTGGGAGATTCATAGCAGTGACTTCCGGATGCCGCTAGCGGTGGAACGAATATTTTATATTGATATTGAAGGGATAAAGCTAAGAGGTTTTATCGACCGAGTGGATAAGCTGGAGAGCGGTGGTCTCTCCATCGTTGACTACAAGACAAGTCAAGGGCTGTTTACCAGCGAAGATTTAGCCAAAGACCTCCAGTTGACGCTATATCAATTGGCTGCCGAAAATCTCTGGCAGCTCCCTGTGGAGAGACTTACCCTGTATCATCTGAGGTCAAATACCCCTTGCAGTTGTGGCGCGCGAGATAAGACACAACTCGACCAGGCCAGACAGCTGGTATTAGAGGTAGCGGAGAATATTGCTCAGCAGCGATTCACCGCCATTGAGAACGAGCAATGCCCCTGTGATTTCCCCGAGCACTGTCCGTATTACCGGCAACAATACCTGCCAGATACCCCAGAACCAGCCCGGCAAGGTATCCTACCTGAAATGGCAATCACTGAGACGGTGGAGGAGTACACTTCGCTTCAGGAACAGATAAAAGAGCTCCAGACAAAGCTTGGTGAGTTAAAGGAGATGATTATCGATTACTGCCAGGCTAAGGGGATAAATCGGGTTTACGGTAGAGAGAACGCCATTACCTATAAGCTCGTGGAGATGACCGGCTTTAGCGAAGACGAAGTCAGAGCCCTGCTGGAGCCAGAAGGTCTGTGGGACAGAGTATTGAGCTTCGACCAATCGCGGCTGAAACAGCTTCTTACTGATGAAGCAGTGGCCAAGGACCTTAGAAGCAAGCTGGAAGCTTTAAGACAAGTTATTGCCACCCAACCCAGATTGTGGGTGAGAAGACTGAAAGAAGAAGAAAGCACCTAGAGGCTATTTCATCATCTTACCCCTTTCATAGAGTTTGGTCCTCTTGGACTATCTAGTCAATTTAACCACGAGCGCTTTATACATATCGGGAATCGCCTGTATTTGCTGATAGCACCCTTCGGGAAGGGGTTCATCCAAGCAGAGTGCCATCATGGCTCCCCCACCACGCTGCACTCCCCGACTCACCTGCATCTGACTAATATTGATGTCAGCATTACCAATGATAGTGCCCACGGCGCCGATCATTCCGGGGCGGTCTTTATGCTCGGTGAACAACATGTAACTGCCCGATGGCTCTATTTCCAGCCAGTAGTCGCCTACCCGTGTCAGGTGGGTCTTTCCCCGGAGAGAAGAGCCAGCTACCAGTGTGCTTCCCGATTTGGTATTTACTTCTACCGTCACCAGGTTAGCGTAATTTTCACAGATGATTTCTTTCTGCTCGGTAACACTTAGTCCACGACTGCTGGCGATAATATCGGCGTTGACCATAGTAACGCGCTCCTCAGTCAGGGTTTCCAAGAGACCAGCTAAAACAGCGACTTTAACCAGGTCAGTGTCCTCTTTGGCGATATCTCCCTGATAACGAATGGTCAGTGATTTTGGCTGTCCTTCCAGCAATTGGACGGCAACTCGGCCAATAATTGTCCCTACCTGGACATACGGGCCAAGCACTGACATCGCCTCGGTCGAAATCATCGGGGCATTCACCGGAGACTTGGCGGGATAACCCTTCAAAACTGCCACTACCTGCTCGACAATATCTAGGCTGGTACTTGCCTCAGCTTCAATAGTAGATGCGGACAAGTGAGGCGTGGTGATTACCTTATCGCTCTTTAGCAATATATTGTCGATCGTCGGTTCCTGACTGAAAACGTCAACTGCTGCCCCGGCCAAACGGCCCTGCTCAAGTGCCTCGTAGAGTGCCTTTTCATCGACGATACCACCTCGAGCGCAGTTCACCAGCATCGCCGTCGGTTTTACCAGTTTAAGTTGACTGCGCCCAATTAACCCTCTGGTACTGGAGTTCAGCGGCACGTGAATGGTGATAAAGTCTGACGTTTCCAGCAGCGTTTCCAGTTCGACCAGCCGTACCCCCAACCTTTCCGCCCGGCTCTCCGAAATCATAGGGTCATAGGCAATGATGTCCAAGCGCAGTCCCTTAGCCATCTCGGCTACCTCAGTACCGACCCTACCGAGGCCGATAATACCCAGCGTTTTATGACGAATCTCACAACCTTTTAGTTCACGACTCCAAACCCCAGCGTGGAGGAGACTATTTGCCTGGGGAATCCGACGTGCCAGGGCGAGAAGCATGGCTATGGTATGTTCGGCAGTGGAAACGATGTTTCCCTCGGGAGAATTGGCCACGATTATGCCGCGGCGGGTAGCCGCCTCGACATCAATATTATCGACACCAACCCCGGCCCGGCCAATGATTTGCAACTTGTCAGCAGCATCAATAATATCGGAGGTGACCTTAGTCTGACTGCGCACGATCAGGGCATCATAATTACCGATAATTGATTGCAATTGTTCCGGGGTTAAAGCCTGCCGAACATCGACCTCAGTATGCTGACGGAGAATTTCGATACCCTCGGCGGCAATTGGGTCAGTAACCAGAATCTTCACGTTTTACCTCTCTTCCGGGCACCATACAGCTTAGGCTAACTATCAATCAACATAATGCTACAAGAACAAAGACTTTGTGTCAAAAGTTTTAATATAACAAAGGACTTGACAGTCTTGGCAAGTTATGCTACTCTGCATCGCACAACGGTAGGAGATACCCTGGAGGGGAGCCGAAGGGGAAAAAGGCGTGGAGTCAGGACGCTAAGCCTTGAAACTCTCAGGCAAAAGGACTACCGTAAGTGAAACCTCTGGAGAGACCTCGATATGAGGTCACCGAAGGGGCAGCCCGTAAGTAGGTAACGGGTAATCTCTCAGGTAAAAGGACAGGGGTAATCTATCTAGTATGGATTGCCCCTTTTTGTTTGGGGAGAGGAAAATTCTATCTGGTGCAGGAGACCAAAGAATGAACCCAAAAGAATATAAGTACACGCAGGAACACGAATGGATTTGCCCTGAATCCGGAGGCAAGGGGAAGGTGGGGATTACCGATTATGCCCAATCCCAGCTAGGCGACGTCGTTTTCCTTGATTTGCCTGCCCCTGGTACTCAAGTGGAGCAGTTCAAAAAGATGGGAGAAATCGAAACGGTGAAAGCGGTTTCTGACCTCTTCTCGCCGGTAAGCGGGCAGGTCCTAGAAATCAACCAAGCGGCCATTGATGAGCCCAAGCTGTTGAATGAAGACCCCTATGGTGCCGGCTGGCTAGTCAGATTGGAGCTGAGCCAGCCTGCGGAGCTTGAGGCACTGATGAATAGTGACGAGTATGATAAATTTGTCGCCGGGTTAGGTGAAGAAAGTTAGGAGTCAGCAGGAGGAAACCGAGACTAATGCCGTCACCTTATTTAGCAAACACTGAGGCTGACCGCAACGTCATGCTGCGCGAGATTGGTATCAGCGCGGCGGATGAGCTATTCCAGGACGTGCCGGCCAAGTTCCGCAACGTACAATTCAAACTACCGCCACCTCTCTCTGAGCTAGAGCTCAAGAATGAACTTCGTCAGCTGGCAAAGCGGAATGCCAATTTGGATGATTATGTCTGCTTCCTCGGGGCTGGTTACTACCGGCATTTTGTCCCCAGCGTCGTGGGACATATCACCAGTCGCAGTGAGTTTTATACCGCTTACACTCCATATCAAGCCGAGGCCAGCCAGGGTACGCTCCAAGCCACCTACGAGTATCAGTCGCTGGTCTGCCAGCTCACCGGCATGGAGGTGAGCAACGCCGGGATGTATGATGGCAGTACCGCTGCCGCCGAAGCTGCCCTGATGGCCTGCCGCATCACCAATAGAAACAAGGTCGCCGTGCTGTCCACCATAAATCCAAGATACCGGGAAGTAATCGATACTTATGTCGGTGGTCGTGACATCTCTAGAGAGCAGGTAACCCCAAATTTTAAGGATTTATCCCCGGACTGCGCCTGTCTTATTGCTCAACAGCCCAATTTCTTTGGCTATTTCGAAGACATGAGCACCTATGCCCAGAAAGTCCATGATATTGGCGCTCTGCTCATCACCATTGTTGACCCTGTTTCTCTCGGGATGTTCAAACCACCGGGAGATTATGGGGCTGACATCGTCATTGCTGAGGGGCAGGCTTTGGGCAACCCGATAAGTTTCGGTGGACCGGGATTGGGCATCTTCACCGGCCGCAAAGAATACCTGCGGCAAATGCCAGGCCGGATTGTTGGCAGAACGGTGGATGTTGACGGTCGACCGGGATACGTTTTAACCATGGCGACTCGCGAGCAGCATATCAGAAGGGAGCGGGCTACTTCCAATATCTGCACCAATGAAGCTTTAGTCGCCCTCGCGGCGGCAGTTTACCTCGCCGCCCTGGGTAAAAGCGGGCTCCGCCAGGTAGCCGAGTTATGCTACCACAAGGCTCACTATGCGGCTAGTGAAATAAGCAAGCTTAAAGGATACTCGCTCGCTTTCCGACAACCTTTCTTTAAAGAATTCGTCATCCGCTGCCCGGTAGCACCCCGTCAGATTAACCGAGCACTTTTTCGACAAAAGATAATCGGTGGTTTGGACATCAGCCACCTGATAGACAATAGCATGCTGTTCTGTGTTACCGAGATGAACACCAAAAAAGAGATAGACCGGCTAGTCACCATTCTGGGAGAGTTATGAGTGATGAGTCACCATTATTTGCTGCCTGAGATTAGCCAATCGGGTAAGATTGGTTGTAATCTGCCAAGCCTAGACGTACCTCTGGCTGAGTTGCCCCCCAAAGAACTGCTTCGCCCGGAGCTTAGGTTACCCGAGGTAAGTGAGGTCGAGCTGGTGCGGTATTTCACCTACCTCAGCAAGCTCAATTACGGAGTGGACACCGGGTTCTACCCTTTAGGTAGCTGCACCATGAAATATAATCCCAAATGGCACGAGGATATTGCCAAATTGCCGGGCTTTACTGCAATACATCCTTACCAGTCAGTAGACTCGGTGCCGGGGGCATTGCAGCTCATGTTTGAACTTCAGGAATATTTAGCCGAGATTACCGGGATGAGCGCCACCAGCCTGGCACCCATGGCCGGAGCGCAAGGCGAACTAGCCAGTCTATTAATGGTAAAAGCATATCATCAGACCCGGGGGGATGAAGTGCGGAGGAAGATACTGGTGCCGGACTCAGCCCACGGTACAAATCCAGCCACCGCCACGATGTGCGGCTTTGAGGTAAGCACCGTACTTTCCAATCATGAGGGTAACCTGGATTTGAAGCGGCTGAAAGTGATGATGAATGAGCAAGTGGCCGCCTTAACCCTAACCATGCCAACCACGCTAGGTCTGTTTGACCCACAAATAGCCGAAATAAGCCAGATTGTTCATGAAAGAGGTGGACTGCTGTGTGGTGACGGGGCTAACCTGAACTCTCTACTGGGTAAAGTGAAATTTGGTGACCTGGGCTTTGATTGCGTCCAACTCAATCTCCATAAAACCTTCAGCACCCCTCACGGGGGCGGTGGACCGGGGTCCGGTCCCGTCTGCGTCAAAGCCAATTTGACCGACTTTTTACCCTCGCCCTTAGTGACCAAGAGTAATAAGGGTTACACTTTCACCTCACCAGCCAAGTCTATCGGTAGACTCGGTGCCACTTACGGAAACTTTGGTGTGATGGTCAAAGCCTACGCCTACATCCGTTCCCTTGGTGCGGAGGGGTTAAAAGAAGTCAGTGAGAATGCGGTCATAAATGCCAACTATCTTAAGGAAAAGCTAAAAGCAGATTATCATTTACCCTACGACCGCACCTGTATGCATGAGGTGGTCTTTTCCGGGAAAAGGCAGAAAGCCCAAGGGGTCACGACATTAGATATCGCCAAACGTCTGCTCGATTATGGTTTCCATCCTCCCACCATCTATTTCCCCCTAGTGGTGGAGGAAGCCCTCATGATTGAGCCTACCGAGACCGAGAGCAGAGGAACACTGGATGCTTTCATTGAGGTGATGAAGAAAATAGCCAAGGAGGCGGAGGAAAAGCCAGAAATTCTGCACACCGCTCCTCATAATACACCGGTAAGGCGACTGGATGAGGTCACCGCCGCTAGAAAACCAGACCTCCGCTGGAAGCTGAGGAGGTAGAGATTTGGCGGAAAAGGGCTCAGTGATAACCGCGCCGAAAACTTGCGAAAAGGGTTATGCTGCCGAATACCTGGGAGTAGTCCCATATAAGCTTGCTTTAAAGCGACAACAAAGATTAGCGCAAGCCAGAGCCGAGAGAATTATTCCTGACGTCGTGCTGCTCCTGCAACATCCGCCAGTTTATACCATCGGGCGATTTAGAGGCGAAGAGGACATAATTACTCCGCCAAAGGGAATAAAGATTTTTCCCACCAATCGAGGTGGTAGCATTACCTATCATGGTCCGGGGCAGCTTGTCGGCTATCCCATTCTCGACCTCAAAGAGAATGGTCTCGGGGTGCGTGAATACATCTGGAAACTGGAAGAAGTCATCATCAACCTACTATTTGACTTTGGTATCCGGGGCTCCCGTATGCCAAAGTACCCCGGCGGTGTTTGGGTGGGTGAGGATAAGATTTGTTCTATCGGGATACATGTCAGCCACCATATTACCATGCACGGCTTCGCCCTCAATGTAAACCCTGACCTTCACCATTTTGAGTATATCAAGCCCTGTGGCTTAAAAAGCACAGTAATGACCTCAATCTCAAAACTACTGGGGTATCCCATAACAGTCGAAAGCATCATTGAAAGCCTGCTTAACTCATTCTCGGAGACATTTGGCTTGCAACGGAAAAACGGGTATACTTTGCTCAGTTAGGAGAGATAATTGTCCAGGTTACTGCTGGTGAGACACGGTAATACCACAGGAAACAGTGCCGAGAGGTTCTGGGGACAAACCGATGTTGCGCTGAGCGCAGACGGAATAAAGCAAGCGGAGCAGCTGCGCGACCGGCTGGCAAATGAGAAGATTGACGTTATTTATA
>JBHIDQ010000008.1:0-25017 GCA_046760155.1 Dehalococcoidales bacterium | reverse complement strand
TTATCAAATCCCATCCCCTCAAAGCGCCGGAGCACGATTTGACCGTGCTCGGTGGTGATAGACTCGATGCCTGCTTTAGTCGCCAGCAGTTTTATTCTTACCGCGTAGAGCAGGTTCTCTAGCTCTATGGGTAGAGGGCCAAAGCGGTCAGCAAATTCCTGAGCCAGAGATTCTATATCCTCTGCCTTTTCCAGCTTGACCAGCTTCTGATACAGGCTGAGTCTGGTATCGACATCAACCACATATTCTTCGGGAATATAAGCGGTCAAAGGCAGGTCTATGGTGGGGGTGGGCAGGCGGGGTGGTTTAATCTCCTTAACGCCGGCCAGCCGGGCTTTCTGCTCCTCCACTGCGTCAGCCAAAAGCCGACAGTAAAGATTAAAGCCAATGGCACTGATATACCCGCTCTGTTTCGTTCCCAGCAGAGTGCCAGCGCCTCTGATTTCTAAATCTTTCATGGCAATGGTGAAGCCAGCGCCAAGCTCGGTGGCTTCGTATATCGTCCGCAGTCGCTTCTGTGCTGTGGGCGTCAGGCGCTTCTCCCGGTCATAGAGAAAGTAGGCATAGGCAAGATTGGCGCCACGCCCCACTCTGCCGCGCAGTTGGTACAGTTGCGTCAGGCCAAATTTATCCGCCTGGTTCACAATCAGGGTATTAACGTTGGGCATGTCCAGCCCCGATTCAATGATGGTGGTGCAGACCAGAACATCACTCTTTCCCTGAGCGAACTCAGCCATCACCCTCTCCAGTTCCTCTTCAGGCATCTGACCGTGAGCGATGGCTATCCTGGCTTCAGGCACCAGTGAGCGGAGTTTATGCGCCACCAAAGCGATGCTCTGCACCCGATTATGCACAAAGAAGACCTGGCCGTTCCGTTCCAACTCCCTGAGGATGGCTTCCCTGACCAATAGCTCATTGTATTCGGCGACATAGGTTTTGATGGGCAGGCGCTCGTCAGGCGGAGTTTCCATGGTGCTCATGTCCCTCACTCCGACTAACGACATATGCAGGGTGCGGGGGATGGGGGTGGCGCTGAGGGTGAGGACGTCCACCTCCCGCCTCATCTTTTTCAGATATTCCTTATGAGCGACACCAAAACGCTGCTCTTCATCGATTATCAACAGCCCCAAGTCCTTGAAAACAACATCCTTTTGCAATAGACGATGGGTACCAATACAGATGTCCACCTTACCGCTAGCCAGTCCTTCAAGGATAGTCTGCTGCTCCTTGGGCGACTTGAACCGACTTAATACTTCGATGCTTACCGGGAAAGCGCCCAGTCGCTCACCGAAAGTGGCAAAGTGCTGCTGTGCCAACACCGTAGTCGGCACCAGTACCGCCACCTGTTTATTATCCATTACTGCCTTGAAGGCAGCACGGATGGCTACTTCAGTCTTACCGTAGCCAACATCGCCGCAGACGAGACGGTCCATTGGTTTGGATTTCTCCATATCTCCTTTTACCTGATACTGTGCCTCCATCTGGTCAGGGGTCTCAACGTAGGGGAAAGCCCCCTCGAGCTCCTGCTGCCATAAGCTATCACGGGAAAAAGCAAAGCCGGGCACCACTTCCCGAGACGCGTAAAGCGCCAGCAGCTCCTGGGCCAGGTCTTCAGCTGCCTCTTTAGCCCTCTGCTTGGTTCGTACCCACTCCTGGGTACCCAGCCGACTCAACACCGGTGGCCGGTCGCCAGCACCGATGTAACGACTAACGCGGTCTATCTGGTCGGTGGGGACATAGAGCTTGTCACCAGCTGCATAGCGCAGTACCAGATATTCTTTTTCACTACCATCAGTGCTTAACGTGGTAACTCCGCTAAATTTAGCCACGCCATGCTCAACATGCACCACATAATCGCCCGGGGTTATCTCAATTAAAAGCTGGTGATGTGGCACCGGGCGTGTTTTGGTCAGCCGTCGTTGCTTGATGAAACCAAAAATTTCAGCATCGGTGAACAGGTAGGTATCATGATTCATCACCCAGCCCTCAGCCAGTGAACCCTGAACTAAAGTTAATGAACCGGGCGTGGGCATCTGTTTGATTTCCGTCAGTGGTGCGGCAATGATATCTTCTTCGTTAAGTAACTCGGACAAGCGACCTGCCTGATGGCTGACAAGGATAAGCCGCTGTTTCTGACCCAGGAGCTGCTTGGTCTTTCCAATAAATGAAGGTAGCTGTCCAGCATAGCTGGGGACAGGCGTGAAGTTTAATCGGTGTGCCTCTCCATCGGCACTCCAAGCAGTGAGCACCAAGCACTGCCGGTCTTTAATCGCTGGCGCTAGTTCTTGCCAAGTGAAATAGGGCCGGGGGAAATTGCGCGGTAACTCCCCCTTCTCCAACTTCTCCAAGCGCATTCGCTCGGCTTCAGCATCCAGCTCGGCTACGGCCTGTTCAATATTCCGAGGTTCGTCAAGTACCAGGAGGGCTTTTTGCGGCAGGTAATTCAGAAGACTGTCTCGATTAAATAGTGAGGCATAAAATGGCATTTCACGCGGACGCTGCCTGTCCAACAGCATGGCTATTTCCTGCTGGAATTGTTGGCTTACCTCGGCATTACAACCGGAGAGGTCAATATGATTCAGGACCCGCTCTAGCTCCGTCTTTGTACTCAATAATGGTGTCAGCAGCTCTGTAGCCGGGCTGATGGCCAGTGAAGGCACTGAATTTACCGAGCGCTGGCTTGCCGGGGCAAAGAGTCGGATGCTATCCACCGTATTACCGAAGAACTCGAGTCTGGCGGGGAGTTCACTGGTGGGAGGATAAATATCAATGATGCCACCGCGATGGCTTATGGTGCCCGGTATCTCCACCATGCTTTCCACTCGATAGCCCATAGTCTCCCATTGGCTCAGCAGACGAAAAGGCTCAATCTCCGTCCCCAATTCTATAGTATGACAGGTAGAGACGAAGTCAGCGTACGGGGTTGTCTTCATCACCAGTGCCGGGGCAGAGGCCACAATTAGAGGTGCCTCCGTGGTCGGCTCATCTTGGTCACAATTAGCCAGCACCGAAAGTACCTGAACTCGTTCTAACTCGGTAATGGCATCGGCAGTAATGCGCTCATAGGGCAAAGCATCTGGTTCAGGGAAAAGCTTTGCCTGGGAATTAGCCCAGATTAAGAGTTGCTCATAGAGCTTTTTGGCGCTTTCAGGTTGTGCCATAACGACAAGCATCGGCAGGTGCCAGCGCTGGTATAGCGCCGCGATAAGATAGGGTTTGGCGGCATCAAGCACCACTACCCTAGTCTCCTCATCCGACTTCAGCTGCTCTGCTACCAGCCGACGATAAGCGGGCATCTCTTCAATAAGGCGGAGTAATTGAGTCAAATCTAAGGGCATATTTTCTTCTCCAAACACCTTTAGGGCTCGCCGAAACGACCAGCCCTGGTAAAAATTTTAACACCGTTAACTTGGGAAGTTCAAACAAGCTTTCGGGTGTTTATTTACCTTACTACCGTAGCTGAAATCTTACTCAAAAATCAAAAGAAGCGAGGATAGCCCGCGAACATCCCCCCGTCCACCAATACTGTTTCCCCAGTTGTATAGGATGAGTCATCTGAAGCAAAGAAGAGAACTATTTTAGCCACTTCTTCAGCCAGGCCCATACGCCCGAGAGGAATTCTCCCTATTCGTTTCTTCTTGCCTTCCGGTGTGGCAACAGTGTCGAATAATGGGGTATCGATAACCGCTGGTATCACGCAATTCACTCTAATGCCATAAGGGGCATACTCCACGGCCATGCACTTGGTCAGCCCTATTACCGCAGCTTTCGAAGTGTTATAGGCAGATGAGCCAGGGCGGGGCTGTAGTGCCCAAATCGTGGCTAAGTTGACAATAGCTCCTCCACCACTATTCATCATCGCCTTAATGGCATATTTAGACACTAAAAATATCCCCTTTACGTTCACCGCCATCATGTGGTCCCACTCTTCCACACTCATGTCAACGATGTCTCTTTCGAGATAAATGCCGACATTGTTATCCAGGATGTCCAATTTCCCATAGTGTGAAAGAGTCATCTCAACCATTCTTTTGGCGTCTGCTTCCCTTGAGACATCACCTTGAATAGCGATAGCATCACCACCTTTGTCTTTAATCTTGGCCACCGTTTCCTCAGCCGCCTCCAGAGAAATATCAGCGGCGACAACACGGGCACCTTCCTTCGCCAGCAGAATTGCGGCGGCTCGTCCATTGCCAAGTTTACCTCCCGGTGGTCCAATCGTTCCGGCACCGGCAACTAGTGCTACCTTTCCCTGTACCCTCATTCTTGCCTCCTTACTTTCATTTTATGGTTAAATAATCTTTTTCATGGTTCTCAGCGTAATAACTAGCGCCAAAGCCATACTACCAGAGTTTAAGGCTAAGCCCAACTTTACCCCCACCATGCCACCGACCCAACCCATCACGGGTGCCCCAACGGCAACTCCGGCCGTAAGCAGAGCGTGAAATATTCCAGTAGCCAAACCGCGCTCCTCAGGAATGGTGTTGTCAGCTACCAAGGCAGAAATCGAGGGAAATAGTAGACCATAGGCTGTCCCATACAAAGCCATGGCCAATGCCAACAAGGGGAATACCGCTACTGAAGGCAGCATAACCAAGGAAACTATACCCAGGCCTAAGCCAAAGGCAATAGGGTTCAGTCGTCCTATCCTGTCCGAGATAGCGCCACTGGGAAATTGAATGATGATAAACATAATGGCGAAGATAGCCAGCAGTATGCCAACATGAAAGGCTTCCATCCCCAGGCTCTTCACGTAGATTGGCAGCAGGGTGACCACACCACCGAAGGTAAAGTATTGAGCAAATATGGCACAGTAGGCAATACTAAGTCCTCTTCGGCCAATTAAATCTTTTGTCTTGTTGAAATCACCAGATGAAGTTTTGAGACCATTACTGCTTCGCCGACTACCAGGCAACCAGAAACTCAGCATCACTCCAATAATCAACATGGCGGCGCCGAACAGGAAAACGGCTTGATAACCCAGTCGGGAGGCGAGAGTTCCGCTCAATCCGTAGCCAACCAAAGTGGCGGTTGCCAGGGCCATGCCGTAGAAGCCCATCGCCCTACCCTCTTGCCTCTCAGCACTATAATCAGCGATAACCGACATCGTCGCCGGGCCAATTAAGGCACCAGTCGTCCCATGCAGTATCCGCACTAAGGCCAGATGAATCGGCAATCGGCTTACTGAGTAAAGAAACATGCTCAAGGCATCCCCAATGAGACCAGCCATCAACGGAACCTTATAACCTATGCGGTCAATCAACCGACCGAATAGAATATTGGCTGGGGTATTGGTTAGTGAATAAAGCCCGATGATAAGCCCAATAATCCCAATGCTGGCACCAAGCTCAGTGGCGTACAGAGCCATAATTGGTATCAGTAAATGAGTATCCAGAAAACCAAGAAAGGTAACAATAGAGGTGATAGGTAAGACCCACCGGGCTTGAGATTGTCTTAAATCACTCATTCGGCATCAGTATAATAGCATATCGCAGCGCTGTATCCTTGTCCAATTCGTCCCAGCTTGCTATAATGGAGCAAGTCCCTTTTTAGGGTGACTGGAAATGGGTAAAAATAAGAGAAGTAATTTAAAGTCGTCGACGCTGCCACATCACCGAATCGTGGTTAAATTTGGCACCAGCCTGCTCACCGGTGGCAATGACCAGCTGAACCAGGAGATAATGTCAAGGCTGGCTGCTCAGGTAGCCAAACTACATAAGCAGGGACTGGAACTGCTCATCGTCTCCTCGGGAGCCATGGCGGCCGGCAGGCATAAGCTGGGTTTAGCCAAAAAGATTAAAGGTATCCCTTTTAAGCAGGTGTTATGTTCAGTGGGGCAAAGTCGCCTGATGAATGTTTACGAGCAATTGTTCAGTAAATATGATATTACGGTAGCACAGGCATTGCTGACCAAGGCTGACCTTTCCGACCGTGCTGGTTATCTCAATGCCCGCAACACCCTGCTCGCTTTGCTGCAGCTTAGGGTAGTCTGCATTGTCAATGAAAACGATGTCGTCGCCGTTGATGAGCTTGATGAAGTTAAGTTTGGCGATAATGATAATCTCTCAGCGATGGTAGCCAATCTGGTTGATGCTGACCTGCTCTTACTGCTTACTGATACTGCCGGACTGCATACCGCTGACCCGAGACGCGACCCAGATGCCCGTCTTATTTCACAGGTGGACCGGATAGATTCAGAGATTGAGCACCTGGCGGATAAGGCAGGCGGTCTTGGCATCGGCGGCATGATTACCAAAATAGAAGCAGCTAAGCTCGCCACTGCCTCAGGAGTAACTGTAGTTATCGCTGATGGCAGGGAACCAGATATTATCCCAAGACTGGCCTCTGGTGAAACAGTCGGCACCCGTTTCTCGCCGACCACCAGTAAGCTTGAGAGTCGCAAGCGCTGGATGCTTTCCGGTCTTTGTATTCAGGGTAAGCTGGTGATTGATTCCGGAGCCGCTCTGGCACTGAAAAGGCAAAATCGGAGTTTACTCGCCGCCGGCATCAAACAAATCGAGGGCGATTTTGACCGCGGCGACATCGTTGATATCTACGATACCGAAGGTTCCCACCTCGGTTGTGGTCTAGTCAACTATAGCTCCAGTGATGTTAACCTTATTAAAGGGGTTCACTCTGAAAAAATCGCCGCACTACTTGATTTTGACTACGGACCAGAAGTAGTGCACCGAGATAATTTAGCCGTTCTTTAGGAGGATTAAAGTGAGTATAGGTAAACTTTACAGGTTCAGTGATAACCAATTTGTGACTGAGGTTAATTACCAGTTCCACGATAAGTCAGCCACAAGTTGGTGGGGAGAACTCACCCTCACCGACTATGTACGTATTGATGATAGGGAAAACTATGTAATTGAACTAGAGGACGCACGTAAGGGCAAATGCCACCTGAGAAAGCGAGTCAACCGGGCGGTGAGCGGCATCCCAACCCGTTATGTCTATCAATTCAACGGCACCAGTGCCCTTAAATAGCGTACCAGAATAACTTGAGGAAGCAAGAATGAAACCGGCGATTGCAGAACTGGAAGCCAAGGGAAGAGCGGCTAAGGCTGCTTCCCATCACCTGGCTTACCTTTCCAGCGATATTAAGAACCAAGCTCTGCAGAGTATCAGCCAAGACCTGTTACGCAAAAAGGATGAAATATTAACTGCCAATCAGATTGACTACAAAGAGGCAGAAGCATCAGGTATGAGCGCCCACATGCTCGACCGCCTGATGCTGAATTCCAGCCGTCTTGAGGCTATTGCCCAGGATATACTGATGGTGGCGGCGCTACCTGACCCGGTAGGTGAGATATTTGATATGCACACTCAACCCAACGGTTTGCAGATTGGTAAAAAACGGGTGCCTTTGGGCGTCATTGGTGCTATCTATGAAAGCCGACCCAATGTTACCATTGACATCTCTGTCCTCTGTTTGAAGTCGGGCAACGCAGTAATCCTCAGGGGCGGCAAAGAGGCAATTCACTCCAATAGTGCCTTAGCCAAGGTGGTCCAAGACGCTTCGATAAGTGCCGGAGTGCCTGAGGGAGCGGTGCAATTTGTGGAAAATACTGACCGGACTCTGGTTGACCATCTGCTGACGATGAGAGAAATCATTGACCTTGTCGTTCCTCGTGGTGGCGCCGGGCTGATAAAATTTGTCTCCGAGAACGCCCGTATGCCGGTCGTTTCCGGCGGGATTGGCGTTTGCCATACTTATGTCGACAAAAGCGCCGATGTGAATAAGGCAGTGGCGATTGCCGATAATGCTAAAGTACAGCGACCAACCGTGTGTAATGCCTTGGACACACTCCTGGTTCACGCTGATATTGCCAAACGCTATCTACCTCTAGTCGCCACCGAGTGGGCAAAAGCAGGAGTGGAAATGCACTGCGATGAGCGAGCTCTAGCTATCCTTAAATCCCGTTCCGGCTTGAAACTTATTCCAGCGACCAAGGAAGACTGGGGTAAGGAGTTTCTGGCGTTGGTGGCGGCAATCAAGGTGGTAGATTCTCTGGATGAAGCGCTGGCGCACATTGAGCACTATGGTTCCGGGCATTCTGAAGCGATAGTTACTGAGGAATATTCAGCCGCCAGGCGCTTTCTAAATGAAGTAGATGCCGCCTGTGTCTACGTTAACGCCAGCACGCGGTTTACTGATGGGGGTCAGTTCGGCTTGGGGGCTGAGGTTGGCATCAGTACCCAGAAACTACATGCCCGTGGTCCGCTGGGGTTAAGAGAACTGACCACTTATAAATGGGTTATCTTTGGCAGCGGTCAGGTAAGAGCTTAAAGCCCGTTGCTACTTTAGCTTCCAATGACACTCTGCTGGATTTGAAACAGTTGCTTGATACCCCTTTCGGCTAAAGAGAGTAATTCATCAACGGTCTCTCTGGAGAAGGGTTTACCTTCAGCGGTACCCTGAATCTCAACGAATTCACCTTTGCTGGTCATGACCACATTAAAGTCAACCGCAGCACCGTAGTCTTCATCGTAGCACAGGTCTAGCAGCATATTGCCGTGCACAATGCCGACACTGGTCGCAGCCACGGCGCTTTTTAGCGGCACCGAGGATATTACTCCCATATTCGCCAGGTTGTGGAGGGCTTGATGCAGAGCGACATAGGCCCCGGTAATGGCGGCAGTTCTGGTGCCACCATCTGCCTGAATCACATCACAATCGACAACTAATGTCCTTTCTCCCAGTGGCTTGAGGTCAGTTACGGCGCGAAGTGAGCGTCCAATGAAGCGCTGGATTTCCTGATTTCTACCACCCACCCTCCCCAGTGCCGAATCGCGCGGGGTGCGGGTAACCGTCGCCCGGGGGATCATGGCATATTCCGCGGTAATCCAGCCGCTACCACTTCCTTTGAGGAAGTTGGGCACTCTTTCCTCAGCGCTAACCGAGCACAGCACGCGGGTTTTACCCAGCTCGATTAGTGCTGAGCCTTCAGCAAAGCTAAGAAATCCGGGGACTATTTTGATTGGCCGTAATTCATCATAGGCACGGCCGTCAGCTCTTTTCACTTAGAGTCTCCTACCTAGCAGATGGTCTGTCAGAGTATAACATTGAGGGAAAGATTTTGGAAGGGGGGCTGACGCCCCTCTTAAACACCTTTTTATCCCTTATCAGTCTATTTGAGGCTCTCCAGATATTCTTTTAACCAACCTAAAGCAGCTTCAGCAGCGCTCTGCTTGTTTTGCTCTCGGTCTCCCTGAAAGTCGTGTTTTCGGCTGTAAGTGCCTCCTTGATGGGATAGTCCCAAGTAGAATAGCCCCATCGGCTTTCCTGGAGTAGCCCCACTAGGCCCGGCAATACCAGTGTCAGCGAGACAGATATCCACCGCCAATAGCTTTCGCCCTCCCTCGGCCATCTCTTCAGCCACCTGAGAGCTCACCGCACCGTACCGGTTGATGGTCTCCGCCTTTACCCCCACCACCTTAACCTTAGCCTCATTGCTATAAGCAGTAACCGACCCTTTAAAGTAGTCTGAACTACCCGGGACATTGGTTATCCGATGGGAAATTAGCCCTCCCGTGGCCGATTCAACCACCCCCAAAGTCATTCCCTTCTGGCGGAGTAAATTACCGATTTCTTGTTCTAAACTGGTCATGAGTTCCCAATTTAAATTAGAAATAATGATTAACTTCTTGTTTTATTAATTATATTCTCAATGCCCAAAATCAACAATGAATCTCTGGACATACGGAATGTAGTTATAGGATATTAGAGTGGAGTTATTATCAAGGATACTGGTTTACCATTGATTGGATGCGTGGGGTTTATCTATCTTTTTCTAGCCGCTCGAGCCACTTTTCGATTTTTTCAAGCTGAGCTTCGGTGGTTGCCGCCGGGGCATCAATGCTGACAATGCCCTCACTATTAACTATGTACTTAAATAGACTAAACCTTTTGGCAAGATAATTGGGGTATAGACTGTGCTTTGATGAAGGAAAGCTTCCCATGTCATTTGTCGATACGGTGACCACGGGAACTTCTTTCACACCCTCTGTCACCCTCATTAATTGCAACGCTGTTGCGACCGTATGATGTTCATATGTCGCTGATACCTCACGAACTTCTCTTATCACACTTAATGAAACAGTTGGTTGTCCCGCTATGGTAACCGTTTTGCCCTCGAAAGGAATCCCTAAAACATACTCTGGTTTGGCAAATGTAAAAGAACCTCCATTGGCTCCAAAGAAAATAAAGGAAATAATTGCTATCACAATTATTCGCTCTGCGTTATTTATCAATAACTTCAATAACCTCATACCACCACACCTACCAAATAATGTTTAAAGTAAATGCATTACTTACTTTTACTTTAACTCTCATTCAGCTGATAGTAAATCACCCATTCTTACGATTGTCATAGCTCTAAAGAGTGATTAATCTGTTTGCCTGTGGAATGTAGTTATGACTTTGAAGCAGGTAAGCTTAATCATAATGCCATTCTTGTAGTTGTCAATACCCCAGGGTCAATTTGGTTTGCTTTTACTAATCCCCTTTTCCTGAATTTAGGTTGTGAATTTTAAAATTATATAATAAACTTATGCTTACAGGATAAAATAAATAAGGAGGTTCGATTATGGGAATAACAGCTGCAATTGTGGGTGCGGTTGGTGGACTCTGTGCCATAATGGGCATCGTTACTGCCGCCGAGGTAATTCCACTAATTATGCCTCAATTCACCTGGACCTTCTGGTTTCTGTTAGCGGCAATTTTACTCTTGGTCTCGATTGTCTTTGCCCTTGGGCGCAGCTACGAATAGTCAGGAGTAGTCAGCAACTTAGTTTTCATCGAAAAACAAAAATAGCGAGGTTACGGGCATGATAAGTGGTGATGGGTATCGAGATAGTTTGCGGAGAGTCAAGCCGGAAATCTACTATATGGGGGAGAAAATTGAAAGCGTGGCTGACCATCCTGCCTTCATCCCTCATGTCAATGCCGCCGCCTTAACCTATGATATGGCTCAGGCACCCGAGTTTGAGGCACTGCTGACCACCAAGTCGCACTTAACCGGAGAGAAGATTAACATTTTTACCCACGTTCATCATAGTACTGATGACCTGGTGCAAAAAGTAAAAGCACTGCGTGCCTTAGGCCAACAGACGGGAAGTTGCTTTGCCCGCTGCGTTGGTCATGATGCCTTGAATGCCGTTTACTCGGTGACTTTCGACCTGGACCAAAAGAACGGCACTGAGTATCACCAGCGGTTCGTCAACCTTCTTAAGGAAATACAAGCCAAGGACTTATTTCTTTCCGGCGCGATGACCGACCCCAAAGGTGACCGAAGTTTATCACCTAGCGAGCAGAGCGATCCTGACCAATATGTTCACGTCGTTGAGAAGAAACGTGATGGCATTGTGGTTCGGGGGGCTAAGGTCCATATCACCGGCGCGGTTAATGCCCTCGGACACCTAGTCATGCCCACCACCTCAATGAAGGAGGCTGATGCTGACTTTGCGGTTTGCTTCTATGTACCAGTAGATGCTCCCAATGTCATTCATGTTTTTGGTCGCCAGACCAATGATGACCGAAAGTGCAGCGGCTGCATCATCGACCAAGGCAATCCAGAATACGGCATTGTCGGTGGTGAGTCGCTGGTGGTCTTCGATAACGTCTTCATCCCTTGGGAAAACGTGTTTATGTGCGGCGAGTACGACTCTGTTTTCGAGCTTGTCGAGCGTTTCGCCACTCCCCATCGGCAGAATTATGGTGGCTGCAAGGTTGGCCTGGCTGATGCCCTCATTGGGGCGACTTACGCCCTTACCGAGGTTCAAGGCACCGCCAAAGCTTCTCATATTAGAGATAAGCTAGTGGAGATGGTTCACTTGGCCGAGACTCTTTACTGCTGTTCCATTGCCTGCTCCTGCCAGGGTTACCGCATGCCGGCGGGTAACTTTATGGCTGACCCGCTTCTGGCCAATGTGACCAAGCTGAACGTGACTCGCAATGTATATGAAATCGCTAGGTTAGCTCAGGATATTGCTGGCGGTCTGTTAGCCACCATGCCCTCCGAAATGGACTGGGGAAATACCAGAGTCGGTAAGTATGTCGATAAATACGTAAAGGGAGTAGCTGAAGTTCCTGCCGAAACCAGGATGCGTCTCTTAAGGCTGATCGAGGGTATGACCTGCGGCACCGCCCTGGTGGAATCCATGCACGGTGCTGGTTCGCCGCAGGCACAAAAAATAATGATCATGCGCCGCTCAAATTGGGAGCATAAGAAACGACTAGCCCAAAAATTAGCTAAGATCGGAGAGCAACCACGGCTAGTGTGCTAGGTTCCAAGATAAAGGTAGCACTGAAATACTGCGGTTCCTGTAATCCCCTCATTGACCTATCGAAAATCGGCAATGAGTTAAAAGAAGTCATCGGTAAAGAGGATGACTTAATTTTGGTCGCGCCAGAGAGCAACCATATTGATACCATGGTCATTCTCTG
Organism: Dehalococcoidales bacterium; assembly: GCA_046760155.1. GTDB lineage: Bacteria > Chloroflexota > Dehalococcoidia > Dehalococcoidales > RBG-16-60-22 > JBHIDQ01. The sequence goes on along the minus strand of JBHIDQ010000008.1, from coordinate 12,566 downwards.
TGGTTGCCCCAGAGCCTGTGGCAACAAGCAAGAAAACAGAGCCAAGGCCAATCGAAGTATCGTGGTGGCTGCCGAAACAATTGATATGGTGCCAGTTGCCGAAAAAGATATCAGCACCGCGGTAATGGAAAAACTAAAGTCGCTAACAGACTCTGTGAAGTAATTCCAGCTCAGGTGGTATAAACCGGCGCCGGTCCGATACTCTCACCACCATCCACGATAATAGTTTCCCCGGTAAGGTAACTTGAGGCATCCGAGGCCAGAAAAACGGCTGCTCCGGCGATGTCCTCTGGCAGCCCAATATAGCCCAGAGCTTTACTTCCGGCTGCTGCTTTGCCTTTGGCTGGCTCCTTCCATAACGCTTCACTCAATCGGGTCTTGATGACTCCAGGGGCAATGGCATTAACCCTAATTTTGTACTGTCCCAACTCCTTAGCCATAACCTTAGTCAGCATGATCAAACCAGCCTTGGTGACAGAATAAATATTCAGCTCGCTGGGAATCAGGCCAGCAATAGAGGCGATATTGATAATGCTACCGCCACCTTGCTCCTTCATCACCCTAGCCACTAATTGACTTAATAAAAACGGCCCTTTGAGGTTAACGTTCATGGTGACATCCCATGCCCATTCTTCAGCCTCTAATAGAGGGCCGTAGTAGGGATTGGTGCCGGCATTGTTGACCAAGATATCAATCTTTCCCCACTCACCTTTCACCTTTTCCACCAAAGCTTTTGACTCCTCCGGCTTGGCCACATGGCTGGCGATGGCCATACTTTTTCTACCCTTTTGCCTAATCTCTTCCGCCACTTCCTCTAAAGCCGGTAGTTTGCGGCTACATATAGCCACATCCGCTCCGGCATCAGCCAAAGCCAGAGCAATGGCCCGACCAATTCCCCGGCTGCCTCCGGTTACCAGGGCTACCTTACCTTCCAGAGAAAATTTAGTCAGGTCCATCCCTACTATCCTCCTTAGTTATGCTCTTTTCTTCCTCCGACGCCACCAGGCGAAATACAGTATAACACCAATGGCTATCCAGACCGGACTGAAAATGCCGAGCCAGATGAGTACATTCGCCAGTCCCCGACCAAAGGTTATCAGGCCATTCCAAGCACTGCTGACAATATTACCCGCACTCCAAGCCGGGATAACCGTGATGTAGTCACTCCGCTTTTCCGTATCCTGATTACCACGGTCGTCGGTGACCGTCAGCGTAACGGTATAGGTTCCTTCTGACTTGTACTTATGCCTTGGATTGTTATCGGTGCTGGTATTGCCGTCGCCAAAGTCCCACTCGTAGCTGTAGGGCCGGATGCCACCGCCCACATCACTGTCAAAACGAATCTCCTCTCCCTCTTTGGCCGTTACCTTATTGGCACTCAACCGTACCTCAAGCTTGGACTGCTCCAGCAAGACCTGGATAAGCGACATCGCCGAGGTCCGCTCCAGGTACTGCATGCGCCCCTTGGTCCGCTCAATATCCTGCTGCACTTTTGACAGCTCACGCTGAATCCCAAGAATGTCCTCCACTTTCTCCGCCTTCTCCATAAGTTTCAGAAGCTGCTCCTCAGTCGCTTCCATGTTGCGGAGCTGTGCCTCCAGGTCAACGTATTCCTCGGTAACGTCCTGACTAGACGTACTCTCGGAGTTCACCTCCACGGCCATTTCACGCAATACACTCATCGCGTAGTTGAAATCCGATGACGGTACCCGAACCGTTATCTGCCCGACAATGCGCTCTCCTTCTTTCCAACTACTGGAATCGACAACAAAGCCTCCCAAACTCTCGGAGAGCTCGGTGATTCTGTCCATGGTGTCTCGAACATCTTCCACCACCAGCTGCATGTTGGCCGTGCGGATAATCATGCGCTCGGTCTCAGGATAGGCGCCCTCCTCCGATGGTCCTGGCGCCGGGGCTGGAGTGGGAACAGGGGCTGGTTTCGCCCCTGCCTCCTCTGGCGCAGATGGTATTATTATTGTCGGAGACGGTGGTGCTGGGGCGGGTGCCGGAGCCGGTGCCGGGGCTGGAATCGGTGCTGGAGCAGGCGCAGCACAGGCAATCGGCACCAGCAGAAGCGTAACCAGTAACAATGATACGATCAACCTTTTCATAAGAACCTCCCACCCATTATACTTCACTATATTAAAACGATAGAGATAACAAAAGGTTATCTCATCGTGCCAGAGCAAAATTCTAGGGAAAGCAGCCCAATTGACAACTAGAAATCTTGATGGCTAGTCTATTGGCCGCCTGGCCAACTTCCCTTGGGCTAACCTTTAGCTCCTTGGCAATCTTAAAGGCAACGGCGCAGGGTAACTTGTCTTCCACTAGAGATGATTTTATCTTCGCTTCAAGTTCAGCACTCATGATGATGCCTCCGTTAAATTATCTTACCATACCTAGCCAAGATGAGAAGCTTAGGTACATCTTATCACAGGCAATAGTGGTAGTATAGAGATTATTGATTGACTTCTGCCTGAAGCAACTCCTCTAAAAGTACGCGCATATTCAAGGTATAATCCCTAGCCAGAGGGTTAATAAACACCACCCTACCCCCTATTGCCTCAGCAATGACCTCAGCACTCTGCGGATTAAACTGAGGTTCGGCAAAGATAACTTTTATATCATGTGCCTTCGCTTGTTCGATCAAATGAGCCAGACCAGCAGCAGTTGGCTCTTTGCCTTCCTCTTCAATAGGTAACATGGTGAGCTCATATTCTTTGGCAAAATAACTAAACGCTGGATGATAGACCATGAATCTGCGGTTGGTCACTCCTGATAATCCGTCTCTGATATCTTGGTCAAGGTCGGCTAACTTTTGGAGATAAGCATCCCGATTCTGCTCATAATAAGTCTTGCTATCTGGGTCAACCTGAATTAACCCATCGCAAATGTTACGCACCATTATTTGCGCATTCAACGGTGACATCCAAACATGCGGGTCCAGCCTACCATGCTTGGGCTTGCCCTCCTGTTCTTCTTCATGCTTATTCTCTCCTGTCATCTCTTGAAGTTCTATCCCCTGTGAACAATCAACCACCAGCATATCCTTATTAGCCGCGAGCAGTTTGTCCATCCAGACCAGTTCAAATTCGATGCCTGAGCCTACCTTGACATACATTTCTGCCCTGGCAAGGGCGGTCATTTGAGAAGGAGTGGGCTCATAGATATGAACGTTTGCCCCCGGTGGCACCATCACTGCGACCTCTACCCTTTCTCCACCAATATTCTCCACAAATTCAGCCTGCGGCAGTACGGTGACCACCACCCCTATCTTCTCACTTGTTTCTTCTTCCTGCGCACAGGATATTACGGAAATAGCCGATAACATAACCAGCAACAAGACTAAAGCAGTCAAAAACAAAGTACGAACCGAGAATCTTTTCATCACTCCCTCAGATTATATTTCAAATCAAACTGTGCGCTGAAGTCGATACCTCCGATAGACCATTACCGCAATTGAAGCAATAATGGCAATACCAGATATCCACTGTGCCGTAGGAATACCAGCGATAGTCCAGACATCAATCTTCAGATTCTCAAGAAATAACCTCCCCACTGAGTAATAGACAGCATAGAAGAAAAAGATATCGCCATCAAGGAGACGGTGTTTCAGCCTTCGCCCCAGTAACATCAGCAGAATGAAGCCGAGGAAGTTCCACAGGGACTCATAGAGAAAAAGGGGATGAAAATGACTAAAAGCCTCGTAGCCGGGGAGACGGTGGGCGGGGTCAATATATATTGCCCAGGGCAAATCAGTGGGATAGCCATAAAGTTCCTGGTTAAAGAAGTTACCCCACCTACCTATCGCCTGTGCCAAGATAAGGCCGGGAGCAACGATATCCATCCAACGCAAAGTGCTCAATCTCTTCCACTTGGTGTAAATTAAAAGTCCAATAGCGCCCCCGATGATGGCTCCGAAAATCCCCAGCCCGGCGCCCCCAAAAATCAAAGTCAGGTTCTGGCGGTAAAAGTCCCATTGATCAATAACATGATAGAGACGAGCGCCGATAATGCCCAAAGGAATAACCAAAAGAGCGGCATTAAGCACATGCTCCCAAGCTTCGCTTCGTCTTTTCGCCTCAATAATGGCAACTATTAATGTCGCGATTACCGCTAGCGCAATCAGGATACCGTACCAGTGAATAGCGAAAGGTCCCAGATAAAAAGCGATTCCCATTAGACTACCCGCATTAATCGAAAATGACTCATCATAATAAAATTAAAAATAATACCTACTTTGCCATTGTCTTGAAAATCACTTGTTATTGTCAATGTGGCAATTTTAGCCTTTATTTTTTCCGCTTTTTCCTAATTCTTGATTTTTTCTCGTTTCTACTGAAATTATACCAAAAAGACTTGACAAAAAGCTAGCGGTAGCTTACAATGGCAAGAGGTAACCGTATACCGCTTATTTCTTAGGGAAGGATTCCTTAAATGAAGAGGGTTTACATTAATGAAGAGGTCTGTATGGGTTGTCGCCTCTGCGAAGTGTATTGCCGATTAGAGCATTCAGTATCCAAGGACTTAATCAAGACCTTCAAAAGGGAATCACCGCAACCTACGCCACTTTTACGAGTGGAGAAAAAGGAGCCCATTTCCTTTGCCGTGTCATGTCGCCATTGTGCTGAGCCCCAGTGTATCTATGCTTGTCTTACCGGAGCCCTGCAGCGGGAGCCAGATAGTGGCGTGGTTACCGTGGATGAGGGAAAATGCATCGGTTGCTGGACCTGTATATTGGCTTGCCCCTTCGGGGTAATAAGGCAAGAAAGGCAACAAGGAAAGATTGCCAAATGTGACCTCTGTTTGGAGAAGGATATACCAGCGTGTGTGGCTAATTGCCCGAATGAGGCATTAGTGTATGCTGAAGCTCAAGATGAAGTTTCAACATGATAAAAGAAGAATAAAAATCTAAACGGAGGTGTGCTCATGTCATACGATTGGGGACCATACTACATTGTGCCGTCAAAGGTTTCGGAGAGCTACTCTGGTACGATTCGGCTCCGGGAAACATTTGATGAAGACCTGCTGCGCAAGGAGTTAGAAACCCTCAAACTATCGGGGTACGTTGTAAATATAACCAATCCCTGGTACTATCGAAAGAAAAATACGGATACCTGGATTAAGATTGGAGAATCCGAAGACAAGCTCAAGAATTTCCCGGTTGATTGGGACACAAGTCATTTAGAGAACGGACAGTACGAGATATTTGGCTTAATGCATGTCTTCATCAAAAAGGGTGACGCAGTAAGAGGCATCGCCCGGCAAAATATAGTGGAAGTCACGGTCAAAAATTAACCCTATAACGACCAAAAAGGTATTTGGAATGATTGCAATAGTCGATTATGGTGCCGGTAATTTACGCAGTGTGGCTAATGCCATCACCGAGCTGGGCTATCAGCCAAGGATAACCAGTCACCAGGATGAGGTACTTAATGCTCACGCAGTTATCCTGCCTGGCGTTGGCGCTGCTGGGGATACTATGGAAAGTCTCAAGAGGCTGGGATTGGTTGACCCCATTGGTCAACTCATTGCTGAGGGCCGTCCCTTCTTCGGCGTCTGCATCGGATTACAGATTTTGTTTACCGGCACTGAAGAAGGTGGCGGGCATGACTGCCTGAGGATCATTCCCGGGTGGGTGCGGAGGTTACCCTCAGGCCAAAAAATTCCCCACATGGGGTGGAACCAAGTGAAGCAGCGACGCTCTCACTCCATATTTGATGGCATCCCTGACGAAGCCAACTTCTACTTTGTTCATAGCTATTATGGAGAGCCGGAGGATAAATCACTAGTTGCCGGTGAGACCGAATATGGTATTCCAATATGCAGTGTCATTGCTCGAGAGAACCTGGTAGCGACTCAATTCCATCCGGAAAAGAGCGGTGAGCTCGGGCTCAAAATGTACGACAATTTTCTCAAGCTCGCCAAGATAAGCCGTAAATGAAGAGGGCAGTATGGTACAAAACGTAACCGAAGTAAAATACCTGATTATCGGTAATTCCGCCGGGGGCATTGCTGCTGCGGAAGCGATACGTGAGGTAGACAAGACGGGCGCTTTAGCCATTATTTCTGACGAGCCCTACCCTGCCTACTCACGGCCGCTCATTGCCGAGTATTTGACCGAGAAATGTCCCCTAGAGAGGATGCTGTTCCGACCGCTTGATTTCTACGAGCGGAACAATATCCACACTTTCCTCGGCAGGAAGGCAGCACGACTTAAGCTGAATGAGCATATCATTGAACTCGACTCAAGAGATAAAATTTGGTGGCAAAAACTGCTGCTGGCTACCGGCGGTTTGCCCATCGTTCCCCGGGTAGAAGGTATAGAGAGAAAAGGGGTCTTTACCTTCACCACACTTGATGACGCCAAGGCAATTGACCAATACCTGAATCGATTCCTGAATAGAAAAGTGCGGGCAGTGGTTATCGGCGGCGGGCTTATCGGGGTAAGTGTCACCGAAGCACTAATCAAGCGAAGGGTGGAAGTCACTGTTGTCGAAATGAAAGAGCGGATTTTAAATGTCATGCTTGATGAGGAGACATCGGCTCTCGAGGAGGAATTACTCGGGCGGGCTGGGGTGAGACTCATAACCGGTCGCACCGTGGCGGAGATCAGCAGCTATTCAGGAGGTGCTGTCACCGGCGTGACATTGGACGATGGGACTCCAATTCCCTGTGAGCTAGTAATAGTCGCCATCGGCGTCCAACCGCGTATAGAACTAGTTACCGACACTGGAATAAAGGTAAATCGCGGCATTGTTGTTGACCGTTACATGACCACCTCCAATCCTGATATTTATGCTTGCGGTGACGTTGCTGAGGCTTATGATATTAGCTATGGTGAATGTCGGCTCACGCCTATCTGGCCCAATGCTTATCTCGGAGGCAGGATTGCCGGATTTAATATGGCCGGTAGGCCGACGGAATATCCGGGAGGGACAGCAATGAATTCGCTAAAATACTTCGGCTTAGACGTCGTCTCCGCTGGGATGGTAAATCCGCCTGATGATAGCTACGAGGTGCTCAGCCAGAGCCATGATGATACCTATCGCAAAGTCATCCTGAAAGACGGGCTGGTAGTCGGGCTCGTCTTTGCCGGTAACATCGAGAAATCTGGCATTGTCTTCAATTTAATCAAGAACCAAATAAATGCTGATGATTTCAAGCAGGTACTTATCGCCGAAGATTTTAGCCTCACTTCTCTTCCTGAAGATTTATGGCGACCACAACTGGAACTGCCACCTTCAGCGTTGGTTTCTCCGGTAGAGACCGAGCCGGTCGAGGAGTTGGTTGTCGGAGAATAAAAATTCTTACCTTGGGGGTTGGGACAATGAAAGCGCTTAACCGAATACAAAATCCTTACCATGATGATAAAGTAATCGATGCCTGTTCCATATTTGGCGCCATGGACACTTTGGGGAAGAGGTTCTCCGGGGAAGGTGTCATCAGGGCAATTGCCAATATGCATGACCGTGGCAATGGCTTGGGTGGCGGATTTGCCATCTACGGGCTATATCCGGAGTATGCCGACCTTTACGCCTTCCATATCATGTATCTGAGCCAGAAGGGACAGAAAGAGGTAGAGATATTTCTGAAGGAGAAGTTTAACCTGATTCAAGCCGAAGAGGTGCCAACACGACCGACACCGGCAATTGTAGACCCACCAATAGTCTGGCGCTACTTTCTTGAGTCAAGTCAGCGGAAGCCTGAGGACCAATCGGATGATGATTACGTCGTTGAGAGGGTGATGGAAATAAACACTGAGTTTCCCGACGCTTTTGTCTTCTCCAGTGGTAAGAACATGGCAGTGTTTAAAGGCGTGGGTTACCCTGAAGAGATAGCCGACTACTTCTGCCTGGAGCAATATGAAGGTTACCTGTGGACCGCCCACGGCAGATTCCCGACCAATACTCCGGGCTGGTGGGGTGGCGCCCACCCGTTCTGTATTCTAGACTGGACCGTAATTCACAATGGTGAGATTTCATCCTACGGCATAAATCGGCGCTACTTAGAGCAATTCGGCTATCACTGCACCATGCAGACGGATACGGAAGTGGTGGCTTATGCCGTTGACCTACTGATGCGCAAACACGGACTTCCCACTGAGATTGTGGCGCGCATCCTAGCACCGCCTCTCTGGACAGAAATTGAGCGCCGCTCTCCGGGGGAGCAGAAACTGCTTCAAACTCTACGCCAGGTATATGGTAGTTTACTTCTGAATGGTCCCTTCACAGTGATTATTGCCCATCACGGTGAGATGATCGGGCTTACCGACCGCATTAGACTGCGCCCGCTTACTGTGGGAGTAAAGGACAATATACTTTACCTTTCATCAGAGGAATCAGCTATCCGCCTGGTTTGTCCTGACCTGGATGCATCCTGGATTCCAGCTGGCGGCGAACCTATCGTCGGCAGTCTGAAAACGCCGCTTCAGCCACCGGCGATGGCTGGTATCGAGGGGATAATGTCATATGCTCACTAAGCGAATTATCCCCTGCCTTGATGTTAAAGACGGGCGGGTGGTCAAAGGAACGAGTTTCATACAATTACGTGATGCTGGTGACCCAGTAGAGCTAGCCAGCTTCTACTATAAAGAGGGTGCTGACGAACTGGTCTTTCTGGATATCAGCGCCACTCCTGAGGGACGTGATACTATGGTCGATGTTGTGGAGCGCATCTCTGAGGAAGTGTTTATGCCGCTGACCGTTGGTGGTGGACTGCGTACCACCAGCGATATGCGGCGGATGCTAAAGGCAGGTGCTGATAAGATTTCAATAAACACCGCCGCCGTGCTTACACCCAAGCTAATTCAAGAGGGCGCTGCTAAATTCGGCAGTCAGTGCATCGTTGTTGCCATAGATGCTAAGCGAGTAAACGGTAATAAGGAACCCAAATGGGAAGTCTATACCCACAGTGGTCAGCAGCCAACCGGGATTGACGCTCTCACCTGGGCAAAGCAGGCAGTGACTTTAGGGGCAGGGGAACTTCTCCTTACCAGTATTGACGCTGACGGACACCGGGCGGGATACGACATTGAGCTCACCCGCGCCATCTCTGAGGCAGTGACCGTGCCGGTTATCGCCAGCGGTGGTGCTGGTACCCTGGTAGACCTCTACCAAGCTCTGGTTAACGGCAAGGCAGACGCTGTCCTGGCCGCCAGTATTTTCCACTTCGGCACTCATTCCATTCGTGAAACCAAAGAATACCTAGCAGTAAGAGGAATACCAATACGTATCTAGGGTGAAGGAAATCATGAAAACCTACCTACCGCCAAAATTTTTAATCGAAAGAGACCCGGAGCGATGTATCAAGTGCGAGGTGTGCGTTAACCAGTGCTCCTTTGAGAATCATTACTATGATGCTGAAGACGACGAGATGAAAAGCCGCACCGAGAACTGCGCCGGATGTCATCGCTGTGTTACCTTCTGCCCTACTGGGGCCTTAACGGTGAGAAGAAACCCGCTGGAGTATCGGGAAAACTACAACTGGCATCCTGAGTTTATTGAAGACATCATCAAGCAGGCAGAGACTGGTGGCGTCATCCTCACCGGGATGGGTAATGATAAAGGCCAGCGTATCTACTGGGATCATCTGGTGCTCAATGCCAGCCAGGTGACCAACCCATCTATTGACCCGCTGCGCGAGCCGATGGAACTGGCTACTTATCTTGGGAGAAAGCCAGACCGGGTAGACCTTGATGCCGACTTAAACCTAAAAACGGAATTAGCTCCTCAAGTCAAGCTGGAAGTTCCAGTCATGTTTTCCGCCATGTCTTATGGCGCAGTGAGCCTCAATGTGCACAAATCTTTAGCCAGAGCAGCTACTGAGGTAGGTACTCTGTGGAATACGGGTGAGGGAGGGCTCCATCCCAAGCTGTATAAATACGGCAATAATACCATTGTTCAGGTAGCCTCAGGGCGCTTCGGTGTCCATCCTGAGTATCTCGATGTTGCCCGCGTCGTCGAGATTAAGATTGGTCAGGGAGCCAAGCCCGGCATTGGCGGGCATCTTCCCGGAGAGAAGGTGAGTGCGGAAGTTTCGGCGACCCGCATGATTCCTCAGGGAACCGACGCGCTATCACCGGCACCTCAGCACGATATTTACTCCATTGAAGACCTGGCGCAACTTATTTACGCACTAAAAGAAGCCACCCACTATACCAAGCCAGTATCAGTAAAGATAGCCGCCGTGCATAACTCGGCAGCTATTGCCAGTGGTATGGTAAGGGCCGGTGCCGATATCATTGTGCTTGATGGGTTACGGGGGGCTACTGGTGCTGCGCCCAAGATTATCCGCGATAATGTCGGTATCCCAATCGAGATGGCCCTGGCCTCAGTGGATAACCGCCTCAGGCAGGAGAGCATCCGCAATCGAGCCTCAATAGTCATTTCCGGTGGCATACGAAACAGTGGTGACGTGGCTAAGGCAATTGCCCTTGGCGCTGACGCTGTCTATATTGGCACCGCGGCACTAATTGCCTTGGGCTGCCGTCTTTGCCAGCAGTGTCATACCGGGAAGTGTGCCTGGGGTATCTGCACTTCTGACCTTTTCTTGTCCAAGAGAGTTAACCCTGAGATTGGGGCCAGGCGGTTGGCTAACCTCCTGCATGGTTGGAGCCTGGAGCTCAAGGATATGCTGGGTGGTATGGGTATCAATGCCCTGGAAAGCCTACGTGGTAATCGACTTCACCTGAGGGGTGTGGGGCTTACTGATACCGAGCTGGATATTCTAGGCGTAAGGATGGCAGGAAGTTGAAATGGGATATAGCCAAAGAATCAACCAGACAGCAAAAATAGACGCCAGCGGCATTTACTACCGGGAGCTTAACACCAAGCTCAGAGAGCTCACCAGCAACGGCACACGGAAGATTGAGCTCCAGAATGTCTACGGGCAGAGATACATCGGCACCAACCTAAACCGACCGGTAGAAATTGAAATATTCGGTACCCCAGGTAATGACCTAGGGGCATTCATGGATGGACCTAGGATTACCGTTCACGGTAACGCTCAGGATGGTTGCGGCAACACGATGAACGATGGCGAAATAATCGTTCACGGTCACGCCGGGGATATTATTGGCTTGTCCGCCCGGGGAGGTAAGATTTTCGTTCGTGATAATGTCGGCTATCGGGCGGGCATCCATATGAAAGAATATCAAAATAAAAAACCGATGTTAGTCATTGGCGGTACCGCACAGGATTTCCTTGGCGAATACATGGCAGGCGGTATCCTAGTCATACTGGGTCTAAATGGGTCGGGGTCTCATAAAGCCAAATTTATTGGCACCGGAATGCACGGGGGTGTTATCTATCTGAGGGGAAGCGTCGAGAGTCACCAATTAGGTAAAGAGGTGGGCATTACCGAACTAGGGGAAACAGACTGGCAGATACTAAAGAAACTCGTCACTGAATTTGCTGCCCATTTCGACTCTAGTGCTGAGGAGATACTTAAAGATAAGTTTATCAAGCTCTTCCCACTCTGGCTTCGACCTTACGGCCGAATTTATGCCCATTGAAAAGGATATTCGGTGGAAATAGAAACTAGCCAGCCAACTCTGGCTTCGATTTGTGGTATAATTACAGCAAGTTAGTATTCTAAGGATTAGGAGGGAGCAATGGCGGTTCAAAGAAAAGCTGAGTCACGAGAAAATATCCTCAAGATGGCCAAGGAAAACAATGTTAAGTTCGTCAGAATGTGGTTTACCGATATCCTAGGTTTTTTGAAGAGCTTCGCCATTACCGTGGAGGAATTAGAGGGTGCCCTTGAAGAAGGCATGGGCTTTGATGGCTCCTCAATTGAAGGCTTCGCCCGCATTGATGAAAGCGATATGGTGGCGCTACCCGACCCTGACACCTTCCAGATACTTCCCTGGAGACCCCGGGAGAACCGCGCCGTAGCCCGAATGTACTGCGATATTTTAAGGCCCGGTGGTGAGCCTTTCGAAGGTGACCCAAGGTATGTCTTGAAGCGAAATTTGAAGCGGGCAGCTGATTTAGGTTATACCTATTACGTAGGACCAGAGCTGGAGTACTTCTACTTCCGAGATTCTCAAGGGACTGAGCCCCTGGACAAGGGGGGTTACTTCGACCTGACCCCCCGAGATGCCGCCACTGACATGAGAAAAGAAACGGTGCTCACTCTGGAGGAGATGGGTATCGGCGTTGAGTATTCCCATCACGAGGTTGCCTCCAGCCAGCACGAGATAGACATGAGGTATACTGATGCATTGACCATGGCCGACAACGTGATGACCTACCGCCTGGTGGTCAAAGAAGTCGCCCTGAAGTATGGGGTTTATGCCACCTTTATGCCCAAACCGGTTTTCGGCATCAACGGCAGTGGGATGCACGTGCACCAGTCGCTATTCAAAGGTGATAAAAATGCCTTCTTTGACCCGAATGATGAGTACCACCTCTCCAGGGTAGGTAAGTGCTATATTGCCGGGTTGCTGAAGCACGCGCCAGAAATTACGTCGGTTACCAGTCAGTGGATTAACTCCTACAAACGGCTCGTTCCCGGCTATGAGGCACCGGTATATCTTTCCTGGGCACGGCGCAACCGCTCTG
>JBHIDQ010000007.1:0-28889 GCA_046760155.1 Dehalococcoidales bacterium | reverse complement strand
GTGCTCTTGATAGTGCCTCGGTAAGGTTAGCCTTATGCGCCACAAAGCCTTGACCGGTCTGCTTTAGGCAATTGCACTTTGAGACTGGGTCTGGAGGTGCCCCGTGCCCGCCGCCGACACTAGTAACCTCCAGCTGCCCGGCCCTCCCTGCCATCCACGGGCGGTATTCCCCACACCAGGCATAAGCCCTGCCAGTAAGGGGACAGCTTCCTTCCATTACGGCCCTGCTGGGGCGCCAAATCCGCAAGGAGAGGAGGTGGTAGGTATGCGTATGGCTTAGAGGGGGTCACCCCCTGCCAGAGGGGCAGGTGTAAGCCTGCCCTTACGGATAAGCCCTTACGCACGAAGTAATGTCAGTGGGCGTAAGCCTGTGCGTAAGGCAATCAGAAGAGAGGAGGTAGCGAAGATGAATGGTGAAGAAGGCGTCAAGGAGCGCATCCGCCGCCGCATCCTGGAAGCGACCGATGCCGACGATCTGGCCCGGATACGACAGGAGCTCAAGGACGAGGGCGAGAAGCCGGGTACCATTGATGCCGTGGTGCATGAGCTGAGGAAGAAGGGGCATCTCAGGTTTGATGAGAGCAGGACTGGCTTTCCGAAGATGGCCACCGGCAAGGAGATTATCCCGGCGATGCACTCGTTTATCGAGGAGGTCTACGTACCCCGGCCAATTGACGGTCGGGACGGCTACTGGGATGGCTACGAGGCGGGCACCCGCCGGGCAAGGCAGGACCTGTTTCTCTCCATCATGGCACTGCAGCAGCTTTCCAGCCTGGGAGTGCAGCAGGCCCAGCCTCTGGTGGCCATGGCCAAGGAGCTCCGTGCCGAGGTCAACCCCTACGAGGTAGCCCAGGCGGCATCACAGCAGGTCCTTAACTCCAGCATGCCCCAGATACTGTCAGCGGTGAAGCAGCATGCCGCTCCCGGTTCCTCTAATCCCTGGGACGACATGATGGTAAGGCTGATCGAGCCGCTCATCCAGCAGATGATGGGGACGGTGATGGGCAGCATGATGCCCGGCGGCATGATGCCGATGGGTATGGGGCAAGCTGGTCAACCCATGCCCGGGCAGGCAGCACCGCCACAGGGACAGCCAATGGCCGGGCAACAGGCGCCACCACCGGGTCAACCCGGTTTTCAACCCGGTTTTCAGCCCCAGCCTGGGGGAAATCAGGCAACTGAAGACGAAGTAAAGGAGGCTTTTGGTGATGTTTAATTATCCCGACTACATGAAAAACCAGATGAACCAGATACGCCAGCATGTGTCGCAGCAGGGGCTTTCCGGCACGGCAATCATCGATATTCAACCTGAGGCCGGCATCATTCGGCTCAAGGTGAACACCGTGCCGCCGGAAAACGTTGGCCCGTTTATCAACGGCCTTATCCAGCTGCTGAGTGTTGTGCTGACTGCGGCCAACATCACGTTCAAGGTGCATGTGACCGAGGACAAGTGATTGGCGCAAAGGACGAGTGGTGCCGGTAATAACTACCGGCACCACTCCCTTATCTCAGCCTAAGAATAAAAACAAACCTGTCTATCTATAGGTGTGGTACAGTTAGAGACCTACCCTGGTATGACCTGAGAAGTAATTTCGCTATGAGTTGCCTGGGGTGACCCAGATATATATCATGTGAGGAAATCAACGGTAGCATGTTAAAATAGAAAGCGAATATTCGCAGCGAAGGCATAACTATGAAGCTTGGTATTATCTCGGATACTCACGTCAGAGATTTTGATGAACTCCCGGCCACTATCATAAATGCCCTGGCCAGCGTTGATATCATCGTTCATGCCGGCGATTTTACTCAGAAAGCCGTGCTGGAAGGCTTGCGTGCCATCAAGCCGGTAAAAGCGGTCCGAGGCAACATGGACTCGGGAGAGCCAAAGAAGGCGCTACCCGAAAAGGAAGTCTTCGAGGTTAACGGCCGGAGAATTGGCCTTATTCACGGTTCCGGCGCACCTTTCGGCATCGCCGAGCGGGTAAGAAGGGAGTTTGAAGGCGTGGACATCATCATCTTCGGGTACTCGCACGAGCCATGCAACCGTTATGTCCAGGGGGTACTGCTTTTCAATCCGGGCCCGGCCAGGGACTCTTTCGGCCTGCTCACCATCGAGGGCACCATTAAGGGCCAGATACTGAGGGTATGAGGTAATTGGACGGTATGTTCGGCCTGGAAAACTTGGGGAAATTCTTAATACTCGTCGGGGTCTTCATTGCCATTCTAGGTCTGGTTCTGGTCCTGGCGAACAAGGTTCCATTCGTGGGACGACTACCTGGTGACATATTCATCCAGAAAGGCAATTTTCAGTTCCATTTCCCGATTGTAACCGGCCTGGTAATCAGCCTGGTGCTTACCATCATCGTGAATATCATCATCAGGCTCTTCGGGAGATAACCAACAACCGCTGGTTACACGAACATACTATATAGTTTTGGGTCAAGGGCCCCGGCGCCTTTCCTATAGTTCGGCATCACATCGGTGAGCAGACCCCAGCCCCTTTTCCCCTGGCTCCCTATTTACCGGTTAGATCCGGGTTCACCCCGATTTTATCGGGGGTCCCATCATACTTCATACGGGTTTGGCCAGGGGGGCAGGGGCACCATGTTCGTTGCGCGGGTTTGCTCTCTTGAGCTCCCAAAAAGATGAACGGCGTCTCCCTGCCCACCTGATGCATTCTATCACCTCCTAGATTGCTGCTACTAGTTCCCGATTAAGAACTACCGTCGGTTTTGGAATTTGATAGAAGGTCTGGTTCTTAACGAGGGTGAAGGCCAAACGTAGTAGCCGGTTGAGTGCTGCTCCCACAATCTCTTTTCCTTTAAGAGGATGAGCATGCACTGGTCGCTCCCGTAGCCTTCTAGCCCAGGCACGGAAATCAGGGTTTAACCGTAGCATCGGGATGACAGACGTCCATGCACAGTACCTCAACGCCGGACGCCTCTTTTTACTCATTGGAGTATGCGTGCCTCTTTTCCCCGCCGATTCTGATTCAGTGGGATTGCTGCCAGCCATTTTTGTCACCTGTTTAGCGCTCCGGTACCACTTGAAGCAGCCGAGCTCCGCCAGTAACCCGGCAACAGCGATATAGTTGAGCCCTCTTATTGAAAGCAGATACTTGCCTTCCTCCGTTTCGTCCACCAGCGTTACCAGGCTTCCTTCCACAGTGCGAATATGCCGCGTAATAAGTCCGAGTTTCTCAATGAGGAAGGAGATTTCCATGGACACCGCTCGGGCACCTGCTTCGATACCGATTGATGTCTTGGCTATGCTGTGGAGCGCTCCGAGTTTCTTCCGCATGAGCCGACGGCCTTGATGGCGCGCCTCGACAGTCGCTATGAATTCTTTCTCCGTCATCCTAGCAATGGCGCTGGGGACGACGCAGGCAGTGGAGAGAACACTGAGAGCTGTCAGACCGCAAGGGTCTTTAAACACCCGAGTAAATTCGGGAAAGAGTCCGTCCAGTAGACCCTTTAGCAAATTCGTAATCCTTGTCCTCTCTTTCACCAATCGGCGGTAGGCATTGTAGGCAGCGCGAAGTTCGGCATAAACCCCCTGGAGGAGCCTGGTCTCAGTAAATTCCCCGCTACTCAATAGCTGTGCGGCTACCTCAGCGTCACGATAGTCATTCTTCCTCCGATTGAGTTCCTTCCCCTCGCGTCTCCTCTTCAAAGTGAACTGATTTATAAGGTGGAAAGGAATACCATTGTTGTCCAAGAAGTAGGCGAAGTTACGCCAGTGGTGGCCTGCTGTCTCGATGGCAAAAATGACACCGTCGCAGCTAGTCTTAACCATGTCTGCCTTGGCCTGTTTGAGCGCCTCTTCGAAGCCCCGCTTGGAGTTGTCAAATTTGAACTTGCCGTGAATCACAAAGTCCTCAGTCATGGTTACGGCTGCATGTCTCTTCTTATGCGGGTCTACCCCCACCCTGAGATACCCCGCTGGGACTTGTCTCAGTTTCCTGGCTGCGCTATTCTTCATTTGATGGCTCCTTATTTTAGATTTGCTACCTTACTCTACAATGCAGCCGGAGCCATCACTACCTTTTATGCTATATAGTAAAAGATGTTCTGTTCAATGTCATCGGTTCGAACAAAAGGGAACTAGTGCAACCCACCGGTGCCCTCTAAATATTCAGCACCGGGCATATTATCCCCGGGTTTCCCATATCAGGCTTTGCCACGCTCGGCGGATTATGTTCCAGCTGGGTAAGGTGGCGATGCCCAGAGTTATAAAGTTACATTAACGGGCTCAGAGTCGATTCCGTGACTTAACAACAGCTTTGTCCAATTTCATTCTTTGTTTGACAAGCTCGTAATAGCTTGATAGACTAAAGCAGAAACTTAACAACAATTGAATCGTTTGTCGGTGCTTTGCAACAGAAGCTTAAAAGGGAAACCCGTGTGAGTCGGGTACGGTCCCGCCGCTGTGATTAGGGACGAAACCTAAGATAGTGCCACTGTTTGGCTTGAGCTAAATGGGAAGGCCTAAGGGAGTAGGGTGATCTAAGAGCCAGAAGACCTGCCGGCAAAACTTTAAACCCTCGGAGGAAGGGCTGAGGGAAATGGCAAATCCCTAAGCCAGATTTGGTTTAGGGATTTTTCTTTATTGGAGTAGCAAATGAAAGCAGCTATCTTGAAGACTGAGCAGTAGGGTAGACTACGAGGAGGAATAGGATGTCAGAGCTTTTGTCCAACACAGTAACGATGATAGAACCTTTGGACAAGGAGGCGATGGCTCGGGCCCAAGCCCGCCAAGACACGCTGACCAAGCCGCCAGGGAGTCTGGGCAGGCTTGAGCAACTATCCATTCAACTGGCTGGTATTCAGGGGAGACCAATACCTCAAATCAAACACAAGGCGGTTATTACCATGGCTGCCGACCATGGAGTAGTAGCAGAAAAAGTTGGCCCGTGGCCCCAAGAAGTTACTGCCCAGATGGTTCATAATTTCGTCCGTGGTGGGGCGGGAATGAACGTCATTGCTCGCCAGGTTGGTGCTAGAGTCATTGTAGTTGATATGGGCGTGGCCACTGAACTCGAACGTAGTCCCCAGCTTTTGTCACAAAAGATTGCCCACGGCACGCGGAATATAGCTGTTGGTCCGGCGATGACGAAAGAGCAGGCATTAAAAGCTGTAGAGGCTGGAATTGAGATAGTAACCGCCGAAATAAACAAGGGGCTGGATATAATTGGTACTGGCGATATGGGCATTGGTAATACCTCCGCCAGTAGTGCTATCTGTGCCGTTATCACTGGGAAATCAGTGGCTCAGGTTACTGGCCGCGGCGCTGGTTCAACCGATGAACAGCTTGCTCGGAAAGTAGAAGTAATTAAAAAGGCTTTGGCGACAAGTCGCCCTGACCCAAAGCAACCTTTGGACGTACTGGCCAAGGTAGGAGGTTTTGAGATAGGCGGTCTGGCTGGAGTGATGCTGGGGGCAGCGGCTCATCGCATTCCAGTAGTTATCGATGGTTTTATTTCCGGAGCAGCTGCCCTTATTGCCTCGGGACTGGCGCCAAGGCTAAAGGACTACCTAATAGCTGCCCATGTTTCGGCTGAGCCAGGTCACCGGGTCGTCCTCGAGCATATTGGGCTTAAGCCGTTCCTTAATCTGGATATGCGTCTTGGTGAGGGCACTGGTGCAGCCTTAGGAATCTTCCTGGCTGAGACCGCAGCTAAGACCCTAGCCGAGATGGCTACTTTTGCTGAGGCTGGAGTATCAGAGAAGGAGCAATAGCGCTGCTGCCGTCACTGATTCTTAGCGGTCTGGGCAGGAGTGCCAAGAGGGAGGATAATTGTGGTCATTCGCAACTACGAGGCGTAGGTTACGTCAGGCATCGTCTGGTGACTGACCATGTTATTCTGCATAGAACGCAACACCGAGAGTTCCTGTGCCGGTAGCGTAACCCATCACCGGGCTAAACTCGGTAATCCATAGCTCGGCACAGTAGAACTGGGCGGATATCCGCTCCTTCAGTTTCTCTGCCTCATCCGGCGCATAAGCGTGCATTACAGCGACATGCACCGGATTCTTACCCACTTTATCCTCCATTATCTCAAGCAGCCGATTGACGCCCTGTTCCCTGTTTCTCGCTACAGTCTTGAAGCGTACCAATCCAGAAGAGCTGGTCAATATTGGCCTGATATTCAGCATCGAGCCTATGTTCGCAGCGATTTTTGGTATCCGACCTGTGCGATAGACATAGCGGATGGTGTCCAAAAGGGCAAAAAAGGCGACCTTGTCTCTCACTTGCTCAGCCATTCTCACCACCTCAGCTAGGTTCTTACCCTCGTCTGCTGCACGAGCCCCGGCCAAGGCCACAAAACCTTCAGCGGCAGTAACAGTTTTTGAGTCCATAACCTCTATTGACGCGTGGGGAAGCTCTGATTTGGCTTGTTCCCTAGCGACACGAGCCATGTCATAGCCGGTACTAAGCTTGGAGGAAAGGGTGACGCAAAGGATGCTCTCAGCTTGATGGCTTGCTTCATGATAGGCTTCAAGGTAGTGCCCGGGTGATGCTGGTGAAGTCGTGAAACTTTCAGGGTCTTGCAGAAAAAGCTCATATGCCTCGGACGGAGTTAAGTCTACCAGGTCGCGATAGACCTTACCTCTGAATAGAAGTCTAATGGGCACGATCACAATCCCGTATCGCTCCACCAGTACCCTGGGGAGGCAAGCTATGCTGTCAGTAACAATAGCAACTTTGGACATCCTGTTTCCTTTTCAGAGTACCCATCTAGCTTAGGAAGTCCTCTGTTTCTTCCTCCTTTTAGCGGTTGCAGACAGGAAAGATATTACCGCTTGTTTAGAGGAGTAGCCAAATTGAAATCCGGTTTCTCTTTTGAGCTTCTCTGTGCTTAGGACGGGCGGGTATTTTATGAACTCCAAGCCGCTGGGTGGAGATTGACTTTGAAGGTGCAGTGCCCACGAAAAGGACATTAGTAAGCGCAGTAATTTGTCGGGAAGTGTCACAGTCCTCTTTCCGCATAGCCTAGCAAGCTCAGTGTATGGCACTTCACCATCACCGGCGACGTTAAAGATACCGGCCTTCTTTTGCCTAAGCATAGTTACCACAAGTTTGACCAGGTCATCCTCATGGACAAACTGTAGCGGCGGGTCGAAGCCAGCAACCCGAATCATAATGGGCTTAAACATTGAAGTAACAACCGAATTGCCAGCATTCGGTCCGATTACCGGGCAGCTACGCAGGATGGTCAGACAAACATCCTTATGCGATGCAGCAAAATTGGTCAGTATTCGTTCCGCCTCCCCTTTATCCCACGAGTATTGAAAGCTGGTTATCGGACGTAGCGGTGCATCTTCCCTGAGAGGTACCGGATTGTCGGGGTAAGCGCCATAGACCGTGTGGCTGCTCAAATAGAGGATATGCCTGACCTGTGCCTGCCGGCAGGCGTCCAGAAAATTTGAGATGCCGCCGATATCAACCTGCCGTGCGCCATTCCTGTTATGGGTGGGTTTCAAAACAAAGGCCAGATGAATGGCACTGTCTACTTCATTTTCGAGAAATATATCGCCGAGAGGCTGAAGTATATCTTGGCAATAGAAGTGCAATTTTCCTGACCTCTTAGTGGGTGGTTTCATATCAATGCCGATGACCTTGTTAATACCTGGTATATCGTCTAGCCGGGACAGAAGCCTGCTGCCAATATACCCCGATACGCCTGTTATTGCTATGTTCTTCACAGCTGAAATCCAAACTTTGCCGGTACTTTCTGAGTTGATACTACGACTCAGTCATGCACTAACAATGTCGGCAATCTCAAATCCCAGTTTACCCAGGCCCTGGGCAACAAAGCTAAAGCCTATCCTGTGGGGTCCTGCTGACAGTCTTACGCCTTTCACCAGAATCTTCGATGTCTTATTCATGGCCAGGGTGAAAGGCTTATCCTTACCGACGGCCGTAAAAGGAATCTCCTGGGCATCCAGCGCAAAATATGAATTCTCCCTGGGTAATTCCTTCCCGTCCAGAACTAAAGGCAGAAGCTCTGTGCCATAGCCAGAGCCGAGGGTATTTTTCAGCTCAAACTGGAAGCCGTCGTCATTGTTCTGCAGGCTTCCCTTAACATACAATCGCTTGAGCAAGAAAGGTGGTACCGTAATCATTTTTCTCCTTCTCCAAATATCATTCGTTTCCACTCTGCAACAGAGCAAAAAAGGCTTTTCCGACCTCTATTGCCTCAGCGGGCAGAGGATTGGCTTTTCCCAGAGCTAGGGCGCATAGGTATATCTTCGCCGTTTTCTCGAGAAGCTCGCACACTGTGAAAGCCTCACGCATGGTGCGGCCGATGCCGATGGCACCATGATTGGGCAACAGCACTGCATTTCTCTCACCCAGAGCAGCAATAACATGGTCAACAAGTTCGTCACTCCCAGGCAAAGCGTACTCAGCCAATCTTATCTCGCCTCCAATGAAGGTAACCTGGTCATCCAGAATGGCTGGAATTTCCAGTCCGGCGACTGAGAGGGCACTGGCAAAAACCGAGTGGGTATGAATCACGGCGTTTATATTCTTTCTGACTCGGTAGATGCCGATATGTAACAGCGTTTCCGATGAGGGAGGCAGCTCTCCTTCTACCGGCTCGGTTTCGAAGTCAATAACTTGGATATCGTCAACAGCGAGCAGGTCATAATACCGCGAGGTAGGGGTAATTGCCAGTAGTTCGCGACCGCCTTCAGGTGGCAGACGCAGGCTGACGTTGCCGGACTTACCCACCACCAAGCCTTTCTCCAGCATCTTCCAGCTCGTTTCCAGTACCAACCTCTTTTCTTCCTGCCACTTGCTCACCTTACTGCCTCACCCAATTTTCTTAACCACTCGGCGGTAGCCGTCCACCTTTCATAATATTCAGCGTATTCCAAGCTAGTCAGGCCATCCGGCTCAACGATCCTGAACTGAGGCACCATAGCCTTCACACCCTCTTCCAGGCTTGAATAGGCCCCTGAGCCAACTGCGGCACATATAGCGGCTCCCAGTGCCGATACTTCGGTTATCTCAGGCACGGAAACAGGAATCCCAAGCACGTTGGGCAGTATCTGGGCCAAGCAACGGCTCTTAGCCAGACTACCACCGATGCTCACGGCCTCTATTTTCAATCCTGAGATCGCTTCCAACTGGGCGCAATTGGCTTTAAGTGCGAAGCAGAGATTTTCCAATACAGCCCGTACCAAGTGCCCGCGACGGACATCGGTCACGCCTGCAGGCACCGGGAAAAGAAACCCGCCCAGCTTCATTGTTAGATGACTCATATCCATAGTTGCTGGGCCAACAAATGCTCGAACTTCTGCAGCCCCTGCAGGAGCCTCTGCTGCCAGGCTATCCATGAGACGGTAGGCTTCTGCGGAGTTTCCTTCACTGAACAAGATCCCCTTTAGCCAAAGGTAGGCGTTGCCCGCGTCGCCGGCGCTGCTTTCCAGAACCCAGCGGTCCGGTAACGGATAGCATCCTGTCCAGGTTCTGGCCCCAGGGTCGAGGATTGGACTATCGGTTACCATCTGAACTGGGGCACTCCATCCGATGACAATACCTACCTGTCCTTTTCTTGTTACTCCCATCCCGATTAGAGCACAGTGAGTATCCGGAGCCGCCTGCACTATTGGAGTCCCCGGTACTAATCCCGTCTCAGCAGCAGCCTCACGGGTGATTCTCCCTACCTGGCTCCCGGCGGGGACAAGTTGGGGATAAATACCGTCTGGCAAATCCAAGAGCTTTCTCAGCCGCTTAGACCAATCACGACGCTGGACATCCACCAATCCTAGCTCGGTAGCCCCGCAGACCTCGCTCACGTACTCACCACACAGGCGGTAAATAATCCAGTCGCTGATAGTAAGAATGGTGGCAATTTTACTGTAAGTATCAGGGCGGTTGGCTTCAAACCACTTTAGCTTGGCTGACACAAAAAGGAAGGAAGGCAGATGCCCGGTAATAGCATAAACCTCTTTACCGAATTTGCTGTCAAGCAGGCTGCCTTCAGTAAGTGCCCTGAGGTCGATATTGGGTCCGGCATACAGCTCTCCACCATTTTTGTCCAGAAACACGGCTCCCTGTCTCTGACTGGTAGCGCTGACACCTGCAATCTCCTGGGTATGTATGCCAGCCTTAGTCACCACTTCCTTGACGGAATCGCAGATTATACCCCAAAATGAGACAGGGCTAAACTCCCTGCCGAGAGAACCAACGTCTTCCGGTGACTGGTAACACCACTCGCGATAGCACTGTGAGATCGGGTGACCGGTAAAGTCGGTAAGAAGGCAATGGACACCGCTAGTCCCAGCATCTATGGCGAGAACATAGCTAGCAGACATGGTGCTGCCAGACCTCCGGGTTGACCAGATTCTTGGGTCGCTTTCTGTCAAGGAATCTGATTATATCCTTGACCATCATTCGGGAATACCGAGTCACTGTGCCTTCGGTGGCACCGCCGATGTGCGGTGTCAGAAGCACATTGTCCAGCTTCAGCAGCCGGCTGTCAGGTGAGACCGGATGCGTTTGATAGACGTCAAAGGCAGCACCGGCTATTCGCCTTTCCTCAAGAGCCTGAAACAGTGCTGCTTCGTCAACAATTTCCCAGCCGCCGGTGTTTATCAGGTAAGCGGCGGGCTTCATTAAACTGATTTCTTCGGCCCCGATCAGGCCTGCAGTTTCGGGTGAGACTGGGCAATGAAGACTAATGAAATCGGACTCCTTCATCAGTGCGTGCAGGTTTACCTGTCTTGCCCCGGCCTTGTTTATCTCTTGTGGGGTAAGATGTGGGTCATAGACCAGAACAGCCATATCAAAAGCGCGAAGCCTCCTGGCGACCTCAGAGCCAATTGCCCCGAAGCCAACTATGCCAACCACCTTGCCTGCCAGTTCAAGCCCACGCATAGAGATATAAGGACCTACCGGGTCAACCCACTGTCCTGCCTTTACCAAATAATGTGCCTGCGGAATACGCCGTGCCAGGGAAAGCATCAGCCCAACGGTGAGCTCTGCTACGGAGACGGCGTTTCTGGCTGGTGTATTAACCACCAAAACGCCATGCTTCGTCGCGGCGTTTACATCCACGTTATTCACCGAAGCACGGCAGACGCCGATAAAGCGGAGCTTATTCGTCTTTTCAAAAACCTCGTCGAAGACAAAGTCGGCCTCAATTACCACGATCTGTAGATTCCCGCTCTCAATACGTTCCACTAATTCCTCGGGAGAGAGCAACTTTCTCGTATCCAGCCAGCTTTCACAAATCACCTCCGCCCTCGTCTCCAACTCTGTTAGTGCCGCTGGCTCAAATGTGGTCAAAATCAGGGCTTTCGGTTTATCATTAACCATGAGGCTACCTGCTCCCGGTTTTAACTGGCTCCAGTGAGCAGCCCAAGCCAATCACTTCCATGGCTCTTTCTTCGTCTACTTCAGTATCCACACATCCATCCCTGACGAGAGGGACGATTGCTATCACCGGCGCTGGCTTATCGCCGCCGCTAAGTTGCTGCACACCGTGAATGCCCTCGTCCAGTTCTTTTTGGCAGGCTACAGCCACAATTGCCTCAGGGCGAGTCTCCTTGACATAGTTGACTGCCAAGCGCCCTCCCGGGGCGATGCAAACGCCTTTATAGCCAAGATGTAGCGCTGCCCTGCGGAGGCGACCGATAGTACAATCCTCGGTGCAGTCCTCAGAGCACTGCAGTCCCTGCTTGTTGTATTTGCCGGAGCAAGACTGACTCGGACGCAGACAGTGGGGTAACAGCAAAATCCTTTGAGGCGGAGGGACTCGGGACAGACGTTCTTCAGGAGTGTTCATTTGGCACCACCTCCAACAAGGCTTTGTACCGGGCCAGAGCAATCAGGGGAAAGTAGATCCGGTACAGGTCATATCTCAGGTAGAAGGCTTTGGGAAACCCGGTGCCGGTATAGGCATCTTCCTGCCACGTGCCATCTTCTCTTTGAGTGTTTATAAGGTAATTGATACCTTTTCTGACGGCGTTGCCGGCATACTCCCCCGCAGCGGCGAGTCCCGTAAGCGCCCAGGCGGTTTGAGACGCTGTACTTGTGCCTTTGCCACGGTGGAGTGGATCCTCATAAGTATGGCAGGTTTCGCCCCAACCCCCGTCACTATTCTGGCAAGATTCAAGCCACGACACGGCCCGACGAATATAACCTTGCTTCATGTCCTCACCCGCTGCCTGTAAAGCAGCGAGCACCAGTCCTGTACCGTAGATGTAGTTGACTCCCCAGCGCCCGTACCAGGCTCCATCGGGTTCCTGACAATTCTTGAGGTAAGTCAGGGCTCTGTCGAGTGAGAAGCTCTTTGCACTGAGTTCTCCAAGCAATTCTATGGCGTGTGCCGTGACATCAGGGCTGGTCGGGTCAAGGGGCGTCATAAAGTCGGCAAAAGGAATGTGAGCCAAGATTTCCTTGTTGTTGTCCCGGTCAAAGGCTGCCCAGCCACCGTTCTTGCTCTGCATGCTAACCACCCAGCGCAAACCGCGCTTGATAGCCGCTGCTTTGTCGTCTTCCTCTGCCTGCGAGAGTTGCGTTTTGAGTAATGCCCTGGGGACTACAGCCGTGTCATCGATGTCAGGGTAAAGGTCGTTCTCAAACTCAAAAGCCCAGCACCCAGGCTCAGTCCTTGGGTTTTTGACCTGCCAATCACCGCCAACTCGGATTTCCTCCTTAAGCAGCCAGTGAACTGCCTTGACTAATGCTGCGTGGTCAGATGGTAGACCAGACTCGCTGAGGGCAATCATTGCCCAGGCAGTATCCCAGACTGGAGATGTGGCCGGCTGCAGCCGCAAGGTAGAGTTATCTTCAACGATAAAGCCCTCAAGCCCTTTTAGTCCTCTGGCAATAATAGGATGGTCCAACGGGTACCCAAGGCTCTTAAGGGCGAACAGAGAGTATACCCAGGGCAGCATGATGCCTCCCCAGCTGCCACCAGCCTCTTGATGGTCAACTATCCATTTCTCTGCTTTGCGCAGGGCAAGCTTGCGTCCCGGCTTGAAAGGTAGCTTTTCCCAGGTCTTGAAAAAGCGGTCTAGCAGAAGGAAGAAGCTCCTCCAGCTGAAAGCCTTCTCTAATTTGCCCAGGGAGTAATGTCTATTGCCTTCAGGCTCCACATAGAGTTCAGAAACCCGGGCATGTTCAGGCACATAACATGTCGGTTTCTTGGTCAGAACTACCATAAGAGCCACAATAGTAGCACGAGACCAGCTAGCAAACTCGTAGATGTTGAAGTAGAACCAATTTGGGAGAAGGATAATCTCCGGGGGCAAGGACGGTGTTCCCCGCCAATCGTACTGACCAAACAGGGCGAGCCACACCTTGGTCAACGTGTTGGACCTGGTGATGCCACCGCGGGACAGGATAAAGTCACGCGCCTGTCTCATGAAGGACTCTTCAGCTGACACTCCTGCTAGCTTCAGGGCAAAATAAGCCTGTATCGTCACGCTCAGGTCTCCGGGGCCCCCATAGTATGTACTCCAGGAGCCATCAGCACGCTGTTTACCTCTCACATAATTGACCACTTTTTGCTGCTTTACCGGATCTACCTTACCGGTCATAAAGTACATTAGTGGTATATAGCCAGCGGTTACTGTGACATCTGCCTCAAGTTCGCCCACCCAGTATCCTTCTTGGCTTTGGACCGCGACAAGGTAATCCCGAGCTCTTGTTATTGCCCGCTCTAAAGCCTCCTTGTCTATGTCCGGAGGCGAGGTAGTAGCCGCTACTTCATCTGCAAGCTGAGAGACCTTTCTCGACAATTTGTATCCTTTCATCAACTTCTCCCTGACGTCGGCAAAGCTAAAGCTGCCTTACTTGTGCCATTAGAGCACTGAGCAAATCCTTCTCTGACACTGTACCCACTACCCTTCCGTTCCTGAAAATGGCGCCGCGGCCTTTGCCGCAGGCAATGCCTACATCGGCATCACGAGCTTCTCCCGGGCCATTCACCTCGCAGCCCATGACTGCTACTTTGATCGGCTTTTCCACCTTGAGCAGTTCATTTTCTACGGCACGGACAAGGTCTAGCAATTCCACCTGGCATCGCCCGCAGGTAGGACAACTTACCAAGGTAGCCCCCCGCTCGCGCAGGTGAAGACCTTTCAAAATTTCGTAGGCGGCTAGCACCTCTAAGCGCGGATGTCCGGTGAGTGATACCCGTATCGTGTCACCAATGCCCTCATATAGGAGTATTCCGATGCCTAAAGCACTGCGAATTGCTCCTATCTGGGGAGTCCCCGCCTCGGTAATGCCTAAGTGCAGCGGATACGGTATCTTCTCTGCTATCAGGCGATACGCCTGGACAGTGGTAGCTATGTCAAAAGCTTTCAACGAGACCTTTATCAAATCGAAGTCGAGACTTTCCAAGAACTGAACCTGCTGCATAGCTACTGATACCATCCGCTCGGCTACCGAGCCCTGAATGCTCGTATATTTGGGCAAGCTACCAGCATTCACCCCGATTCTTATCGGGACGGCACGCTCCTTCGCGGCGCGCACCACAGCGGCAACCCTATCTGGCTCGCCGATGTTGCCTGGATTTAGCCTTAGGCCGTCAGCTCCGGCTTCAAGTGCCTCTAGCGCCAGACGGTAGTCAAAATGAATATCAGCGATGACTGGAATAGAAATAGCTTGCTTGACGGTGGCGATTGCTTTCGCTGCTTCCCTGTCGGGCACAGCCATCCGTACCAGCTCGCAACCACATTCCTCCAGCTCGCGAATCTGTCTGACAGTAGCTGCCACATCACGCGTATCGGTCTTGGTCATAGATTGAACCACAATAGGAGCCTCACCACCGATAATTACCGAGCCGACCTGAATTGGCTTGGATATCCGGCGATCTCTCTTCAAAAATGAGTTAGCAATATTAGTTGACATATCCGTTCTGCCTGAACCACCTCACTGCCTTGTCAAGAGCCTCTTCTACTGGTGTTTGGGCAAAGCCTAGCTCAGAAACCGCCTTTGAGCAGTCAAAATGCCTGAACTTACGCGCCGCTCGAACAGCCTCGAGGGGAATTCGTGGATATCGGCGAAAGACCTTGCCGGA
This sequence comes from Dehalococcoidales bacterium, assembly GCA_046760155.1. GTDB lineage: Bacteria > Chloroflexota > Dehalococcoidia > Dehalococcoidales > RBG-16-60-22 > JBHIDQ01. The sequence continues at coordinate 13,846 of JBHIDQ010000007.1, read as the reverse complement.
AACAAACTCGTCCACATGGGCAGCACCTAAAGCCAGCCATACTGGGATATCAAATCGGGGCGCCCTAATGCCCGTTATCCGCTCTAGAATGGTAAAAATTTGCCTCAGAGTAAGATTCTTGTTTCCCAGTATGTATCTCTCGCCAAGGCGCCCCTTTTCTAGGGCTAGTATATGTCCCTTGGCCACATCTTCAACATCGACCACATTTAAGCCAGTATTTACGCAGGCAGGCATCCGGCCATTAAGGAAGTCAACTATCACCTGCCCGGTAGGCGTCGGTTTGATGTCCCATGGTCCCACCGGCATGGTAGGATTGACGACAACCAGAGGTAGTCCCTCCTGACACGTCTTTAAGGCAAGCTTCTCTGCCAGATACTTGGACTTCTTGTAATGACCCGATAAGCATTCAAGGCTGGTTTCCATTTCCTCAGTGCCAAGACAGCCATCGCGAATTCCGATTGTAGATTCAGTGCTCGTATATATGACCTTTTTTATTCCTTTATCTCGCGCTGCTCCCAGTATGTTTTCGGTGCCTTTCACATTCGTTTCGTAAATTAATTTGGGGTCGGGAGACCAGAAGGTGTATGCGGCAGCGACATGAAAGAGCACATCACACCCTTCAAGAGCCTTTTCCAGGGAACCCCTGTCCCTCAAGTCACCAAGGACCACTTCGACATCAACCCCCTCAATGCTTCGCTGATTGCTTCCCTTCCTGACCAGAGCCCTCACCCGGTAGCCCTGTTTAAGAAGCTCGCGTACTAGGTTTGCACCAATAAATCCTGTTGCCCCAGTTACCAGTACCTTCATTATTAACGAACCCTCTTAGTTAATGTTGGCTACTACTTGAGCGACACAGTCACTTAGGCTTCTCCTTGCCTTACGTGAGTTCCAGTAAAGGCCAGGTAACTTTGATAGGTCTTTAGGATGGAGGACAAAGTAAGACAATGCTTTTCCCCGGAGCCAACTCCCATCTCCAGCCAACATTTGCTCAAAAGGCGGTAGGTTGCCCTGCCTGGCGTCAGTGACAGCACGAATGGCTAAAAACGGGATCCGCTCTTCAGATGCTATCTTGGCAATCCAGTAGCTTTCCATATCCGCAATATGTGCCTGAGCAATCTTATACAGCTTCTCTTTTGACTCTGGGTCAGAGAGCGGTTGCGGCACGCTTATGCTACTTCCGCAGCTATATCTGACTCGGCCGCTGCCCAGGACCCGAGTTGCCAGTTCAAGCAGGTTGCCATTGGAAGAAAGTGATGCCGACTTGAGACCTGGGTGTGACCTGCCATTGCAATAATAAAGCGTTGAGCAGATGATAATATCTCCCACCCGTAGTTCTGGGGTTAATGCCCCGGCAAAACCGAAGGAAATTATGGTAGTGACCGGAAAGTGCTCCAAGGTAAAGCGGGCAGCCGTTTCTACCCTCTGCTTGCCCATTCCAGTTTGAACCAGCAGACAATCCTGGTTGGAATATTTGCCCCGGTACAGCTTAAAATCCGGCCTGGCTATGACCTCAGCAATGGTCATCTGCCTTCGTATACCAGATATCTCTTCTCCAAGCGCACCGATAAGAGCTAACATTAGCTACTCCCAAAGAAGTTCCACTTCACAGTGTGCCAGAGGGCTGACAGGCTCCGGCCCACCCCATCTATGGCACTTGCTTCAAAGCCGCAGTGAACCATGCAGTTACGGCAGCGGGGGTCGTTACCTGGCCCGTACTTCTCCCAAGGTGTTTCTTCCATCAACTCCCGGAAGCTCTGGCAGTGTCCATCGGTGATAAGATAACAGGGTCTTTTCCAGCCCTTGGGATTGCGGGTTGGTGTGCTCCAGGGAGTGCACGTCAATTGCCTTCTCCCGCACAGGAACTCGAGATAGACGGGAGTGTTGTAAAAGCGGAATCGCTGGCGCAGCTCATAAATAGGTTGAAAGGCGGTAATAGCTTCTTCGCGGGAAAGGAAGACATCGCCATTAACTGCCTGATAGCTGAAGGCCGGCGCTATCATTATGCCGCCAACAGGTATCTGCGAAAGCAAAGCGAAAAGCGTCTCTATTTCCCCCAGCTTCGTCCCTTTGTAAATAGTGGTGTTAACCAGCACCTGGAACCCCCTTCTTCTTGCCGCTCTCATTGCCGCCACAGCGGTGTCAAAAACACCTTTGCGCCCGGCAAACCTGTCGTGAGAGTCAGCTAGGCCATCAAGATGAAGAACAAAGCTGATATAGGGGCTCGGTTTGAACTTCCCCAAAGAGCTTTCCAGCAACAAACCGTTGGTACACAGATGAACAAATCGCCCTCTGGCTATAATCCCGGCAGCAATCTCCGCAATATCGGGGTGCAACAGGGGCTCGCCGCCGGTAATACTCACCACAGGGGCACCCGACTCTTCGACTGAGGTAAGACAGTCTTCGACAGACAGCATTTGGTCAAGGATGTCGTGGTACTCCCGAATACGCCCGCAGCCAGCACAAGCCAGATTGCAGCGAAAAGTCGGCTCCAGCATCAAAACCAGCGGGAAACGCTTCTTCCTCTGAAGCTTGTTCTTAATCAGGTATTTGGTTAAGGATAGCGAAAGCTCTCGGGAAAAAACCATTTCACTCCCTCTTTTTTCTAACCAGCAAGGGTGAGTTCTTTAGCTCCTTCAGGCTGACAGCACCGGTACAAAACATTGAGATTCGCAATCCTTGGATAACCTCTTCAAGGAATCCCATAACCGATTCTGCTGAGATGCCGGCTGCTTTTAATAGGGGTGCCGCTATGCCTGCAGCATCGGCGCCCAGCGCTATCGCCTTGGCGACATCTAGCCCGGTCCTGATGCCACCACTGGCGATGAGGGGTAGCTGCGGCGCCCCTCGCCGCGCCATGCTTATGGAGTCAGCCGTCGGGATGCCCCAAGAGGCGAAGGTGGCGGCCACATTACCTGTTACTTCGTGGCGCGCTCGGTACCTTTCTATTTCTGTCCAGGAAGTGCCGCCGGCACCCGCGACATCTATGCCGGCAACTCCGATTGAGGCCAGTCTTCTGGCTACATCCTCTGAGATTCCGCAGCCTACCTCTTTCACGATGACTGGAACTGGTAGCTCGGCGCATACCTGTTTAATCTTGCCGAGCAGGCCGGCGAAATTGGTATTACCTTCCGGCTGCAGCGCTTCTTGAATGGCGTTCAGATGCAAAATCAGGGCATCAGCGCCTATCGCTTCCACAGCTAGGCGACATTCCCTGACACCATAGCCATAATTAAGCTGCACCGCGCCCAGGTTGGCGAAAAGAAGGATGTCCGGGGCTATGTCACGCACCTGATAGGTCGAGACTGTGCTGGGATCGTCAACAAAGCATCTCTGTGAGCCTACGCCTATAGCTAAGCCCATAATTTGGGCTGCTTCTGCCAGGTTACGATTGATGTGCTTTGCCTCGTCAATACCACCAACCATCGAGGAAATGATTAAGGGAGCCGACAGTGTTTTACCGAATAAGCTGGCGGAGGTATTCACCTTGGAAAGGTCAATCTCAGGCAGGGCATTATGAACGAAGTAGTAGTCATCAAAACCGGTGGGCACCTGTTTGAAACCAACATCATTGTTCAGGGCAATGTGCAGGTGTTCCTCTTTTCGCTTGCTGTTGGTTCGTTTGGCCGTACTATCTAGAACTGGGTCTGACAACTTAGCCCCCCGTAATGTCAAAAGCTCCGTTCCAGCACGAAGCTGACCAACGCCTCGATGTCATGTCTACCTGATGGAACCAGCGCCAATCTGCCTACAGTTTGGCTGGCCGCCCGGCAAAACTGCTCAGTCATTTCCCGAGCGATGGTTTGAGCCCCGGTTTGTTCAAGAATCCTCAAAACCGCGGTTACGGCGGTATCATCAAGCGCTCCATTTCGGTAGATATTCACCAGCTCTTCTTTCAGCCCGTCTTGTGCCTTCTCCAGGGCATAAGCGATGGGAAGCGTCTTTTTCCTGCGCCGGATATCGCTTGCCAGTGGCTTACCGGTCTCCTCTTTATTCCCCCAGGTCCCCAGAAGGTCATCTCTTATCTGGAAAGCGAGGCCGATATGCCTGCCAATACTGCGGAAACTCTCGATTAAGCCCTCATCATCTGTGCCAAGCAAAGCTCCAACCTCCATAGCGCAGGCTATCAATGATGCCGTCTTTCCCTCAATCATCCTCAAATAATCGCTGACCGTGATGTCAAAACGGCTTTCATAGCTTATATCCAGATATTGACCCTCAATCAGCCTCAGGCTGGTCTCATCCAGAAGACGCTGGATGCGCCACTGCTTTTCCAATGGCACGCCATGGCTCTCCAGCCGTAACAGAGCAATGTTGGCCAGGATGCGCATTGCCGTCCCGGCATTAATTGCCTGTGGTTTTCCCCAGATGCTCCATACTGTGGGCCGGTGCCTCCGCTCCCTGTCATCATCCTGAATATCATCATGGATGAGCGAGTAGTTATGCACCAGTTCGAGGGCTGCTGCCGCCGGCAGTGCCCGTCGATATTCACCTCCAACAGCTTCGCAGGCAAGCAAGCACAAGGTCGGGCGTAGCGCCTTGCCTACCAGGCTCTGCTGAGGATTCCCCCTTTCGTCTATCCAGCCGAAGTGGTATCGCATCATGTCATACAGGGGAGACTGCCGCTCAGCCAGCACCGACCTCAGTTCAGCATCAATCTCAATCCGATATCTTTCCAGAACAGGGGGCAACTGAGACATGTCGCTTACTCCTATCTGAATGATGCTTCACCCACCAGCTCAGGGAAAGCAGCCCTGACACACTTTGCTATCCCTTCCGAGTCGAGACTAAACATGGCACGGAAGAGCTCCTGGGTGCCGTGTTCAATAAACCTGTCAGGCAAACCGAGGCACTCAACCTTGACTCCCTCCAACTTGGCTTTACCTAGTAGCTCCAGCACGGCGCTGCCAAATCCCCCAGCGAGCGCGTTCTCTTCGACGGTAAGAATCCTCTTCGTAGTGGCAGCCAATTCCATGATTAGTTCTGAATCTAAAGGCTTGGCGTAGCGGGCATTGGCTACCGTACAATGAATGCCTTCCTCTCCCAGCTTTCCGGCGGCGGCCAGAGCTGGGTAGACGGTTGAGCCAATGGCAAGGATAGCAACGTCATCTCCTGTTTTGAGTATCTCGCCTCTACCGATAGGCAGTGGCTGGAAATTCTGGGTCAGCGGTATACCTTCTCCGTTGCCCCTTGGATATCGGACCGCCATTGGTTGACCGGCGTTAATTGCCGTATAAAGTAGATGCTGAAACTCTTGCTCGTCTTTGGGAGCAGCGACGACCACATTGGGAATGGCACGAAGGTAAGAAATATCAAAGGCGCCTTGATGCGTCTTGCCATCATCACCAACGATGCCAGCACGGTCGAGTGCAAAGACAACGGGTAAGTTTTGTATGCAGACATCGTGAATAACTTGGTCATAAGCCCGCTGCAAAAAGGTGGAGTAGATAGCGACGATGGGAATAAACCCCTGGGTAGCCAGCCCGGCAGCGAGTGTCACCGCGTGCTGCTCGCAGATACCAACGTCGAAAACACGGTTGGGAAACTCAGCCGCAACCTGAGCTAACCCGGTTCCATCAAGCATGGCGGCCGTAATGGCCACCACCTTCCTATTTTCTTGCATCAGGCGCAGGACAGTACGACCAAAGACCTGGCTGTAAGATGGAGCATCGTTAGTTTTGGCATGGTTAGGTGATACACCATGAAACTTGGTAGCATTGGCTTCGGCAGCAGCATAACCTTTGCCCTTTTTGGTTAGAACATGAACCAGCGTTGGCTTAGCTTCAAAGTCACGGGCTCTGGTTAGCGCTGCCTCTAGTTCTCTAATATTATGCCCGTCCACTGGACCGAGGTAAGAGAAGCCAAGCTGCTCCCAAAAAATGTTGGGCAGGAGGACGCTCTCAAACCTACTCTTAATGCGCTTACTGAGTTCCCAGGCAAGCTCTCCAAATGGCAGACGTGTGACTCTCTTCCTCGCCTCCTTCTTGGCGAACTCGTACCTTGGGTCGAATCTTACCTGATTAAGCAGTCTGGACACTGCTCCAACGCTTGGAGAGATGGACATACCATTATCGTTCAGAACTATGATTAATTTGGTGCCCAGGTGCCCGGCATGGTTGATCGCCTCAAAGGCCATGCCAGCACTAACAGAACCATCGCCAATAACAGCAACAACGTGGTAATTTGACTTATTTAAATCTCGGGCTAAGGCCATGCCCAAAGCGGCTGGGACGGAAGTTCCAGCGTGCCCTGCCCCGAAAGGGTCATGTGGACTCTCAGCGCGTGCCGTAAAACCTGATAATCCTCCGTATTGACGTAGCGTGCCAAACTTATCTCTGCGACCGGTTAGCAGCTTGTGAGCGTAACACTGATGTCCCACGTCCCACACTATCTTGTCTTCAGGGCTAGTGAAAACCCAGTGCAAGGCTATGGTTAGCTCAACCACGCCTAGGCTCGAAGCAAGATGTCCCCCATTCAGGGACACCGTTTGGATTAGCCGCTGGCGTATTTCAGAAGCTAATTTCTCAAGGTCTCCGTGTGGTAGCCCCTTCAGGTGAGCAGGACAGTCAATCTTATCCAGTATCGCCACAGAGACCACCTCCAAGAAGCATTGGCATCCGATAGCATAGGCTCTCTATGCATCGGCAGACGAGGTAATCATACAACTATGGTACTTCTTTGTCAAGAGGCAACAAGCAATTTTTAGATAAACGAAGAGTTAAAGCTGAGAGGGATTAAGGTTGCGTGGCAAGAAGAATTCTAAAAGAATTCAGATGGCAAAGATGCTGTGGATGATAAGTAAAAATTTGCTTACTTATTTTACTGTTGAAGGATGCTGAACCCACTCACCTGACCACCAGGTTTCTCCCTTAAGTTCACCGTGGCCGATTTTAGCTTCAAGAAGAGCTGGCCCGAGCAGGAATAGAAGCATAAGGAAAGCGCTTGCCAGAAGCCCAAGAAAGCCGGGATCACCCCAAAGAATATGACCGGCTATGGTCCCGGCGATTACGCCCAGTATAATTAACGCCCCCGCCTTGAGTATTCGCTTCCGTAACCGTATGAATATTGCCGATGCTGCGGCGAGCAGTATAAGAACCGAAGCCATCAGAGCGTCCCATTGATAGAGCTCGAGACGACTGGCTTGGAACAAGCTGCCCAACTGCTCGACATTAAACAGCCAACTCCCCAGAATGGGCAGGGGAACAAGCATCAGCGAGGCTAGAATCCAGTCTCTTTTCAGCACCCGTATGGTCGTCCTGATGATAATCCAGAGAGAAAACGAGAAAAGCGCAACAATCGACAACAACACCCAGATGCTAGGAAAAGACTCGCTTCTTCCCAGAAGAAAAGAAAACGTTTGCTCAAGGGCAGGGCGAGATGCATACCCGCCAATGAGAAGCGGCAGTAGAGAGTAGCCAATCCACGAATATAGCCAATTTGGCTTGCCGTGCCACCACCCATACAAGGTCACACAAACGATTGAAGCAAAGGCAATTGGCGCTAAAATAGGATGTCGCCAGAGATGGGACATAAACAACCCGGCAACAATAAGATGGGGCAGGGATGACAAAAAGGCCTCAGTTCGGCTCCCCTTGCTGTACGCCTCGTACATCAGTCGAGCCAGTACCCTCGGCCGTCCAAAAGACTTAATAGCTTCTCTTGTTGCGTCTCTTTCGGAAACGCCTTTGTCCTCTAGTTCCGCCACTTTCTCCTGGAAATAGGAGTGCAGCTCACTTATAATCTGCCTTTCTGTCGCAGAGTCCAGATGAAGATGTGACCTGACATCCTCTAAGTATTCCCTAACCTCAGGCAACATTCTACAGCCCCCTTATGGCTTGGCAGGCTTGAAGATGAGATTCATAGCGGTGCTAAAGCTCTGCCACACGGCTAGCTTCTTCTTTAGAACCTCTTTGCCCTTCTCGGTTACCCGGTAATAGCGTCTTTCTTGTCCGCTCGGCGTTTCTTGCCACTCGCCTTGAAGAAGCCCGTCATTTTCCAGCTTGCGGAGTGCCGGGTACACCGTTCCCTCTTTGAAGTGGAAGAAACCCTCGCTTTTTCGTCCTATCTCTTTTATGAGCTGATAGCCATAGGCATGTTCCAGTTCGTTCACCAGAAAAAGGAGTAGTGCTTCGGTGTTTCCTCGTAACAAGTCTGGTAGATACTCTGACTCAATACCTCGCATGCCAGTTACCTCGCCTTCCTATGCTCTCAATATAGCGTGGCTATTAGCCTTTGTCAAGGGAGTCTGAATAGATACGCCAACAATCGTCGGCTCGAGTTCTATCAATTGAACAACATGACGAATCGTTTAATGTCAAGCGATGCTTGACACCTTTATCTAATAGTAATATAGTAATCTCGTAAGATACACGAAGAGGGCAGTAGTGAAGATTACCCGGACGGCCAGATTCAAGAAGGCCTGGAAGGAATTGACCGAAGAGGAGAAAGACCTGGCACGGAAGGCTTTGAAGAATCTGGCAGCAGACCTGCGGTATCCTGCCCTCAGAGTAAAGAAAATGCAGGGGGTTGAGCATATCTGGGAAGCCAGGGTGAGTCGTTCACTTAGGATGACTTTCGAGATTGAAGGGGATACTATTATGCTGCGCAATATTGGGCGTCACGATGAGACACTGGAGCGACCATAGGAGGTGATGGGAATGCCAACGAGCAAGGTTACCAGACACGGACAGATTACCCTGCCAGCATCTGTACGTAAGCGGCTGGGAATTGAGGAGGGGGACCTCGTAGAAATTGAGGTAGAAGACGAGAAAGCGGTGTTGATGCCGAAGAAGCTGGTGGATAAGAATCAGGCTTACTTTTGGACAAAGAGGTGGCAAGAGGATGAGAAGGAGGCTGATGAAGACATCAAGGCTGGGCGAGTGAAGACTTTTGCCTCGGTCGATGAGCTTATCAAGGACCTAGACAAGGAATAAAAGTAACTTAAGTCAGTTCAAGGGAGCCGGGATTGCAGCCTTTTGAAAACTATTTTAACGATTATCTCTCAGCTATTCGGGAAGCCAAGAGTAGAGGAGCTTCTCACGACTATCTCCGCTCAGTCTTTATTGACTTTGCCAGAAAGAGCTTTAACGTTGACCCCATAGATGTTGAACTCGAAAAGGGTATAAAAGGAGCCACGCTGAGAGGCAGCATTGATGCCCTCTACCAGGACATTGTTTTTGAATTCAAGCGTGACCTCAGGATAGAAAGGGACAAAGGTAAAGAGGAACTAGAACGCTACCTTCGTTCCCTCGGCAATAAACAAGTCTTCTTCGGAGTGCTTACCGATGGCCTTATATTTGAGGCTTATCTCCTTCAAGACGACGGTCTGGTAAAAATAGATGAAGTCAATCTGGAAAGGCTCCCCATAGAGGATGCATTCCTCTGGTTTGACGCCTTTCTATTCTCGGAAAAGGAGCTGGCACCCACCTCGCAAGATGTTGTGAAAAGGTTTGGCGATACTAGTCCAGTCTTCAATTCCTCTTTACGCAGTCTCAACCGCATATTAGCTTCGGCGAAGCAAGACCCTTCGTGCCAGGTGAAGTTTAACGAGTGGGACAAGCTACTGGCTAAAGCTTATGGTCATAGCGTTGCCCGGAACGAGCTTTTCCTGCGCCATACCTACCTCTCCATATTGGTGAAGCTACTCGCTTATATAGCTCTGTTCAAGAAGCGTCCGAAGGGGCAACAGCTCTCAGAAATCATTACTGGCAGAGCCTTTACCAACCTGCCTAACCTTGCCGAGGAGGACTTTTTCTGCTGGGTGTTAGCCCCATCCTTAGAAAAAGAGGCGCTTGAGCTCCTTCGAGGGCTTGCCCAACACCTGGCAGTTTATGACCTTACCAAGGTGGATGAGGACTTACTCAAAGAACTCTATGAAAATCTGGTTGACCGCGAGACAAAGCACGACCTGGGTGAAGTGTATACTCCGGACTGGCTAGTTGAATTGACCTTGCGAGAAGCAGACTTTGGCAGGGGCAAGAGACTGCTTGACCCGGCCTGTGGCTCAGGCACATTCCTCTTTACCGCCATACGGTTACTCAGGGAACAGGGTCTCAAAGGCGCAACACTTGTGGACGAGGCTCTGCAGAACATTGTCGGCGTTGACGTGCATCCACTGGCGGTCACCATCAGCAAGGTTAACTACGTTCTGGCTCTGATTCCCGACTTAGCAGTCTACACAAAGGCTGTGGTTATACCGGTATACATGGCTAACTCCCTTGAAGGTGTCAGCCCATCCGGGGGGCAAATGGTTGATATTTCCACAGGTGGTAAGGATTATTTCCATATTCCTACCAGTATGGCGGAGCATCCCGCCTCTCTAGATAGAGTGATTGACGAGTTAAGCCAGTACACAGGTGGTGACGCGGATGTGGCTTTAGATGGCTTTTCGTCACAATTAGAAAGCCAGGGTTATCAGGACTGGGTATACCTCTGGCGGGGCAATCTGAAACTGATGAGAAAGCTGGTGAGGGAGAAGCGTGATACCATTTGGACATTTATTTTGAAGAATTACTACCGTCCCGCCTACTTGCGCCGATATCCCTTTGATATCATAGCCGGCAATCCACCGTGGCTTTCGTACCGTTACATCACAGAACCAGAGTATCAGGCACAGGTCAAAAGGCTGACTTTTTCTTATGGTCTACTTGGCAAGAAAGAGGTCAAGCTCTTTACGCACATGGAACTGGCAACGCTGTTTTTCGTTTTGTCCACCGATGCCTACTTGAAAAAGGATGGCATTATCGCTTTTGTAATGCCTCGTAGTGTGCTTACCGGTGCCAAGCAGCACAAACGCTTTCAGGAATTCCTTCAGGGTTACCAGCTTCCGCCTACACAACTAGAAAAACTTCTGGATGTTGAGGAGGTATCACCGCTTTTCAATGTTCCTGCGTGTGTCTTGATTGCCAAGAAACATGGACAGGTAGAAAAGGTGGCAGTGAAGATGCTGAAGGGTGAACTAACCAGTAAGAATGTCGGGTGGTCAACGGCAAAAGCTGACCTAAAGGCTGCTACGAAGCAGAAGTCGGCAGACAAAATATTTCCACCCGCGCTTGAGCCCAGCACATACCTTAAACAAATAAAAGAGGGTGCTACCATTGTGCCGCGCAGTCTGTGGTTTGTCCAACCCGTTGCCAGTGCCTTTGGAATCAATCAGGCTAAACCTGCCATTGAAACCCACCCCGAAGCGCAAAGAACTGCCAAGAAACCATGGCAGAACATCCATCTTGAAGGCGAGGTCGAGGCTCAATACCTCTATGCCACCATACTGGGAAGGCAACTGCTGCCGTTCGGCTATACTGAGCTGAGCCTAGTGGTATTGCCGATGGAAGATAAGCCAAGCGGGCTCAGGATGTACTGAGAGGGCAACGAGAGAACGCCGGTCGAGGCTTCTATAATGGCGGTAGAGCTCCCTATGGATATGTGAGGGTGAAGGTGCAGGACGGACCTACATCAAGGACCACACTTGAGACCGATCCCAAGACAGCACCCATCGTCCAGCGTATCTTCAGGGAATGTCTTGAAGGGAAAGGGCTGAAGGCCATCGCCCGGGGACTTAACGCTGATGGTTGTGACTCCAGAACGGGGAATAAGTGGGGAGCAACCTCAGTTGAGAAAATCCTGCACAACGAGGCCTACGCCGGCGTGCTGGTATGGGGTAAAAGGGCAAGGAATCGCCGTCGACTTAGCGAGGGTCTTGTGCGGACAGAGGGTGCTTGGTCTGCTATTGTTGACCAACGGACCTTTCAACACGCACAGACCACACTGGCAAAGCGAGCACCTCGGGTTATTCACCCGAGGGAGATAAATAGTCCCTATCTTCTGAGCGGCATTATGCGCTGTAGTAGGTGTGGGGCAGCTATGGTCGGCCACAGAGGTGGCTACCACTACCGGTACTATATGTGTGGTAACGCTCGCAGAAAGGGCAGGGAGACATGCCCATCGCCTGTTCTGCGCAAGGATAGGGTGGAGCAGTTTGTCATCGACCGCGTTAAAGGCTATATACTTACCGAGGAGAATCTGGAGGAACTGGTTAAGCTGACCAATGAAGAGCTGGTTCAGACTTGTGCTGAGGGGACGGAGAGGCTAAAGCTCCTCGAGACTCAGATTGCTGAGGTGGATAGCAGGTTGGGCAAGCTTTATGAAGCTCTTGAGACGGGAGATTTTAAAGGTGGAGTCCTTGCTCCCAGAATACAGGCCCTCTTCCAGAAGAAGGAGGAGCTGCAGCAGGCAAAAGCTGAGGCGGAGGAAATTTTACATTACCAGGCTGCGGACATGGCCGATCCCGAGGTGGTAAGAGAATATATCAATGACATGAGAGACCTGTTGGCAAAGTCATCCATCACTGAACAAAGAATCTTCCTCAAGTCCTTTGTAGAAAGGATCGAGGTGGGTGACTCAGAAGTCAAGATGCATTATACTATTCCTATGCCCCCCAACAGCCTGTCTGAGGAGACGGTAGGAGTTATACCTTTTGCACACCACGGCTGAAGGAGAGGGGGACAAAGGGGGTGAGGTTGATAAAAATTATCACTAAAGGGGAAACTCATGCTTGACCTGAGATTTATCCGTGAGAATACCAACCAAGTGCAGGAAGCTCTAAAGAAGCGCCGGGATAGTGCCCCGGTGGATGAAATCTTACAGCTTGATGCCGAGCGCCGCCAGAAAATTCTTGAGCTGGAAAGTCTGCGGCACACCCGCAAGGAGACAGCCCGGGAAAGAAAAACGGACAAAGCAACCGCTGAAGAAGCCCGTGACCTGCGGGCCATGATACGAGATTTTGAAGAAGAGGTTAAATCACTGGATAGCCAGCTGGAAGAACTTTTATTGCAGGTGCCCAACGTACCCCACCCCACAGTTCCCGTTGGCGTCGGGGATGAGGATAATGTGGTGGTGCGCACCTGGGGAGAGCCGAAAACCTTCAGCTTTTCGCCAGCCCCCCACTGGAAACTCGGTGAATCGCTGGGCATCATCGACTTTGAAAGAGGAGTCAAGCTATCAGGCACCCGCTTCTATGTCCTCAAGGGACTGGGCGCCCGATTACAGCGAGCCCTCATCTGGTTCATGCTCGACCTGCACATCAAGAAGCACGGTTATCAGGAAATCTATCCGCCATTCATGGTCAAGCGGGAGTGCATGGTCGGTTCGAGCAACCTGCCCAAATTTGCCGACAACCTGTACCACGACGAGGAAGATGATTTCTGGTTCGTGCCCACGGCGGAAGTGCCACTGACCAACCTGCACCGTGATGAAATTATACCGTCGGGAGTTTTACCCTTTAATTACGTCGCCTACACCGCCTGTTTCCGGCGGGAAAAAATGTCGGCAGGAAAGGATACCCGTGGCCTCAAGCGGGGTCACCAGTTTGACAAGGTCGAGCTTTATAAATTCAGCGAGCCGGAGGCTTCCTATGATGAGCTGGAGAAAATGTTGAAAGACGCCGAAGATGTCTGCCAGCAACTGGGACTGCACTACCGCGTTTCATTGCTCAACACCAATGAGCTGGGCTTCGCCTCGGCCAAGTCCTATGACATTGAGATGTGGGCTCCCGGCTGTGAGGAGTGGCTGGAGGTAAGTTCCTGCTCCAACTGCACCGATTTTCAGGCTCGCCGAGCCAATATCCGCTATCGCCCCACCCCGGAGAGCAAGCCCCAGTACGTCCATACCCTGAACGGCTCCGGACTAGCACTACCCAGGGTGATGATTGCGATAATGGAGAACTACCAGCAAGCCGACGGCAGCATTCTAGTCCCCGAAGTGCTGCAGCCGTTGGTGGGGGAGAAGGTGATAAGGTAGCTGGAGGGGTGTCCGAGTGGACTATGGAGGCGGTCTTGAAAACCGTTGTTCCCGC
>JBHIDQ010000006.1:0-29989 GCA_046760155.1 Dehalococcoidales bacterium | reverse complement strand
TATTTGAGGCTTCAGAATTTGTTTTTAAACCACCTTCAGTAGTATCCCGGGCACGGCGTATTTTGATAAAACCCAGCGCCTCCTATCCAGTACCCTATCCGGTAACTACCAGCCAGAATCTACTGTCGACAGTAATAGATGGTATCAGACGGATTAGCGATGCTGATATTCTTCTCTTAGAAGGGACCCCTGACGGTGGACCAATCTACCCAATATATCAAGCCTTGGGTTATAATTTCCCAAGAGTATTGACCTTAGATGTCAAGGATTGTATTTGGGTGGAGGTAGACAATCCTCTACCCAAGCCTTTGGCGATACCGACCTTCTGGGTGCCCAATGTTATCCTGTCTAGCGACTATTTGATAACGATAGCCCCTTTAAAAATCTCTAATGGGAGGGGCAATCTCAGTATCATGAATTTGCTTTCACTGCTGCCGAGCAGTAAGTATCGTGATGAGACACCAGGTGGCTGGGGAACTTTGTATAGGCTAGGGATAAATAAGGTAATCGCTGACCTCTATTTTACTCTCCCTTTCGATCTGGGAATCATCGAAGCCCGACAGAAATTCATCAGTCAAGATGACCCCACTCAAGGTGAGGTTGAGGAATATGGCAAGATATTTATCGGTGAGCCCTATGAAGTAGACCATGAAGTTTCCGAGACACTTGGACTTAAGACGCAATACCTTGACTTGATCAAGTCGGCCAAAGTAGAACTAGAGGCTTAAAAAACATCTTACTTGGGTAGTTTCGTGACAAAAGAAGAGATAAGTAATGACCAACCAAAACCGCGCTGGTTTATTGACCTAGACTGGCTTCAACAGAATAATCGCTCCATTTCTGACCTAACTCAAGGCTACCTATGCGCCAAGTGCCGTAAGCAGTTGCTTGCTGAGGGGAAAAAGCCTACCGAAGCCGAACTTCTAACCACGATTAAAGATTGCTGCGGTAACGCCCCAGAATTTATTACTGGTCAATCACCTATCTTAGAAAGCATCTTTCGCTTTTTCTTAGCTAACGGTAATCAGCCCCTTACTCTAGAGGAACTGGGGAATCAACTAAGTGAACGGCGTGGTGGAGATACCTCACGCACTTCAGAGGAGATTTTATCCCGCCTGCTTGAGAGTGACCGTTACTATGGACTGCAACCAGTTCCTGATTAATACCTTATCCTGAATCCAGAGTAATTACCGCTGTATTCTGACCAGTTGGTGACCACTTTTTCCACCCGAGCATCAGGTGGTCCTATTTTGAGATAGTCAATTAGTTTTGCTAACTGCTTCCGGTCTCCTTCTGCGACAACTTCCAGCGCGCCAACGGGTAAGTTGCGCACGTAACCGGTCAGGCCCAATCCGTGAGCATGCTCAGCAACAAAGGCACGAAAGAAGACCCCTTGAACACGCCCGTAAACTGTTGCCTGCACCGAGGTCAGATCAGCCATAATGCTTCTCGTTCTATCCCAGGATGAGCCTTAATGGCAATGAGATTTGCTCTTTATCCAGTCGCGATAAACCTTGCTGGTGAGCCAAGTCAATGGCTTCGGAGAATTCTTGCCTGTTTACCGGTCGGGCCAATTGCGGTATAGCAAAAGCCTTGTAGCAGGGGCGATACTGCGCCATGATATTTAGATAGGTATCAGTCGATACCTCTTGGGCTAAGAATCGCACTACATCCTCAGTTCCCGCCAAGCGATTGGGCAAGACAAGGTGGCGCACCAAGAGACCGTGTTGAGCAACTCCCTGCTCATCTAACTGAAGGTCACCCACCTGGTGGTGCATTTCTTTAACTGCCGCCCGATTTACTTGGGGGTAATTTTTTATCCCGGATAATTGCTCCCCAGTCTTCTCATCAGAATATTTCATATCTGGCATATAGATATCAACTATTCCGTCCAGTAACTTTAGGGTCTCCAGAGAATCATAACCACCGCTGTTGTAAACAAGCGGCAGGGAAAGTCCCCTGCCTGCCGCTAGCTCTAATGCCTCCAGAATATAAGGCACGACATGCGTCGGGCTTACTAGGTTTATATTATGGCAACCTTTTGCTTGGAGAGAAAGCATCATTCCGGCCAGTTCTTCACCATCTACAACACTGCCATTGCCCAGTTGGCTGATATCGTAATTCTGGCAAAAGAGACAGCGTAGGTTACAGTTAGTAAAAAAGATAGTCCCCGAGCCATGACTACCTACCAGAGGTGCCTCTTCGCCAAAGTGAGGCCCATAGCTGGAGACCATTGCCTGATTGGTAATGCGGCACTTACCACTTTCACCAGCGAGGCGATTAGCACCACAATGACGAGGACACAGGCAGCATTCGGCAAGCATTGACTTGGCTTTTTCCGCCCGAACCTTTAACTCTCCAGTGCGGTAAAGCCCTTGATAAGCAGCTATTCTTCTTTCTCCGCTTCTTCCCGTTTCTTTTTTCCCTTTTTAACTACTTCTACCTGTACTGGGGGTGATATAATAGTAATTGGGGGTATCTTCTTAGCATCCTTTTTCTGCTTCTTTGGTTCTCGGTGTCGATAATCTCGTCTCCCCATAGTGATACCTCTATTTGCGTATTGAACTACAGGTACTGCTAATTGCAGTTTAGCAAAGAGACGCTAAGGTGTAAAGTTAGCCAGCAGTTGTTCCAACGCGGAGCGGGCGGCTTCAGTCTCCGCCCTTTTTTTGCTCTTTCCCGAACCTCTGCCCAGCACAGTATCGCCAAGCACTACCTCGACGGTAAACCTCTTGTCGTGGTCCGGTCCGGTTGCTTCTACTAACCGGTAATTAGGTGTTGATTGATATCGGGACTGGATAAGTTCTTGTAGCTGTGATTTGTAATCAACTTCTGTTCCCTGCCCAATTACCTTCTGTAGCTCCTCATCGAATAATTTTAAGACAAGTTCTCTGGTGCTCGTTAAACCCTGGTCAAAGAAAACCGCGGCAAGCATTGCTTCCAAAGCTCCCGCCAGGTTGACTGATTTATGCCGTCCACCACTCGCCTCCTCGCCCCTTCCCAGATAGAGGTAATCGCCGAGTCTGATAGTTCTAGCCACGCGGGCCAAGGTATCTCGACGCACCAGAACCGAGCGGAACTTGGTCATCTCACCCTCAGTAAGGTCAGGGAAGTCTTGATATAGCTTTTCGGCGACGATGAAGTCTAAGATGGCGTCACCCAAAAACTCAAGCCTTTCATTGGAAAATGGGCCATAGCCGGGATTCTCATTAATATAGGAGCTATGAACCATGGCCTGCTCCAGCAGAGACAGGTCATGAAACGAAACACCTAAAGTCTCTTGTAAAGCACCTAAATCAGCCAAAATAAAGACCCCTTTTCTTAAAGCAATTTAAGCATAAACGTCCAAGCTGAGGATGTCAAACTATGCGCTAATTGCCAGAGATACAACTACGTGCTATAATTTTGGTGTTCTGGGGAATCGTCTAGTGGTAGGACAGCGGACTCTGGATCCGTAAGCGAAGGTTCGAATCCTTCTTCCCCAGCCAGATTTATTTGGTGGCGCATTCGTCTAGGGGTTTAGGACACCTCCCTCTCAAGGAGGAGATCACCGGTTCGAATCCGGTATGCGCTACCAAAATATAGAAGAGGGAGGCATACAAAGCTTCCCTTATTCTTTTTAAAGCAAGCCCCACTATCAGAGCACAATAATAAAAGGCAATGATTAATACCACTGCCCTTTCACTTACTAGAACCGGTTATATTGACTGTTCTCTTAGTTTCTTACCCTTTCGAGGTGTACCGACCCATCACCGAATATGTTGCCCTTAAAGAGAAGTAAATCCGAATTATCATACAGGTCCGTCCTACTTCTCACCGATATTCTTTTCTCGCTGGCTTTAACCCAATCGTAGATGAACAGGGAATCAACAGGATGTTTGCCATTTGATATCCGGCGGCGTATGTACCACAACCGCAACATTTCTTTGGGCGTGAGATGATATTTCGTTTCCAAAATATTTAGTACATATGCAGGCCAGTGCCCATCTTCGAATATATTATTTATTCTTAATAAACTGGAAACTTTCCTTAACAGTATCTTTGACTTATTCCGCATCACTGCCACCTCCTAA
Source organism: Dehalococcoidales bacterium (assembly GCA_046760155.1). Lineage (GTDB taxonomy): Bacteria > Chloroflexota > Dehalococcoidia > Dehalococcoidales > RBG-16-60-22 > JBHIDQ01. The sequence goes on along the minus strand of JBHIDQ010000006.1, from coordinate 25,916 downwards.
TTTATGCTTATTGATTATATTTAATATTGGTGACTTTTGTTTCCTGTAATGAATAAGATGAAACATATTATATGCTATCCCATACGGGAATAGTAAAGCATAAATGTCACTTTGTCAATACCCCTGAATAATATTTTTATAACAAAACTATTACAATTACCGTAGATATTAGCCTGAATGAACGTAATATCGCTCGATAATTTTAAAAATAATCATATGGTAATAGCCATAAAGTACTTGATATTTTTAGAAAAGTATGTTACAAATGTTAAGATTTTATTTAACAGGAAAGCGGTCAGTATAGAGACCCAGGCATGCTGTCACTACGGGGGTTGACAGAAGATAAACGGGGGGAATGTTTAGAATTGCCTGAATTTAGTTTCTTAACAAACCACGCCTTGGTACTCAGACACATTGCCCGTCAACCGCGTATTACCGCCAGAGAACTGTCAGATATCGTGGGCATCACGGAACGGACGACGTTGAGAATTATCGACGATTTGCTGGAAGCGGAGTACATAACCAAGATGCGCGAGGGAAGGCGAAACCGGTACAGCATCAACCCAGATATACCTATTAGTGCTCCTGGGTTAGAGGATGTGGCGGCTGAGGTGCTTCTCAAGGCATTCGGCTGGAAAAAACGGGGCAGGCCACGCAAGACTGCCGAATAAACCCGATTTATCGAAGGTCGTTGGTTTGAATCCAGCCCCTGCTACCAAGGAGACAAACAGGGGAGGCACTTCTGCCTCCCCCATCCCAAGATTGAAGTTATTACCAGTGGCTTGTGTCAAAAATAGTCTCTAAATAAGTAACTTGCCTTCTTTCAACACGGCGGTTCCGTCCAACTCCAGCGTCACGTTTGAGATTATAAAATCAAGGTGTACCGAGGATTTGAGTGAACCACCGGGGAAACACCAGTTTTCACCAAGCCCAATATGAATACTGCCAACAACTGCTTCGTCTCGTACCGTACCATCAAATTTCATATCGGGATTCATGCCAACCCCCAATTCAGCAATTGTGTAGACCGTTGGGTCGTTCAGGCTCTCTAGCCATTCTTTCAATTGCCTGGCTTCTCGACCACCTTTTATTTCCTTGGCTAATCCCTCATGAACGATTATTTCTACCGGCTCACTGAGTGGTTTGTCTTTGAAATCCAGTTTTGATGGCAAACCCGAAATACTCACATCGCAAACTACTCTGCCTTCCGCCGTGCCCTCCACCGGGCAGCAGAGTGCCTCCATTTGAGGTGGGCCGGCCAGCACCCCCTTCACGGCAAAGCCTGACTGAGATTGCCCTTCTCTTCCTTCCAGACTCATGGTAATATCTGTTCCCTTGGCCGTTGTTGCCTTTGCTGCCTTAGCCTTACCCAACAAATCCGCCATTTTTTCGCACTTGACCCTCGCCCCATGAAAATCTGCGTCGAACAGGCCCGAAGTTAGAACCTCTTCGTTTATTCCGGGAAGAACCATGAATCTACCTCCAGCATTGAGGACCTCCGTGCGTAGCGAACTGTGCGCAATATTGCTTGCCAGCGGGGCGATTATCACATCTACACGCATGGCCATCGCCGCAATTGGGTCGGGAACAGGTGCATAGTGTCCTTTCAGAGGCGGTATGATGGTGAGAATAGGCAAGGCGTCAAGTTGATGAACTTGTGAGGCAAGCATTCTGCCTATATCAGAAGTGGTATAGTCGCATAATATTAAGGCTTTCTCTCCTTTCTTAACCTGTGCTAAATCTATAATCGTTCCTATTTGTTTTGGCATCCTTTCTTCAGACATTAGGCTCATGATTTTTACCTCCCTAAAGAACTTGATAACGATTGCTCGTCTAATTTCATGAATGCAACCATAAAAACATTTATATACTGAACATCTTCAACTCTACCTCCTTAACGTGATTTCCCCTTCAACATGTATTCTAGATGTTTGAACTATAATCTAACTTTATATTGCTCGGCTTGTCAATATCGCCGGCGCTCGTTGGCTCGAATCCAACCCCCACTATCACCAGTGGGTAAAGAAAATTGACAACTAGTAGTAAAGTATTTACCATTACACTTGACATTCGGTCGTGAAATTTCACTTAATACGTACTAAAGAGAAAGGGAGAAAGAAAATGAGTACCATAGCCTTAATGGGTGCCGGTGGTAAAATGGGCCTACGCATCGCCAGGAATATCAAGGACAATCCTGACTATACTACACTTTATGTTGAGATTAGCGAAGCTGGAAAGACCAGCCTGGCTGAGCTTGGGGTACCGGTAACACCCCAGGACGAAGCCATGAAGCAAGCTGATGCGGTTATCCTGGCGGTGCCCGATGCGCTCATTGGTAAGATTTGTGCCGAAATTGTGCCCAAGCTCAAGAGTGGCACCATGGTCATAGGTCTTGACCCAGCCGCGGGGTACGCCGGTGTGTTGCCAGAACGCAAAGATATCACCTACTTCATTTCTCATCCCTGCCACCCACCCATGTTTGGTGAAGAAACTGACCTCGAAGCCCAGCGTGATTGGCTCGGCGGCGTTAAGGCCAAACAGAACATCGTCTGTTCTTTGCATCAGGGTCCTGAAGAAGATTATGCCAAGGGAGAAGCGATTGCCCGAATTATCTTTGCCCCGGTGACGAGCGCGTATCGCGTTACCACCGAACAGATGGCCATTCTGGAACCAGCTCTGGTTGAAACTTTAGCTTTAACCTGTTTCATCGTTATCCGTGAAGCGATGGAGGAAGTCATCCAAATGGGCCTTCCAGAGCAGGTGGTTCGTGACTTTTTACTGGGTCATATTCGCACGACAGTGGCCATTGTCTTTGACTTCGCTGGTGCCCCCGTCTCTGATGGCGCTAAATTAGCGGCCAGTCAGGCCAAAAAGGAGATTTTCCAACCTGACTGGAAAAAGATTTTCCAAATCGAGAACATTCAGAAAAGCGTCAGGGCAATTACCCAGGCCACCAGTGCTAATTAATCTAGCCTGTGAAGCCCGTTATTAGGCACGGTTATGTGTCTTTCGGCGCTTGCATTAATTCTATGGGGATTCCATCTGGTCCCTTGAGAAAACAAACGCCCCAACCCATGCCAGCAATACTCTTGCCTCCCCAATAGGGCGGACTGATAAACTTTACCCCCCTGGCAGTAAGGTCATCGTACATCTTTTGAATATCGTCCACCACAAAAGAAATATGCGAAACACCGGGGTTACCTGTCTTGAGGTCAATTCTTTCACCCCCCTGCGCAAGGTATTCAATTAATTCAATATTGTTATTATCCGGGGTTTTTGCCCCAGAGAGCCGCAGTGAGACACCTGGTATTCCCAAGATTGTCTCCACTCGCTCACCACTTGCCTCCCGGAAGGGTAGTGCCTCCAAACCCAGAAGGTCACAGAAGAAGTGGAGGGCCTCGTCAAGGTTACTCACCGTAATGCCGAAATGCTGGATACTCTTTATCATTCTTGCCTCCCAATCTGTCATTGTCTGAGATAATATCAGCCAGAATTACCCTCTGTCAATTGTGATATAATAGTTAATCAAAGCAAAGAACCTTCTAACCCGGCGTGAGATATATCGGAGAGGAGGACGAGAAACCTTTGAAAACATACCGAATTAGACCACTCCTGCTAACCAAGGCAGTGGACGCCTTCGAGAGTACTCTCCGCATCAAGGGATTGGCCGATATCCTGATTCCGATGCACGACCCCTCTTTGGTAGAGGTAAAGAGTATACCATAAATGCCCATCAGTAAGAATAGAAGAGGTAGTTTAATTGGCAAAAAGTGCCACCCATAAATTTGAACCACGTATCTACCATTATACTTTCGGGCCCAATGAACCAGCCCTGACCGTCAAGAGCGGCGACATTGTCGTGACGATGACTCGAGACGCAGGCGGTTTCAATGAAAAGATGGAACCGATTCCCGAGGAACAGAAACAGCGAAGTGAGGTTACCCTTTTGTGCGAGCGAAACCCTTTAGTTGGTCCCATCTATGTTGCCGAAGCCCAGCCCGGTGATACACTAGCGGTAACCATCCAAAAGATTAAATTAAACCGTAACTACGCATGGTCAAGACATAGAGCCCATTTTGCCTCTCTCACCGGGGAAGGACCCGGTAAGCAACTATTGGTCAACGAACCAGTACCAGAGAGCAAGTTCGACTGGCAACTAGACCTGGAGCGAAATATCGGCATTTTAACACTTAAAGAGAGCAAACAGAAACGATTTGAAATTCCCTTGCACCCGTTTCTTGGTTCCATCGGGGTAGCTCCTCGATTTGGTCGCATTGAGACATCAATGACGCCCGGCGAATACGGCGGTAACATGGACTGCGTCGAGACGAAAGAAGGCACCATACTATACTTGCCAGTCTGGGTGCGTGGTGCTTACCTTGCTTTCGGTGATGTCCATGCCGCCCAAGGTGACGGTGAGATTTGTGGAGTGGCGCTGGAAACCACCGCCGAGGTAACGGTTGAACTTGAAGTCATCAAAGGTAAAACCATCGAATGGCCTCGCCTGGAAGATGAGACGCATATTATGACCACGGGCAGCGGCCGCCCGCTGATGGACTGCGTCCGCATTGCCCAGGTTGAACTGGTCAAATGGCTGATTGACGATTACGGATTTGAGAAATGGGAAGCCTTTCAGGTCATTTCACAGGCAATGACCATGCGCATCGGAAATGTCTGTGACCCAAATTACACCGTTGTCGCCAAGTTCCCCAAGCAATACTTGGCAGACTAGATATCCCACTCCACACACGCCGCTTACAACTTGACAAGAAATTTGGAAATAATATACGATGATTTTGCTTCACGAGAAGGTATCTTCTGAGTCCATAAGGAGGTAGAAACTTCAAAATGGTTGCCAAGACACCTCATCCGGCAGAGTTAATCAAGGAATTAGAACAGATGGCAAGACAGCTCCGCATTGATGTCATTGAGCTGATTCACTGTCGAGGACAGGGACACCCGGGAGGTTCCTTGTCTCCCGCCGAGATTGTGTCAGCCCTTTTTTTCCACCAGCTCCGGATTGACCCAAATAGACCAGAATGGGAAAACAGAGACCGCTTTATCCTGAGTAAAGGCCACGCCTGTTCCCTTCTTTATGCGGCACTGGCTAGGCGGGGATTTTTCCCAATTGAAGAATATAAAACATGGGGGTGTATTGGTAGCTGTCTGCAGGGACATCCCGACCGCTTAAAAACTCCGGGAGTAGAAATGACTACCGGATGTCTGGGACATGGGATAAGTATCGGTGCCGGTTTATGCTTGGCTGGGCAGCTAAAGGGACTTGATTATCACACCTATGTTCTTATCGGAGATGGTGAGTGCCAATCTGGTATTCTCTGGGAAGGGGCGATGCTGGCCGGGAAGTATAAGCTGTCCAAATTAACCGCCATTATGGACAATAACGGTGTCCAATTGGATGGTAGAGTAGACGATATTATGCCACTTGAACCAATAAAACAGAAATGGGAATCATTCAATTGGGCGGTCCTCGAGATCAATGGCCATAATATGGTAGAAGTATTGAAGGCACTGGACAAGGCCCGTGAAATTGAAGATAAGCCGACGGTTATTGTTGCCAATACCATAAAGGGTAAAGGCGTCTCCTTCATGGAAGGAAAGGCAGCCTGGCATGGCAGAGCCCCGAATGATGATGAATATAAGCAGGCAATAGAGGAGTTAAGCAAAAATGGATAATAAAGACCTAACCCGGAAAATATTCGGGGAAGCTTTGGCAGATTATGGTGTCGCTAATCCTGACGTAGTAGTTTTGGTAGCCGATGTTTCTTCTTCAGTGATGACCACCGCTTTTGAGCAAAAAGTGCCGGAACGATTTTTTAATGTCGGTATTGCCGAGGCAGGAATGGTAGACGCGGCGGTTGGTTTTGCTTTGGGAGGATTTGTTCCCTTTGCCAGCACTTTTGCCGGTCTTCTTATCAGAGCCACGGAACAAATTCGAACCTGTGTTGCTTACGCCAATACCAATGTCAAACTTATTGGGGGATTCGCTGGTCTGTCTAATTTTAAGGACGGCCCTACCCATCATTCCATAATGGACGTTGCCATAATGCGTGCCATGCCAAATATGGTTGTTTTAGTTCCCGCCGATAGCATTGAAGCCAGGAAAATGATCCCACTAGTAGCAAAACATCAGGGACCGGTATACGTGAGAATCAGCCGAGCTGAGATGCCAATCATCTTTGATGATGACCATAAGGTTGAAATTGGCAAGGGAGTGGTGGTGCGTAATGGCAGAGATGTCACCCTAATTGCTAATGGTCATATGTTAAGTCGGTCTCTGGAAGCAGCCGACCTCCTGAGTTCTCAGGGAATCGATGCCAGGGTAGTAAACATTCACACCGTCAAACCATTAGATGTGCCTCTACTCAGGAAATGCGCCCAAGAAACAGGCGCGGTAGTGACGGTAGAAGAACATTCTATCATTGGTGGCTTAGGTAGTGCTGTAGCCGAAGTATTAGTCAGAGAATGCCCGGTACCTGTTGAAATGGTCGGAATTGCCGACAAGTTTGCCGAAACGTCCCGGGATTTTGATGCCCTCCTTGACCAGTATGGGATGTCCGCAGCAGATATCGTTAAGGCTGCCCAGCGGGCTCTAAAGCAGAAAAAAGCTTAAATAATACCATCCGACAAAAACTTATTACTGATTCACGCTCGATGAAATTCTATGGTTTGGAGGGTATTAGGGTCCACCACGTCCCAGCAAACCAACCTCGCCTTACCTTTAATCTCCGCCACAATATCAGCATAGGTCCGGAAATGACCTCGACGCAGTGTGCCATTATCAAAGAACCATAGTCCGGCACCAGGCACGTTGAAACCACATACGGTATGACTACGACGCATCGGCCGAAGCATGGCCGTAAGTAACACCGGTCGAGAACTTGCCTCCCATTGTTGCAGCAGCACCGCAGCGAGGATGGCAAATCCGTCACAGTCATCTTTTTTCCTGGCCCAAACGGTTTGCGGATAGCTGATGGCATCGAAGAGATGGAAAGGCCCGTCCATTGTCCAGGTAACCTGCGACAGGTGAGCTTCAATATCTGCCAAAGAATCAGCCGTCGGCAAAGTCTGTTTTAAATACTTAGCTTCACACCATTTGCGCCGCCAGTGAGACCATCGGTATCTAGCTCTTTGCAGCCACCAGATCAGAAAGCGATCGACGAAAGTTATGAGTATCAGGACAGTCACCGCCAGCACTAGGACAGCGCCGATGGTGATTATTGCCCAAACATAGCCAGGAGTAATCGGGGCTGGTGGTGCCTGGGCTGGTGGAATGACTATCTCTGGCGCTGGTGGTGACGGCGGAAGTTTTAACTCTGGAAACGGTATCTCCTGCGCTGGTGGCGGCGGTATACTAATTACCGGTGGAGGAGGTCGTTCAATCACCACCGGAGGCGTCACTTTTAGCGTCTCAACGGTGAAACTACGCGTCTCAGAATAGAGATGGTAAAGAGGCTGGATTATCCTCACTCTCCAGTAGTAGGTAGTCCCGGCCGAGAAATTAACTTTGGCATCGCCCTCTCTGTCGGGACCAACCGCCACCGACACCGTTGACTGGTCACTCTCTTCAGTTATCGTGGTGACAAGCTGGGTGAAATTCTCATCAAGGGCAAGATATAGCTTATATTCAGTAGCTTTTCGCAGGCGTTGCCAACTGAAAGTTACTTCATTAGCGATTCCAGTTACCGGATTTACCGGGTTGGTAAATTCTGGTGCCGGTGCCTCCAATTTTAGTCTGGTCATGATATCGATAAGGCTATAAAGTCGATTGGTACCGTTAGTTTTAATCGCCCACAGCTTGCCGTCCGAGCTTACTCTCAGCGCCTGAGGCGTGGTATTAAAAAAGACCTGGCTATCAGTGGCATCAGTACTGGTCGTGGTCTCCCTTGATTCCCAACTTGATGACGCGTCGGTTGCCTTAGTCGGCGACAGGCACTGCCACAGTGTACTCTGATTTTTATTGGGATTGAATTCTAGAGCATAGAGGGCACTGCCATCCACAACCAGACCATAAATACCACCGGCTACAGTGTCCCGGAAGATGTCCACCCAGTGACTACTGGTGCCAATTTCCCATCGCTTGATGTTCTGCCGTGTTGTATCGCTGGCAGCGTAGATGGTTTTATCAGTGGCAAAGTTTTCGCTAGCGGTGACCTGGATATTACCCGCCCCTTTCTGGAGTACCTGGGGAATCTTCTTCCAAGATGAATTGCCATCGGTGGAGTAAGCCACATAGCCATCGGTACTGCCCACCAGCAGGTTATCCTCACTGACGCTGATTATCATGTGCCCAGTATCTTCGTCAAGCTTGGTTGACTTCGCTTCTCCCCAGGCAATACCAGCACTGGTTGACTTAGCTACTTTGCCTTGATGACTCAGGGCATAAGCGACATCAGTACTTTCTATGGCCAAGTCCTGAATATCGACGTTGCAGGTACGAACTGACCAGTCTGTCTCTCCACCATCCCGGCTCCAGTAAATGGTTTTGGCATTTTTCTCTGCTAAATAGACGATATCGTCATCCTCAGGAGCGAGGCGGACAATGTAATTGATGGTATTTTGTCTGCTGAGTACCCTTGCCCAGGATGAGGTCTTGCGCCAGAGGCTAAGGTCAGTACCATCATCAGCTACCAGATAGACCCTGTCGCCATCAGCCGAGACGGCGACATCCCTGAGTCTGGAGAGCCTGGTATCAATGAGACTAACGTCGTTGAAGCTCTTGCCTTCATTGTTAGAGATGGCAAAGGCGCTCTCATTTCCTGAGGTTCCAGCCACCACGTTACTGCCCGCCCAGGCAACCACAACTTTGTTCTCACCGCCCGGGCTCTTAAAAGGAAAGACAATACTCACCCCTGGCGTTGCGCTTAGCGGATTAACACTGTGATAGACAGTATTACTATCATAGGCGCCAGCGACAAGATTGGTGCCATCAAAAGCAACGCTGTGGACGTTGACCGCAGTCTTCAGCTCTTTCTGGCTGGTATCTTCCAGACGATAAATACCACTGGTTTCTTTGGCGGCGGTATCACCATTTACCGTCAGGCCAACAAAGGCAACACGCCTATTAGTATCACTGCCTGAATAGTCCGGAGCAAGGGATATTGAAGCTGAGGTAAGGTCAGTAATCCCGTCGTCACTGATAATGGTTACCGGGTAACCGCCAAAGCCGGCGCCAGCATTCCACTTCTGGAAAGAAAAACTAAAAATCTCCAAGTTAACGGACACATCGTCGCTCTCACCGACCGCAACCATGACCTTGTCCAACGGGAAATTGGGCGAAAACGCCACCGCCTTCATCACATCAACACTGCTAAAGTCGGGTAAAGTGTTAGTTTCTTTCCAGAACGGTGGGGTTGAGTCAGTCTGGCAATACCACACATTAGCCACCTCCCCCACCTCTTTACCAGCGACGGCAACATAGTATACCCCGTTACTTGCCGCCGAAACAGCAATATCGTAGATCGCCGCGGCGACAGTGCCATCCTCGTCCTTGACTGTGCCTAAGGAACGCCAGGTTTGGCCACCACTGGTGGTAAGGTAAACGGCTGGTTCATCCTCCCTGGCGATAGCCGCCGTCTTCGCGTCGTCAGGGGCAACTGCCACCAGGTCAGCTTCGATAGCTACCTTCAGCGCCGCCCAGCTCATGCCGGAATCATCTGACCGGTAAATGACGTTATCGGAAACGCTATCGCCGGGAACCGCATAAATGGTGGTTCTATCGGCGGCAACCGCCAGGTCGCGGACATCAATCCCGGCGGGGCCAAGGACGTTATCCTCTAGACTGGGGATGGGCTCAGCTGACCAGGAGAGCGTGTCAGCTGAGACTGGAACTGCCAACGAGAACAGGCAGAGCAGCAGTGCCGTGACTACACCCGCGCCCCATATCCTTGATATTCGCATTGCCCCAATGCCTATCTCGTTAGCTTCAATGTGTCGTGACTAAGCTATCCTTAATCTGAAAAGGACTACCGAAGCAGCTAGCTACCACCATAATACTAGGGCCGATAGGCGATACCTTCAATTTCAACTATCACCTCAGGACGTGCCAAAGCAGCGACAATTACTGTTGAGCGCGCCGGGAAGTCTTTAGTGAAGTAACTTTTATACACTTCGTTCATCTTGGTGAAATCTTCGGCCTTGACCAAGAAGACGGTAGTCTTGACCACGTCACTTAGAGAAGCCCCGGCCGTCTCTAAAACACGCTTCATGTTCTCCAAGGTCTGTCTGGTCTGAGCTTCTACTCCCTCGACTTTGTTTCCTTCCCTATCTACGTGCCCAATCTGTCCCGAGACAAAAATATAGTCCCCAGCTTTCATTCCCGGAGAATAGGGAACTCCAGGAAGTGACGTTGGTACAATGATAGCTTGCTTAGCCATAATAAACCTCCTTCAGCCGTTATTCCTATTCCTCGGTTATATCTCCAAGCCAATACGATAGCCTTCGGTAATAGCCTCGCGTATCTTTCTGGGGGCGACGCAATCGCCTATACAATAAACCTCCGCCACCTTACCCTTGATATCTTCGTAAAGCTTCTTATCCGAGATGGCCCCGGCCGCCAGAACGATGGTATCAGCCTCAATAGTTTTCTTCTCCCCTTCTTTGGTCGTGACTACAAGACCGCCAGAGGTAACTTCGTTGTACCTAATCCCGGGAAGCAAGGTGATCTTCTTCTCCAAAAGTCTACCCAAGAAGAAAGCCCTCAGGCTACGTCCTACCCCTAAAGCCATTTCTGGACTCCTCCGAGTGACCGTAACCTTCTTTCCTCTCTCGACAAGAAACTCCGCTGTCTCACAACCTACCATCTCCCCTCCGATGACGACAACCCTATCCCCCACTTTCACCTTACCTTCCAGAACATCTCCCGCTTGGACGATATGAATCTTGTCCATCCCTGGAATCTCAGGAGTCAGAGGTATTACCCCGGTAGCCAGGATTACCACCTCAGGCTTAAAATCCACAATCATCGCCGCGGTAGCCTCTTTGTTTAATTCGACTTCAACATTGAGCTTCTTCATCTGTGTCTGAAGGTATTTGGTCAAAGCCGCGATGCGGTCTTTATGCGGCGCAATCGCCGCCTGGATTAACTGTCCACCCAGTCTGGATTCTTTCTCCCAGAGGGTTACCTGGTGTCCCCTTAGCGCGGCGACTCTGGCCGCCTCCATACCTGCCGGACCACCCCCAACAACAAGTACTTTCCTGGGCCTTTTTGCTGGGACAATCCTAGTTTCTCCTTCTCTCCCTAAAGTAGCGTTTACCGAACACCTTATGCCGACCACATCAGGATTGCGGATGTCATCTCGACAGTGCATACATTCTATGCATGGCGTAATATCCTCTGACCTATTGGCGGCCACTTTGCTGACGAACTCCGGGTCAGCCAAGAGTGCCTTACCAATGGCAACAAGGTCGGCTTTCCCCTCTTTTAGAATCCTTTCGCCAGCTTCAGGGGTGATTTTTCCCACGGCGATTACGGGCACAGTGACTGCTTTTTTAATCCCACCGGCCAGTTTTTCAAGGACAGCGGGAGTAAAGGTAGGCATGGTGAGGTTATTCGGAGCTTTGGGTCCCCAGGCAGACACATGGATGGCGTCAACACCAGCATTTTGAGCTATCCGAGCCGTTTCCTGGGCATCCTCCAGAGTTATGCCACCCTCGACCCCGTACTCCCGGCCATCTATTCTAATCCAGACCGGATAATCCGCTCCCACCACCTCCCTGACCGCCTTGATTACCTCAACCATGAACCGGGCTCGATTTCGCAAATCACCTCCGTAGCTATCCTGGCGTTTATTTGAGGCCGGGGATAGAAACTGGTCAATGAGATAGCCATGGGCGCCGTGGAGTTCCACCCCATCGAACCCGGCTTTCTTGGCTCTGAGGGCTGCCTGGGCAAAAAAGGTAACCATTTCGGTAATTTCGTCAGTAGTTAGCTCTTTGGGTGTCTCGCCCACCAGGCCAGCCAACGACGAAGGCGCCACTGGCTGCATCCCGTTCAGCTTCGAAGTAGCCTCCCGGCCACCATGGTGAAGTTGAACGGCTATTTTGGCGCCGTGCCGATGAACCGCCTGCACCAGCTCGCTCATGCCGGGAATAAGCTTATCCTCGCTGATGCCTAGCTGATTTACGAAAGCCCGCCCCCGTTGATGGATGTAGGTCGCCTCAACGATGATCAATGCCACACCACCCCGGGCCCGTGCCTCATAGTAGTCTTTAGTGCGCTTGGTGACGTAACCATCATCGGCGGCATAACGGACTACCATTGGGGGCATCACGATTCGGTTCTTGAGTTCCATTGACCCTATCCGAAAGGGCTCCCAAAGTCGTCCTTTCGCCTTCATCCGTGCCTCCTTAATTCAACAAAATTTGTTCTCTGTCCGTCTCGTCATGAAATACATTCTAACTAATGTCAAGCCAAGTAGCTCAGTACCACAAGCTCATTCAGGTTAAGGGACAATCTTGCTTGTTATGTTGGCAGCAAAGGTACTGTCCACTCGATGCCCAGTTCCCCAAGTTTACCCGCTGAAGGCACACCATTAGGCCAGCCCATCATCTCATAATATGTTTCCTTGGCTTTCTGGAAAGCCTCCGGGTCAAGCGCTACCTTGAGGGGTCCCGAACCGTGTGGGGCAAAGAAACGTTGCGGCATAGTATCATCCTGAGCGGTGAAGCCCTCTCTGACGTTGAAAACCCGTGCCAAATTGACCGCTCTTTCCCCTACCTTCAACAATTCAAAGAAAGTGGCATCCCAGCCGGTGACTGCCCTGACTAGCTGCGTTAGCCTGTCGAACCCCACGAAACTCAGGGACATCACAAAGTAACAACAGACAGCACAGTTCAGCCAGTGGATAAATTCAGAATAATACTTAAGCAGTCGTATCTTTGCTGGAGAGAGGTCATCAGCTGGCATAGGCTCCAGTATCCCTATGCCTTTCAGCATCTCCAGACTTGGCGTCATATCAGTATAGACAGTATCGTGGATATTATGGCAATGGTCAGCACCAGTCGGTGAAATGCTGTAGCCAACACCCAGCCCCTGCTTCAGACGAGGCTCATGCATGGGTAGCTCCTGACCTTTAATATGAAAAGCAAATTCCTCAGCGCCAGGACCTATCTTCTTGGCGGCCCGGGCGACACCTTCCGCCAGGACATCGCCAAAGCCCTGGCGTAACGCAATCTGCTCAATCATCTGGAGCATGGCTGAGGTATTGCCGAAGCGCAGGTCTATCCCTCCAGTATCTTTCGACGTGAGCAGACCATTTTCAAAGCACTCCATGGCAAAGGCAATCGTGGCACCGCAAGAGATACTGTCTAGGCAGTAAGCATTGACCAGTTCGTTACCCTTAGCCAGAGCCTTCAAATCAGTAATGCCACAATCGGAACCCAAGGCAGCCAATGTTTCGTACTCAGGGCCGCCGTAACGAGGGTCAACCGTGTAGGGCTCATCCACCTTTACCTCTCGTTTGCACTGAACCGGGCAGGCAAAGCAAGCCCTCCTTCTCACCAGGATGGTGTCTTTCATAGTTTGACCACTTATATTGTCAGCATCTTCAAGGGAACCCAACTGGAAATTGCGGGTGGGCAAGCCACCAACACCATCTAAGATGCGAATCATTCTCGCCGTACCGAAATCATGCATCCCCTTGTTGGTTATCGGCGTATTATCTCTAACCCAAATACCGATATCCCGAACCGCTGGCGGGTCAGCCAGTGAAACGCGCTGATGACCACGACAGGCTACCGCTTTGAGGTTTTTGGAGCCCATAATCGCCCCCATACCCGTCCTGCCGGCGGCAGCGTCTAAATCATTCATGACACTAGCGAAGCGCACCAGATTTTCCCCTGCCGGGCCAATGTAAGCCACCTTGATTAATGGGTCACCCAGCTCTTCGCGGATGGCATTCTGACATTCCAGCGCTTTCATCCCCCAGAGGTGACGGGCGTCCTTAATTTGGGCTTCACCATCTCGGATAAAAAGATAAACCGGCTTTTCAGCTTTACCCTCCACGATGATGGCATCAAAGCCAGCCATTTTGAGCTCTGCTCCCCAGTAGCCTCCAGAATCAGCCTCGCCATACGCCCCGGTAAGCGGTGATTTAGCGCCCACGCTGTGACGACCGCAACCACCCACCGGCACCCCGGTGAGCGGCCCAGCAGCGAAGATTAACTTATTCTCTGGACTTAAAGGCTCAACCTTCTTTGGTAATTCCTTGAGCAGAAAGTAGCCGGCAAAACCCTCACCACCGAAATACTGGCGATAAAAATTTTCCGGGAATTCCTCGACAGCTATTTTCCCTGAGGAAAGGTCAACTCGCAAAATCTTGCCGTTATATCCGTGTGGCATACTTACCCTCCTAAGCAATCAATTTGCAATTAGTATAACACGATAGGTTATAATAAATAAATATTTATCGCTGAGGGTTAAGACTATATGAAGATACTCAAACTACCGCAATTGGCCTGGGACGGGACCAAGGAACTGGAGCTGTCCATCGCTGATAGCTGGCAGGTCGAAATGGGTTACATGGCGGGCTATGACCACCCTGCTCTGACCTCCGACCAGATTAAAGCCGCCGTAACCCAAAATCTTATCGGCTCACCACCAATCCGAGAGATAGCCAAAGGGAAAAAGGAAGTCGCTATCATCTTTGATGATATGACTCGGGTAACTAGGGTGGCAGATATAATCCCCTTTGTGCTCGAAGAGTTGGCTGAAGCCGGCATCCCGGATGAGAGAGTCCGTTTCATTGCCGCTCTTGCCTGTCACGGGGCGATGAACCGCTTTGACTTCGTCAAGAAATTAGGTGAAGAGACGGTGGCCAGGTTCCCGGTATATAACCACAATCCCTACGCCAATTGCACCTATGTTGGCACGACAACCACTTTTGGGACCAAGGTTTACGTTAACGAAGAAGTAATGAAGTGTGACCTCAGAATTGCTATTGGCTCGGTAGTGCCCCACCCCAGGAGTGGATTCGGTGGCGGCGGTAAAATCATACTGCCCGGAGTAACTTCTTTTGAGACCATCGAATACAATCACCAAATGTTCTTTAAAACATTACAGGAGCAGGGGCCGACCGTTATCGGTATGGGGGTCTTTGACCATAACCCGGCACGGATTGACATTGAAGAAGCGGCTACTTTGACCGGTCTGGATGTACTGATAAATTGCCTCGTCAATATGTGGGGGGAAACGACCGCCATCTTTGCCGGTGCGCTGAAACCAACCTACGCCGCCGCAGTTCAAGAAGCCAAAGCCCACTACCTGACACCAAAGATAGGAGGGAAAGATATTGTCATTGCCAATACCTTTGCCAAGTCGAATGAAGCCTGGATTGGACTGGGCATTACTTATTCAGCGTTAAAGCCGGAGGGCGGGGATATCGTTATTATCGCTAATAATCCCGGAGGTCAGGTAACCCACTATCTCCTGGGTCCCTTCGGCAACACAATCTGGGGACCATTAAGACGAGAGCGAAAAATTCCCCAGCAGGTCAATCGCCTCATTGTTTACACCGAATATCCTGACCTGTCGAGCCGAGCCTGGTTCGGCACCACTGATAAGACCCTGTTTTCACACAACTGGGATGACGTCCTGAAGATTCTTCAGGAATCCTACGGCAAAGATGCCAAAGTCGTTGTCTATCCCAATGCCGAGATTCAGTATTGCCGATAATGTGTGGCTGATTTAAAATCTTAAGACGAGGAGGGGACGATGGGGCATATTGTCAATCACGAACGCAAATATCGCCGGTTGCAGCAGAGACTTGACCGTAACATTACCGGTGCACCAGAGTCACCCACCTTTACCAAAATCCTGAAGCTCCTCTTTTCTCCCGAAGAAGCCGAGTTCGCCCGACGAATCCCCGGCCAACCTACCTCACTGGATGTTCTGTCGCGCAAGCTGGATATCCCCCCGGATAAACTGGACAACAAAATGACCGAGATGGCACAGCGAGGGTTAGTCCTCGATTTGGAGTACAAGGGGCAGCGCTACTTCTCACTTCCGCCGGTGGTCATCGGCTTCTTTGAATTTACCTTCATGCGCACTAGAGATGACATGCCGATGGCCGAACTGGCCCGTCTCTTCGAGGAATACTTTTACGACGATGACCGCTTCATCCGCCCGGCCTTTCAGGGCCAGACACAACTCTTCCGCTCGCTGGTCCGCGAGGAGGCGCTTCCACAAGAGACCCACACTGAGGTACTCGACTGGGAACGGGCAAGCAGCATTGTGAAGTCAGCATCAGACCGTGCCATTGGCATCTGCCAGTGTCGTCATACCGCTAGTCACTTAGGGAAAGTTTGTGACCGCCCACAAGTGAGCTGTCTTACTCTCAACTATGGCGCCACGTCGCTGATTCGCAGTGGCATTGCCAGACCTATCACTACTGAAGAAGCGATGGGTATCTTAGAAGATTGCAAGGGAGCTGGACTAGCCCAGACGGCTGACAACGTGCAGCGTAAGGTAACCTTTATCTGCAATTGCTGCGGCTGCTGCTGCCACGTGATGAGGGGAATCAAGACCTTTAACATCAGTAACGCCATCGTCACCTCGAACTGGATTATGGAAGTTGACCTCTCTAAGTGCAACGGATGCGGTAAGTGTGCCAGCGCATGCCCGGTGCAAGCGATCACAATCGCCCGAGAGAAACAAGATAGAAAGGAGCGGCGTTGGGCAGTGCATGATGAGACCCTTTGCCTCGGATGTGGCGTTTGCTACTCGACCTGCAAGTTTGGTGCGATTACCATGAAACCCCGCCCGAAGAGAGTCCTTACCCCAGAGACCATGTTCGATCGGATCGTATTGATGGCCATTGAGCGGGGCAAGCTGGCTGACCTTCTCTTTCCCGAGCGGGAAAAGCTGAGCCACCAGGCACTGGGGCGAGTGCTTGCCGTTTTGGAAAAATCTCCTCCCTTCAAGGCAACGATGGCGATAAAACCCCTGCGTTCCGCCTTTCTAACGACAATGGTTAAGGGAGCCAAGAGACAAACCGGCGCAGTAAGCGAAGTCTTCGTCTGATGCCACTCTATATCTCAATATGCAAATAGGTCCTGGCCAGAAGTCCAATAACAAAGGCTAAAGCCGCTACACCAAGACTGATTAGTACCATCTCCAGAAATCTCTTCTTAAAAGGAATTTCTGTCGCCACCGAGATGTAAAAAGAGAAGAGGAAGATAACGATAATAGCATTGAGTACCATAAGGCCAAGAGCGAAATATATATTGGCGAAAATTAAGTACGGGAAGATTAAAAACAAAACAGTAAAGGCATTGGTCAAGCCACCATAAAGGACTGCTTTAAAGGGACTACGGACACCTTCTCCTGTTTTAGTCGCCAGATACTCCGTACTCGCCACTGACAGAACCATAACAATCCCGGCAATCAGGCCGGCGATTATAATCAGGCTTTTCTCAGGGAGAGCAAGTGTCAGGCCGGCAAGCGTCCCGGTCAGTTCCACCAGCGCCACATTCAAACCCCTTACTATGTCAGCCGTATATTTGAGCCTCTCTTCATCAATCAAACCGATGAGTTGCCTTTCGTGTCTGTTTTCATCACTGGCAATATTCGCCGCTGCCGGAATAAATTTGGCAATCTCAGCGTATGTTTTCTGAGCCTGTTCTTCTCCTTCTTCCATTAGCTTTATGCCAAAGGTCATGCCCAGTATTCTTGAAATTAAATAATACAACCATATCTTGAATTTATTTGGTCTGACACTCTCGCCTGAATATTTTGTCCAGAAATTGTGATGTGCCAGTTCATCATTGGCGATGCGCCTGAGAACGCCTCTGTTATGAGAATCTTTTATTGACTGCGCTAGTCTCCCGTAGATGAAATGTTCCGTGATTTCAGCCCTCTGCACAGCTAGAATTTTCTCTTTTACTTCTTGTTCTAACATTTGAGCTCCATAATCAGGACAAAGTTTATATCTTACTTTATGTAAGGTAAAGTCTCTCAAATCTTTTTTAAAAAAATACCAAGGAAATAATTAAGGTAGCGTGACAAGATTTACCTTGAATTAGTCTACCTAATTAGGGTGATTAAGGACTCATCTACCATGGAAAACACGGTGTTAAATTAGTTACCAGGGGGGTTCTTTCTCTTTCAGGGTCTCAATGAGTGCATCAACGGTGATTGCCGCCAGGGTCATCGTTTGAAAATTTCCTCGGACACTCAATCTTGTTGCCAGCTTGGCCATTACTTCGTTACTGGGTGCTTCAAGTATATTGACAAAATCGTACTGACCCAAAAGAGCAAACTGGTCGAGGATTTTGACTCCCATATACTCCACTTCTTTATTGATCTCCCTGAGTGTCTCCGGGTCATCCTGCACCGCTTTTCTCCCGGCGTCGGTAAGCGTGGTCAGCATAACGTAGACCGGCATGGCTGCCTCCTCTCAGTCAGAATCTCAATCCGTATTATGTAGGTATGACAAGCCGGTTTGTCAATGCTGCCAACGCGTTTGTCGAAGAGGCCAGTTATGGTATAATGTGGCGAAGATGCTGAAACTACTGTCTGGGAACGAGGCTCTCGCCTTGGGAGCCTACCACGCTGGTGTCAAAGTAGCCGCGGCCTATCCCGGAACCCCAAGCACGGAAATACTCGAATCCGTAGCTCGCTTTGATGACGTTTACGCGGAATGGTCAACGAATGAGAAGGTAGCGCTGGAGGTGGCGCTGGGGGCAGCCTATGCCGGAACTCGGGCGATGGTATCCATGAAACAGGTGGGACTGAACGTCGCCAGCGACCCTTTTATAGCTGCCTCAACCACCGGAGTTAATGCCGGCTTGGTGGTGATTAGCGCTGATGACCCGGGAGCACACAGTTCGCAGGGTGAGCAGGATAATCGTCACTATGCCAAACTCGCCAAGGTGCCCATGCTGGAGCCCAGCGACAGCCAGGAAGCCTACGAATTCATGACTCACGCCTTTGACCTTAGTGAAAAGTTTGATACCCCGGTGCTGGTGCGCACTACCACTCGCATCTCCCACTCCAAGTCGGTAGTAAAGGTAAAGCAGAGCCGAGCTTTGCCTACCAGTCAGCCGGGCTTTCGGTATGATGTACAAAAATATGTCATGCTGCCGGTTCATGCCCGCCTCAGGCATCCTTTGATGGAAGAGCGCTTGGTCAAGCTAGCCGACTTTGCGGAAACCTTTCCCCTTAATCAGGTAATTTGGGGCGAGCGCCAACTTGGTGTGGTGACCAGTGGCGTCGCCTACCAGTACGCCAGAGAGGTCTTCCCCAACGTCTCCTTTCTTAAACTGGGTATGACCTATCCCCTCCCCCAGAATTTGCTCCGCCACTTTGCTGCTCAGGTAGACCGGTTAATCGTCATCGAGGAACTCGACCCGTTTCTCCAGGAAAATATTCAGATGATGGGGATAAAAGTTTCCGGCAAGGAATTCATCCCCAGGCTGGGGGAACTAAATCCAGACATTATAGAACAAGTCAGTCGCAAGGCTGGTTTGCTTGCCGGACCGTCAATCCGGCGGATAGAAACCGTCCCCGAGCTACCCCACCGCCCTCCCCTCCTCTGCCCGGGCTGCCCGCATACCGGTATCTTCTTTGTTCTCAGCACTATCGGACAGCGCGCCAAATCGGTGAAGACCAGAGAGAAGACACCCAAAGATTCAAAATTAATCATCACCGGTGATATCGGCTGCTATACCCTTGGTGCCTATCCCCCGCTCCTCGCCATGGACACTTGCGCCTGCATGGGTGCCAGTATCGGGCAGGCCTTAGGCATGGAGAAGGCGGGTGTCAGCAACAAAGTGGTTGCGGTCATCGGTGATTCCACCTTTCTTCATTCCGGTATCACCGGCCTGGTCAACGGCGTTTACAACCAAGGACAAATAACGCTGGTAATCCTAGACAACGGCACTACCGCCATGACCGGACACCAGGAACACCCCGGCACTGGTATCTCAGCACAGGGCAAAGAAACCACAAAGGTAGCGCTGGAGCAACTGGTTCGAGGTATCGGGGTCAATGATGTCAAGGTGGTCGATGCCTTTAATCTGAAGGCACTAAGAAATAGTGTCAGGAGTTCTCTGGATAGTCCTGAGCTTTCGGTGATTATCGTCCGTGGCGCCTGTTCGGTGCGGGTGCCGCGGCGTGGTGAACCGAGAGCTATTGATGCCGAGAAATGTAACCTCTGTGGCATCTGCCTTCTACCTGGTTGCTCGGCGATTCAGAGAGAAGACGAGCAAATTTACATTGACCCGACGCTATGTGTCGGTGATGCCTGTACCATTTGCCAGCAGCTTTGCCCCCGACAGGCAATAGCTCCGCAATCTAAAATTATGATTAAGGTAGCCAAATGAAGAAACTAGACCTGCTTGTCACCGGAGCCGGCGGTCAGGGGATTATTCTAGCCAGTGACATCATCGGTGAGACCGCCATGGCGGCTGGCTATGATGTCAAGAAAACCGACACCATAGGCATGGCCCAACGTGGTGGTAGTGTTATCAGCAATGTGCGGATAGCCCACCAGGTCTGGTCTCCCTTGATTAAACAGGGAGAGGTCGATATATTGCTCGCCCTGGAGAAGCTGGAAGCTGCCCGGTGGGCCCATTACCTCCGACAGGGAGGGACTGCCATCGTCAACAATCAAGCCTTACCGCCGCTTGCCGTCAGTTTAGGCAATGAGCGGTATCCCGGCGATAAAGAGATAAAGGATATTATCAAGCAGCGCACTGACCGCATCTACTTTATCGAAGGCACCCGTCGTGCCAGAGAGCTGGGTAATATCAGGACACTCAACATGTTTATGCTCGGGTGTACTTCGCTTTTTATGCCCTTTAAAGTATCCGCCTGGAAGGATAGTATCTCCCAGCGTCTACCAGTAAATATTCGGCAAATTAACCTTACTGCCTTCAATAAGGGAAGAAAGGAAATCCGCGATGTCCATCTCTGAAAAAATCCGAAAAAGTATGGCCTCGGGTTCATGGATCCGGCGCATGTTTGAGGATGGAGCCGTTATGAAACAGCGCTATGGTGAAGAAAATGTCTTCGACCTTTCGCTAGGTAATCCAGTGATTGAACCTCCAGCTGAGTTTTTCCAGGAACTAAAGAAGTTAGCCGAGCACCCTCAATCCGGGATGCATCGCTACATGAGCAATGCCGGTTATGCCGAGACAAGAGAGGCAGCTGCCGAACAGCTTTCACTGGAGACCGGCATCAAGTTCACCCTGAATGATATTGTTATGACCTGCGGGGCGGCGGGAGCGTTAAACGTGGTGCTGAAAACAATACTCAACGCTGGAGACGAGGTCATTATCTTTGCTCCCTACTTTGCCGAGTATGTCCACTACATTGACAACCACTACGGGGTGGCTAGAATTCTTCCCACTGATGAGCAATTTGCTCCCAGACTGGAGGCTCTGGAAAACGCCGTTAACGAAAAGACCAGAGCGGTAATCATAAACTCCCCTAACAACCCCTCAGGTGCTGTCTATAGTGAGGAGCGACTGCGGGGTCTGGGAGAGTTGCTCCGCAAAAAGGAGGCCCAGTACGGGACGCAGATTTTGCTCATCAGCGATGAAGCTTACCGCAAGCTTATCTACGATGGTTTAAAATACCCCTTCCCACTGCACCACCACACGCAAAGCCTCATCGCCACTTCCCATTCCAAAGACTTGGCACTACCCGGCGAGCGCATTGGCTATATTGCCATCCACCCGGAATGCCGCCAGCGAGAGGAACTGATAAATGGTTTCATTCACGTTAACCGGACACTGGGATTTGTCAATGCCTCGGCGCTGATGCAGCACTTGGTACGTAATCTTCAGTCGGTAACGGTTTCGGTGGCTGAATATCAGCAGAAAAGAGACTTTTTGTATCAGCACCTCACCGAAATGGGCTATTCGATGGTAAAACCTCAAGGGGCTTTCTACATGTTTCCCAAATCACCACTGGAAGATGACCTTGCTTTCGTCAGGGAGCTACTGCAATTGAAGGTGCTCACGGTGCCCGGGCGTGGTTTCGGGACACCGGGATATTTCCGCATCGCCTACTGTGTTCATGATAAGGTACTCGAAGGTTCACTAGCCGGCTTTCGCAAGGCGGCACAAGAATTCGGACTGGGCTAGTGCACCTCGGGAAATGGAGACTGGAAAAATGCCGGAACAGGAAAACAAAGCACCCGATGCTCTGACCAGACTGAGAGCCGAGGCCAAAGAAGAGCCCATCGCCTCTTTCCTCAAAATGCAATTACTGGAGCTATCCCCGGGCTATGCCAAGGTAACCATTAAATTAACGCCTGAACATGAGAATTTTAACGGTTTCGTCTTTGGCGGTATCATAATGGCGGTGGCCGACCAAGCCTTTGCCTACGCCGTCAATTCGATGAGCCGTCCCAACATTGCTTCTCAGTTCAACATTCATTTTATCGCCGCCGCCAAAGCAGGTGATGAACTTATCGCTGAGGGCCGGGTGGTAAAGAGCGGTCGGCGGGTCAGCATCGCCGAAATGACGGTAACCAACCAGGAAGGAAAGCTCATCGCCAGGGCCACCGGGACAACGATTCCGGTGACTAAAGGGTAACGAGAGACAAAAAGAGGTTTTACCTTATCTTCCTAACGGTTTCTTACCCTGAATATTGACAGACCAATTTTCATTATGGTAAACTACCTTCCCGTTAGCAGAACGTAAGCGAATCTAGAG
This sequence comes from Dehalococcoidales bacterium, assembly GCA_046760155.1. Lineage (GTDB taxonomy): Bacteria > Chloroflexota > Dehalococcoidia > Dehalococcoidales > RBG-16-60-22 > JBHIDQ01. The sequence continues at coordinate 3,235 of JBHIDQ010000006.1, read as the reverse complement.
CCATGAAAATAACTGGTTGCCATTTGGAGAGAACAAAATTCGTCTTTACCGGGCGCACCGGGGTGCGCTTGGGGGATTCTAAAGGCAAATCTAGCCAATAAGCATCGATAAACAGTATAAGAGTACCTCCCCAGGCGGGAGGTATTTTTTTAGGCAGAGAATTTTAGATGGACAGCTACGATACAATCCCAAAATTAATCAAGCGCAACTACCAAGAGTGGGGCCAGCGGCCGGCCATGTGCATGAAAAACTTCGGCGTCTGGCAGAGATATAGTTGGGATGAATACTACCAGAAGGTAAAATATTTCTCCCTTGGACTGGTCAGTCTCGGGCTGGAGCCAGGCGATGTGGTTTGTATTATCGGCGATAATGAACCGGAATGGTTCTGGGGGGAATTTGCCACTCAAGCCGCCGGTGGCATTGTCACCGGCATATTTGTTGACTCAATTCCATCTGAAGTGAAATACGTTGCCGAGCATTCGGGTGCCAAGTTCGCCATCGTCAATGACCAGGAGCAGACGGATAAATTCCTCGAGATTAAGGATGAACTGCCCTTGCTCAAGAAGGTCATTTACTGGGACCCCAAGGGGCTGCGAAATTATGATGACCCGATACTTGCCTCCTTCACCGAGGTAATCAGGCTGGGCAGAGAATATGAACAAACGCACCCTAATTTGTTTGAACAGAATTTGGCCAAGGGTAAAGCAGATGACATTGCCTTTATCTACTATACTTCAGGAACTACCGGCTTACCTAAGGGAGCCATGCTCACCCACTGTGCCTTGATCAATACCGCCCAAGCCTTTATTGGCCGCTATCCACTAAATGAGAACGATGATTTGATTTCCAACTTCCCGGCGGCTTGGGTGGGAGACAGCTTCTTCGCCACCATTCCCCACCTTCTCAGTGGGGCGAGGCTCAACTTCCCTGAGGAACCAGAAACCGTCGCTGAAGATACCCGAGAAGTTGGACCCAACTTCGTCATCTACGGACCCCGGCAGTGGGAAAGCCTGGTCAGTGAGATTCAGGTAAAGATGTTTGACGCCCACCCATTGAAGCGCTTCTGCTATCACCTGTTCCTGCCGGTAGGCTACAAAATTTCAGATATCCGCTTTCAGGGCAAAGAACCAAATCTATTCTGGCGAGCGCTTTACGGAATTGCTTATCTCCTTTTATTCCGTTCCCTAAAAGACCAGCTCGGGTTGAATAAAGTCAGGTTTGCCGTCACCGGAAGTTCCGTCCTCAGTCTGGACACCTTTCGGCTCATCCACGCCATTGGTATTGAATTACGACAGAATTATGGCAGCACCGAAGCCGGTCTTATCTCCTCTCACGGTAAGGGAGAAATCAAATTTGAGAGCGTGGGACGGCCAGCAATCGGTACCGAAGTCAGAATAACTGATGAGGGAGAACTCCTGGTTCGAAATAGCTGTCTGTTTAATGGCTACCACAAGGATTCCGGGAAAACCACGGAAACTCTGGTGGATGGTTGGTGCCGTACCGGCGACGCAGTCAATATTGATGAGGATGGACACCTGCTGTTCATCGACCGACTGGACCATATGGGACAGCTTAGTTCTGGAATCAAGTACGCCCCTCAGTATGTGGAAGGCCGGCTGAGGTTCAGCCCCTATATTAAAGATGCCATGGTGATTGGTGGTAAGGATAAAGACTTCGTCTCGGCAATCATAAACATTGATTTTGCCATGGTCGGTAAGTGGGCGGAGCGGAACCGCATCGCCTACACCACCTTTGTTGACCTCTCCCAGAAGGAAGAGGTGGCCAATTTGGTGCAGAAAGACCTGGTTCGAGTAAACAGCTACCTGCCCGAACCAGCCCACGTCAGGAGATTCGTCCTGCTGCACAAAGAGTTTGACGCTGATGAAGCGGAACTTACCCGAACCAGAAAGCTAAGACGTGAGTTCATGGAGGAACGTTACAGAGAGTTAATCGAAGCAATCTATGAGGATGGGAAGGAGATAAATGTCAAAGCCCCGGTAACCTATCGAGACGGGAGAAAAGGAGTAGTTACCACCAGCATCAAGGTGAGGTATATCGATTAAAGAGGCATGATGGTAAGTGGCTGAGTTACTTCAGTTTATCATTACCGGCATCGCGGTCGGCATGGTCTATGCCCTGATTGCGCTTGGTTTCGCCCTAATCTGGAAATCCAGCAGCGTGGCTAACCTGGCATTGGGCCAGATCGTGCTCGTTTCTTCCTGGTTTACCTATGCTATGCTGGTACAGGCCGGGTTCCCAATCTGGTTGGCTTTCCCCTTGGTTATTCTCTTTGCCCTGGCTCTGGGCTGGGTGATTGAGCGATTTGCACTGCGTCCCCTCATCGCCCAACCGATTCTAGCCCTGATTACAGTGACACTGGGAATAGGCTACTTTATTGAGGGAGTGGTAACTTTCATCTGGCCCTGGAGCGTTGACGCACTACCGCGTCTGTTTCCCAGAGAGGTCATTCACATCGGCCCGGCGGTAGTTTCCCAGGAATATGTCTGGGTGGTCGGTATCTGCTTAATTGTATTTATTCTCCTAACCTTGTTCTTCCGCTACCATAAGATGGGCATTGCCATGAGGGCAACCGCTGATGACCAGATGGCAGTCCAGGCCTGCGGCATCCCGGTGACCAGAGTTTTCTCCCGCTCATGGATGTTTGCCTGTGTGGTGGCCGCCATCGGCGGTATCCTGATTTCCAGCATCGGTGGCATTACCCATGGTTTGGTTGAGACCGGGCTTAAAGCCTTCTCCGTGGTGATACTGGGTGGTTTAGATTCGTTCATCGGTGCCGTTGTCGCCGGTCCAATCATCGGGCTCTGTGAGAGCCTCGGTGGTGGCTATCTTACCCCATTCCTCTGGGCCGGAGTCAAGGATATTATTCCCTTCGTCATCATCATCATTGTTATGATTATTAAGCCCTACGGGCTATTTGGAGAAGTTCGCATCGAGAGGATATAGTCGAATGAGTTTGCCAAGTGGTACCCGAAATTATACTTACGCCCAGGATATGGCCATCCTGCGCACCAAGACCCACTGGGTACTCTTTTTTGCCTTTTTGGCTCTCCTCCTCACCGCCCCATTATATTTAGGCAACTACTGGCTGGGCGTAGCCAACTTAATTGGCATCACCCTTATCGCCGCTACCGGACTGAACATCCTGATTGGCTACTGTGGGCAACTATCGATTGGCCATGCTGGCTTCATCGCCGTAGGCGCCTACACCGCAGCA
>JBHIDQ010000005.1:0-30221 GCA_046760155.1 Dehalococcoidales bacterium | reverse complement strand
TCCCTGCCCTCGGTCACTACCGCCATGCGCTTCCGATTACGTGGGTCACGGCCAACCGCCGCCTCAATAATACCACGCTCCGGGGTAAGCCTCCCCTTGACCAATACCAGATAAGCCTTGACGATAGCACGAGTTTTGAACTGGTTTATCAGGTTTAACTGAGCTACTCGGTTTTTCGCTACCAGCATTACGCCTGAAGTATCCTTGTCTAAGCGATGTACAATCCCCGGTCGTAATGAGTCACTAATCGAAGCTAGGTGAGGAAAATGAGACAGGATAGCATTAACCAGAGTGTGGTCGGGATGCCCCGGTGCCGGGTGTACCGCCAGCCCAGCCGGCTTATCGATGACGAGCAAATCGTCATCTTCATAAAGGATATTAAGCGGGATTGCCTCCGGCGACAAGGGACTGGGCGGCGTGGGGGGTATGATAATGTCTATTTTATCGCCAATCTCAAGCTTAAGGCTTGGCTTGGCAGCTTGGCCATTGACCGTAATGTGGCCATCAGCAATAAGCTTTTGCGCCTGGGTTCGGGAGAGCTCTAGACACTTTTCACCAACAAACTTATCGAGACGAGTCCCTAGCTTGTCCGCCACAAAGCGATAAGTTTTGTTCATCTCAGTGTTTCTCGGCCTGAGTCGAGCGGAGGAGGGAGTAAGCAAATATGATAACACCAATAGTTACCGAGGAATCAGCAATGTTAAACGCCGGCCAATAACCAAAATCAATGAAGTCGGTAACATAGCCAAGGCGAAGCCGGTCAATCAGGTTACCCACCGTGCCGCCAAAAACCAGGCCAAGAGCCAGTCTGCCCAGCCTACTATCAAGCCAGGGAAAGTAACGAGAACTGATAAAAGCGTAGACCAAAATAATGGTAATCGCCACGATAGCAATAATGGTGAGAATGAATGATTGACCTGGGAATAAGCCAAAGGCAGCACCAGTATTGTGGACGTGGGTTAGGCGAAAAAACCCCAGCTCAAATAACGATTGCCCCTCAACGAGATTAGTCCTTATCCATGCTTTGCTGAGCTGGTCAGCAACCACGATGAGTAATCCGATAAGTAGAAAGACCACACTCCGCCACTTAGCCTGGGGGTGATTTACCTTTCGCATTCTTTGCCTGCTGAGCTTTACATTGCATGCACAAACTTGCTTGGGGGAGTGCCTCTAATCGGGCGGGGTCTATCGGTTGACCACAATTATCACATAAGCCGTAGGTGCCTTCGTCAAATTTATGTAAAGCATGCTCCATGTCAGCCAATTGCTCCTTGATACGCTTCTCCAAGACCAACCGCTTCTCTAACTCGAGAGTCTCCGTAGCCTCCTCCTCCCTTTTGCCAAAAGGGCTACCTTCCCTTCTTTCATCTTTGGGACTAGCGCTAGCTTGCAGTTGCTCCAGTTCCCCAAGCAAACGCTTTCGCTCACTCTCCAAACGAGAACGAAGTATATTGAAATTAGTTGTCATTTCTTCCCCCTACTCTCAAGTTTAAGATAGGTTGTCTCTAATTTTCTTATTTTGGTTCAGGTATATGTTATTATACCATTATACTAATGTTACTCAAGAAAGCAATGGCAGGCGGGGCAGTTTAGTCCAGCATCACCCGCAGCTGGCGAATGGTACCGATTGATTGTCCACGCCAGTGATTATTGGCAAAAATAAAAGTTTTTTCGGTGACACGATCAAGTTTGTGAATCTTAGGCAGCCACTCACTGAGCTCTTCTGGGGAATAGCTGTAATCGTACCTCTCATAGGCCTGCTCATGTTGCCACCACTTGGCGCTATTTCGCCCGTGAAAACGGACATAGCCGATCTTACTTGTTGTCTCGGCTAGTGGCGGCAAAAGATTGGGTAACGGTGGTTCATCAACACAACAGAAGCCTAAATCATGCTGACGAAGCCAGTCAAACACTTCTTTCCTCAGCCACCGGGCATTACGGAACTCAATCACTGTCGGCAACTCCCCCAATCGTTCTTTAAACAGCTCGAGGTAATCCCAGTTGCGCTGATTAAACTCAAAACTATAGGGGAACTGAGCTAGAACACAACCTAACTTTCCGGTATCAACGATAGACGCTAATACCTCACCAAAAGCCTCAAAAATTGGTGCGTTATCTTCCCGTTTGTGGGTCATTTCCTGATTCGCCTTAATCGAAAATAGAAAGCCTTCATCAGTTTTCTCCGCCATCGCTTTTAGGTTTGACGGTTTCGGTAAAGCATAGTAGGTCGAGTTTATCTCACAGGTATTAAATTCACGGGCATAGTAGGTCAACCATTCCCGCTTGGGCATACCTATCGGGTAGAAATTTCCTACCCAGTCATCATAGCTAAACCCTGAAGTCCCAAGGTATAACATTGTCTTTAGTCTAACCTATTTATTTTATTTGGTCAATGTTTAAAGTGACTTTCAAGCGGCTTGACACCCCCATCCAATCAGAATTATACTAAAAATGTTATATCAACGCGGGGTGGAGCAGTGGAAGCTCGTCGGGCTCATAACCCGAAGGTCGTTGGTTCGAATCCAACCCCCGCTACCATTCCATACTTTTGCCAACCCATTCTGCCCTCTCTTACTCACTACATCTATACTATAATATTAACTTATGTCGGACATTGAGCGAAATGAGCCTCCGGAGTCGTTTGTAGAAAAGTCAGCTTCTGCTGAACTGCTACTAATTAATCGTAAGTACATTTTCTTTTTCTGTGCGGCTACTTTTTTCTTCTGGACTGCCCTTTATCTTTACGTACCAATCCTGCCAGTATATGCCCAGTCACTCGGCTCCAGCTTGTCTATGGTTGGCGTCATTGTTGCGTCTTATGCCATGCCCCAACTACTTTTACGGATACCGGTAGGGCTATTATTCGATGCCATTACTAGGCGAAGGCTCTTATTGGCGGGGGGAATCGCGACCGCTTCCGTAGGTGCCTTAGGACTCGGTTTGGCACCCAACCCCTGGTTTCTTTTTCTAGCCCGAATCATTACTGGAATCGGGGCTGCCACCTGGGTTACCTTCACCGTGTACTTTACTGCCTACTATCCTCCAGAAAGTACAAGGAGAGCGATTGGCATCATCAATTTTGTGCAAGGTACTGCGATAGTAGTGGCTACCGCTTGTGGTGGGGTAATCGCCGAAGCATGGGGATCAAGTTACACCTTTTGGGGAGCAACTTTGCTCGGAATTGCGGGGCTGATTGCGCTCCTATCGTCCCAGGAACCCTTCTTATCTCAAGCTGAACCAGTCTCCTGGAAGCGATTCAAACTAATAGCCACCTTCCCACCGCTCCTCATGGTTTCATTCATGGGCATTCTCGCCCAGTTTGCCAACTGGGCTGGTCTCTTTGGATTTATACCGGTATATGCTGATCAAATTGGCGCTTCCAGTGCCGACCTAGGTATTATTACCATGCTAACTCTAGCCTCATCAGCGGTGGCGGCCTTAATCGTTGCGCCGGTAGCCAAACGGTGGGGTAGCTCGTTTACCATCCTGTTAGGGGCGGTATTGATGGGTAGTGCCATATTTTCTGTTCCTCTTATTCATAGTGTAAATGTACTCAAGACAATTATGGTAGTCAATGGATTGGGTAGAGGTGTACTCAGCACCATTTTGATGGCCTTAAGCATTCAGGCAGTGGCGCCGCAGCAGCGGGCAACCGCAATGGGAGTCTATCAAGCAGCCTATTCAGTAGGAATGATATTGGGTCCTCTGATTTCTGGCTCTTTAGCTGATAGTCTGGGGTTATCGGCTGTTTTTTACTTATCGGCTTCACTCTGTTTACTTCTGGCCGCTATGGCTTATCTGAGGATACTAGTTAAGCGCCAGAAACAGAGTTAATACGCACTATAGTCAACCCGGGGGAAAATTGTTTCACTAAATAAGCTTGTCGGCCCCAACGACAATCCTGCCGTCTTCAACCACTGTCCTTCCCCCAATGATGACATGTCTGACTTTGGCGATATCCTCTCTGTCCACGATGCATAAGTCAGCGACTCTTCCCGGCTCAATAATACCCCGATTTGGCGCCACCAACGGGATTATTCTTGCTGGAGCACTTGTCGCTAGTTGAATCGCCCGTGGTAAGGTAATTATCCCTTTTTCAATCGCCTTCTGCAGGACAAGCAAAATGGGGTCGTGGTAGCCTCCCGAAAAGTCGGTGGTAATCACGTCCACCAAGCCTTCTTTTAACAGGGCGAAAGTCCCCTCAGGGCTGGGCTCAACCTGCCTAGCGCCAAATGAGTCGGCGGTAATAATCTCAATAGTAGCCCCTAAGCCTTTAAGCTCTTTGGCAAAATTGACCATTTCTTCCGGGGTAAAGCTATGGTTTACGTGAACGGCAATAAGTTTAGGGCCTATTTCTTTGGCAACTTCAAGAAGCGCCTCCTTCATGCCTGGCTCGGCATGAGCCAGAACCGATAGGCCCAGTTTCTTCACGTAATTGACACTGTCTCTGATGGCATCACAGCATGCCGCTACGGGGATGACACTGGTATCTTCGACGAGCTTCTTCGCTTCTCCTATCGTCACCTCTTCCAGCCCGGCTTCAGCCAGCACTTTGCCAATCACCGCTTCATCACCAGCCAGAACTGCTTTATCTAAAGCCAAGGCGTGTCGAGCGGAAATGACTTTACCAAGCCTCAGGCTTTTCTCATTAGTGCCATAGGCAGTACCAGGAGAGCCCACTTCTCCTAAAGCAACCGCACCCAATTTTACCGCTTCTTCCGCGGTGAACTTTTTACGCCGTTCTTCAACCTGGTGCCCCAGCGTGAGTTCAGCTGCCTTTACATGCGCCGGAGTATGCATGGTAGCCATCTTAACATTCACCGGGTGAATCTTGTTTATCGCTTCAATCTCCCAAGGGAAACTCAGGGCATCAGTATTCATGATAGTCGTCGTCCCCTGGAGGAGATGATTGTTGAGGTTAAATAAAAGCCTTTCCGTAGAAAGCCCAGGCAAAGCCCAGGGCTGAAATGAGCCGAAGGCGACGCCATGGGCATGGATGTTAATTACCCCGGGGATGATTAAACCACCTCTAGCGTTGATTACTTTGTCAGCATAAGCGTTATATGGTACATATCTGACCTTTGGCAGTTCCGAGATTATGCAGCCTTCAACGATCACTGAAGTGTTTTCCAGAAAAGAGTTCCCATCACCGGTGACAATACTTCCATTAACAATGTCTATCCTCATATTTGTTCACTCCTTAATCTTATGGTGAGAAACAGTATTAGCCGGTGCTAGATCTAATGGTTATAATAGCCAACTAACCAACACTGTAAGCATCTTAGTTCACTTTGTCAATCTCATAGAATAGAAATTAATTAAAGCATTGACAGCCAGCGAACTGTAGTTCAGAATAGCGTCGGCAGTTGATACCAGAGAAACAGGGGGTGATAGGTAAAATGAAAGCAATTCTAACCGAAAAGGCACCAAAACCAGCGGGACATTACTCACAGGCGATAGTTCATCATAATACCGTTTATGTTTCTGGGCTACTCCCGATAGACCCAAAGACCGGGAAGAAACGTAATGGCTCGATTGAAGAACAGACGGAACAAGTATTAAGCAACTTATCTGAGATCCTTAAAGCTGCTGGTTCTAACCTAAGTCAAGTGATTAGAACTACGGTTTACATTACAGATATCGAATTATGGTCTCGGGTAAATGCCGTCTATGCCCGATTTTTTGGTGAGCATCGTCCAGCACGTACCGTAGTGCCCACCAGCACTTTACATTACGGACTTCAAGTCGAGATTGAAGCTGTGGCAGCACTTGAGAAATCATCTTGACCAAGGAAAAGTAATCGAGAAAATGATGAACCAATTTATCTGCACGAAATGCCAGGCGACTTACCCACTGGATGAGCCGAGGTGGAAATGCGATTGTGGTTCTACTTTGGATATCGAGTTTGAGGCAATTTTCGATTTAGCCAAAATTGGACAAAGAAAGCCAACCATGTGGCGATACCGGGAAGCGATCCCCGTCCAAAATGATGCTAATATCGTTTCTTTTGAGGAAGGCTTCAGCCCATTAACTGAAGCAAATTTTGATGGTAAGGCAGTTCTGATTAAGCAAGACCATTTATTCCCTACCGGGTCTTATAAGGACAGGGGAGCTTCGGTTCTGATCAGCAAGGTAAAAGAGCTAGGCATTAAGGAAGTCGTTGAGGACTCTTCGGGAAACGCCGGTGCGGCAATCTCAGCTTACTGCGCCAAAGCCGATATTGATTGCCGCATTTTCATTCCCGAAGATACAGCCGTGGCGAAGGTGACCCAAATACAGCTTTACGGGGCCAAATTAAATAAAATTCACGGTAATAGAGAGGACACGGCAAAGGCAGTTCTGAAAGCAGCGGAAAGAGTCTATTACGCCAGTCATTCCTGGAATCCGTTCTTCTTTCAGGGAACTAAAACATTTGCCTTTGAAATTTGTGAACAGCTTGGCTGGCAATCTCCCGATACAGTTATTTTACCGGTGGGCAATGGGACTCTCTTATTAGGGGCTTATATTGGTTTTAATGAGCTTCGGCAGGCTGGAATTATTGCCAAGATACCTAAAATTATTGCCGTGCAGGCGGAAAACTGCGCTCCTTTGTACCAAGCTTTCCAAGAAAATCTAACCGAAATTCCCAAGATAAACAAAAAAGAAACGGTTGCTGAAGGAATTGCCATCGCGGAACCGATTAGAGGGAAACAGATTGTTGCCGCAGTCAAGCAGAGCAAGGGCAATTTTATCGCCGTTAGTGAGCGTGAAATTAAAGAATCACTAAAAGAAACGTGTCGAAAAGGATACTACATTGAGCCTACTGCGGCAGCGACAATCGCCGGAATAAAAAAATACCTGCCAAAATCAAATTCCACTGAGGTCATTATTTCCGTATTTACCGGACATGGACTAAAGACAACCGAGAAAATGTTAAAACTATTAAGTGGCTAGGGCAAAAAAGACACCGGTTTTAGCCGGTGCCTTTTTGTTTCTTCGATAACTTCTAATCGTACACAGCCACATCGGTGCTGTGCTTAGTAATGTAGTCCCAATCGTACTCCACACCCAGTCCCGGCCCCTGGGGCACCGGGACACAGCCATTCTTATCAATGGCATCCAGACCATCATGATAGGCGCCTTTAATGACCGGAGACTTCATAATGATAGGCGCCTTGGGATGAACTAAGCCCATCTCATAGTAATTCATGTTATGTATTGCCGCCATCAGGTGACGCCTTTCCGGACCGGTCGGGCAATGTAACTCTATATCAAGCCCGAAACCCTCTGCAGCGTGAGCCAACTTCATCACCCCGGTGATACCACCATCAGTATCAGGGTCGCCGCGCACGAAGTCGGTGCCCTCCGCCACGATAAAATCCACGTGAGATTCCAGCCCACGCACATGCTCCAGCTGGAGAAGGGGGGTCTTCACCAGTTGCCGCAGTTTGCGATGAGCAAACGCCGAAACACCTCCGTCCCGGAACGGGTCTTCCCACCAGAAGAATTTCTCCTCATCACAGGCCCATCCCACCTTTAATGCTTCACCAAAAGTCTTGAGGGCACAGAATGGGTCCAGCATCAGGTCTATCTTACCCCCCACTCGCTTGCCAACAGCATGAATGAGAGCGACATGTCGCTCGACGGGCGCCTCCACCCAGGGATGTATCTTATATCCGGGATACCCCATCTCCAGACACTGCTCAGCAAAATCAGCATAGGCTTCAGGACTATTCAACCCCCCAGGTTGGTTATCTCCAATATAGGTGCTGGCGTAACAGGGAAGATTGGTTCGATTACCACCCAGAAGCTCGTAGATGGGTGACTGGTAGAACTTACCGGCAAAGTCCCATAGTGCGATATCCACCTGGCTCATTCCCATACGGGCACGCTGACGCAGGGTCAGCTTGAGGTCATTATATATTCCCTCCCTGTCCAAAGCGTTACGCCCAATCAATGAACGAGCCATCACGGGAAGACCACCGTACTCGACTTCCTTGCCACCGACGTATTCGCCGGTAATTCCAATGTCAGTGAATATCTTTAGGGCACGGGCCCGCAGGGTAACAATTCCTCCCGGCTCATAGATGGGAATGAAAAGAACTGGTTCCAAGCCCACATCCCTAACCTGATATTCGAACTGGTGTACCTCTATTTTGGTGATCTTCGGCTTGTCTTTCATAACCTTTCTTCAGTCCCCCTTGATTAAATCAACTTTAGGTTTAATCGTTTTATTGACCCAATTTTTAGGCCACCGCCCGCTGAGCACCCGGGCTGCTTCCTGACCCACGCTTGTCCTCAGTCGCTTAAAAGCGACATCAGAATAAGAAGCGGAGTGGGGGAGAACGACAACATTATCCATCTTCAGCAGTGGATTATCTGGGTCAATCGGTTCCTTTTCGAAGACATCCAGTCCAGCACCGGCAATCCATCTTTCCTGCAACGCCTTAATCAGTGCTGCCTCATCGACGACTGAACCACGAGACGTATTGATAAAATAAGCGCTTGGTTTCATCTGTCGGAATTCTTTTTCACCAATGAGATGCCAAGTTTCCTCATTCAGGAGGGCATGCACTGAGATATAATCTGACTCCTTGAGTAGTTCCGGCAGGCTCACTAAGGTTATGCCATGCTCCTTGGCTAAGGATTTATTCACATAAGGGTCATAGCCCAATATCCTTAAATCAAAGCACCGTGCCTTCCTGGCCGTCATTCGCCCAATGTTGCCACAACCAATCAGCCCGAGAGTTTGCCCATAAATTGAACCCATCGGCGCCTGAGCTCGCTTGCACTCAATCCAGCCACCCTGCTTCACGCCGTTATTTAGAAAAACCAGCTTTTTAGCGCAAACAAGGAGTAGAGCGATGGCATGGTTGGAGACCTCCTCGAAGCAGAAGTCAGGAATATTGACCACCAGGATACCGTTATCGGTAGCCGCAGCAACATCAACCGTATCATAACCAATGCCGTAGCGGACGATTACTTTGCATTTGGTTAATGCCTCCATAACCCGGCGTGTTATCTTAGCAGACACTACTAGTATGGCATCGGCATCCTTAGCTCTTTCAATTATCTCGTCCTCGGTGGCACAATCAGCATCCACCAACTCAACATTCAACTTAGCCAGTTCTTTGGCCTCTTCCACCATAGGAGAACGATCATCCATTCTGTCTACACGCACTACCTTGAGTCTTTCCATCAATATTGCCTCCTTTCCGCTTATCTTCGCTGCTCATTGTAAATGGATGTCAAAAGGGTTGTCAATATAAGACGATGGACAGCCTAAGGACTCAATTTTGGGAGTAGAGGTCTCGGTGCGCCTTGCTTGTGATTGGCTATTTATTTTTGCTAAACTTACTCTGACTGATTGCCGAGAAAAGGGATGCCTGAGGTATGGGCATCAAAGGAGCAAGAAGACAATGAAAAGAGCGATGAGGATAAATCCTAAAGATAATACCGCCACTACTCTTGAAGAAGTTAAGGCTGGAGATACAGTGAGCCTAACCTCAAAATCAGGGCAAGTTGAAGGTGAGATAACCGCGCAACAAGCGGTACCCTTTGGCCACAAACTGGCTTTAACTGATATTGGTAAAGGAGAAAAAGTTTTTAAGTACGGGGAAGTTATGGGCTTGGCCACCCAGCCCATCAATAAAGGAGATTATGTCCATGTCCATAACGTGGAAAGCGCTCTCCTCCCTCCCCCAAAGGAGGTGAAATAATGGAATTCCTAGGTTATGAGAGACCAGATGGTTCGGTCGGCGTACGCAACCACGTGACCGTGATCTCAAGTGGACGGTGCGCCAACGAGATAGCAACCATCATCGCCGATGCCGTCCAAGGTGCCGCGCCCATAATTCACACCCACCCCTGTGTCCGCCTCAAAGAGGACAATGACAAGGCATTACGAGTCTTAGTCGGAATGGGCAGCAGTCCTAATGTCGCGGCCGCTATTGTGGTAGGCATTGGCTGCGAGAACCCATCGGCAGCAAAGATTGGTGAGGAGATAGCCAAATCGAAAAAACCGGTTGAGGTCTTGACCATCATGGAAAGTGATGGGTTCCAGGACGTATTCGATAGAGGCGTGGCCACAGTTCGCGACATGGTTGCTGAGGCATCCCGAATGCAGCGAAAGCCTTTCCCCCTTGGCTATCTCACCTTGGGAGTAAAGTGTGGTGGCTCCAGTGCTGTCTCAGGCATTGCGGGCAACTCCGTTACCGGAAGAGTCCTTGACCGGCTCATTGCCGAGGGAGGTAGTGCCATCTTTTCCGAGACCACGGAAGTTATCGGAGCTGACCATTTGCTGGCCAAGAGAGCCATCAATGAAATGGTGGCCAGACAGTTCCGGGAGACGGTAAGCCGGATGGAAGGAAGGATTAAAGATACTGGAGAGGATATCAGGGGTTCACAACCTACTCGGGGCAATATTGCCGAAGGCTTGACTACAATTGAGGAGAAGTCTTTGGGCGCGTTAGCCAAAACGGGCACCTCACCTCTGCAGGGCGTGCTGGAGTATGCTGAGAAGCCACAAGGAAAAGGGTTATTCTTCATGGACGGCTCCGCCATGACCAGCGAATTAGTCGCTGGCGAAGCGGCGGCTGGAATCCAGATACACATCTACAACGTCGGAGGTGGCATTTCTTCTAGTTTCCGCTGCCCACCAGGCTGGATGGGCGAAATTCCAATAATCCCTCAGGTCTCGGTGGTCAGCAAACAGAGTAAGCCACGAGATAGTCAGGAGAAGGAATTTTTTGATATCTACGCCGACCCCATAATTGAGGGTACTGAGTCCATTGACCAGATAGCCGACCGGTTATTTGAGGAAATTATTGCTGTCGCCTCCGGTAAGTTGACCAAACGGGAGATGCGTTCCGGTTATCGGGAGCCCATCGTTCTGTACACCACCGGTCCAATCCTGTAGTCAGCGGCAAAGCGATAAAAGGCGTTCCTTGACAAAGTGAAAGACTTTACTAGAAAATAATCTAATGCCGATGGTATGCTGATAAACTGCTAGGAGGTAATTTGATGATTATTAAGGTGCCGCAGTTTCCCTGGTATGGTGATACTGAGTTAGAGCTTGAATTCCCTGACTCCTGGGAAGTAATTGTCCCTGAAATGGCCGGAAAGGATACGCCTAAACTCAGTGACAAAGAAATACGAAGCGCGTTTCATAACCCTATTGGCACTCCCCGAATTGCCGAACTCGCGCGTGGCAAAAAAGAGGTGGTTATTCTCTTTGATGACCTTACCCGTTCGACCAAGATAGATGAATTAGTGCCCTACGTGCTAGAAGAGCTGAAGGAGGGCGGTATTAAGGACGAGAACATAAGATTTATTGCCGCTCTCGGACTTCATGGGGCAATGAAGCTCATGGACTTCCAGAAAAAATTGGGTGAAGAGATACCACAGAAATTCCTGGTCTTCAACCATAATCCTTATGAGAACTGCACTTACTTAGGGGAAACATCTCGCGGTACACCAGTCTGGATAAATAGTGAGTTCATGTCCTGTGACTTGAAGATTTCCATAGGAGAAATAGTGCCTCATCCCACCTCCGGTTTTGGTGGTGGGGGCAAGATGGTACTTCCCGGTGTTGCCCATATCGATACCATCGCCGCTAATCACCGTAATCTATGTGAAATCTCGGAGTCTGGTAGTATCGTGCTTGACACCTGGGGCAGGGTGGACGATAACGCGATGCGGCTGGATATAGAAGAGGTAGCCCGAATGTCCGGCCTTGATGTCTCCGTTAATGCGGTGGTGAATTTATACCGGGATACTATCGGGCTGTTTGTCGGTGACTTAGTTGAAGCTCATCGGGAAGGGGTCAAAATGGGACGAAAGGTCTACGCTACCGAGGCACCAAGTGAAGCTGACATCGTCGTGGCCAATGCCTACGCCAAGGCAAATGAAGCCGCACTTGTGGTGACCTTGGGCAGTAAGATGCTCAAGGAGGCAGGTGGTGATTTAGTCGTCATTGGCAACATCCCTGAGGGCCAAATTTGCCATTATCTCGTTCGTAGTTTTGGCAAAAAGATGGGTGGCCGATTATGGGGAGCACAGACAAAGTTACCGTCTAGAGTCAAGCGAATGTTCGCCCTCGGTCCCTATCTCGACAAAGCCGGACTCGACTGGGTAGGGCCGGTGGACAAAGTCATTATCGTCAATAGCTGGGCCGAGATTTTAGCTATGCTGAAAGAGAGCTATGGCGAGAAGGCAAAAGCAGTCGTTATTCCCGATGGCACACTGCAGTACTTTCCACGCAGTGGCCTCCCCAGAGGCCCGGCAGTAATCGATTGATTCCTTGATAAGAGAGCAGTAAAAAATCAGGGTGTCAGGACGTTAGCTCAACTGGCCATGTCCTCAAATTATGTCTTCCGCTTTTCCCTTACCGCATTTTCAGCAGCGATACGGCCAAAGGCAATACATTCGGCTAGGTTACCTCCCCCAGCCGGATAGAGCATGCCATATACTGAGCCGCATTCCCCTGCCGCATACAGGCCGGGAATTGGTTCGCCAAATGGATTCACTACCTGTGCCCGACTATTCCGTCTCGGCCCTCCCTGTGTATTTGAGCCGCCAGGGAATAATTTGATAGCGTAGAATGGAGGGTTGTCCAGAGGAACTAGCTCCAGCGGGTTCCGGCCAAAATCAGGGTCATTGTCCGCTTCGCAATACTTGTTCCAGAGCTGTACCGTGCTTTCCAGAATGGTGGGAGGTACCCCGATGTTGTTGGCGAGTGCGACGATGGTCTCACCGCGGACAATCCATCCCTTTTGCAGCTCAGCCCTATTATCCCGACTCCACTTATAGAGTTGGTGGGGACCTGAGGGACCACTGGTAAGTTGTCCAAGAGGACCGCACTCCATCCTTCTCTGGTCGAAGATATGGTAGCTTGGTACCCTGGGATATTCCAACTTGTGGGAGTCGAATGAGCCAAGTTCGTAAACAGCCGCATGAGGCTTTAGGTCCTCGTTCATATAGCGTCGACCGTACTTATCGACGAAGATGAAGCCAGCCGGTATCTTTCCCCTTCCCTCCAGCATCGAGCGCTGGCTCCACCCACCGCCACTAAAGTCAATAAAAAAGGCGACAGTGAAATCGGGGAATTTGGCACACAGGCGCGCCGAAACGCAATTCATGTGCCAGAGGTCAGCCCCGACTTCCTGAGCCATCTTGATTCCGTCCCCGGTGTTTCCCGTACCACCGGCAAAATACATAGGATACACTCTTAGGTATTGCAGCTTCATTTCCTCATTATCTTCGAAACCGCCGCTGCACAATATCACCGCCTTGGAAGCCCTGATGTTCACTTCTTTTGGCTGTCCACCGCGGATGTCTGTAGCCCGCACTCCGATTACCCGACCATTCTCATCAGTGAGCAATCTCTGCACCGGTGTTTCATACTGCACCGCAATCTTCCGTGAGGCTACTTGCTCGTACATGAATTTCATCATACGGAGGCCACAGCCCTGATATTTCCACAACTCCATGCTGTCAGACCCGGGCAGCTGGGGAAATTCCCCGCCTCTGGAGAAGAACTTGATGTTGCCACCGAGGTTGGTAATCCAATCCTTATTCTGTACCGTATACTTCACCCAAGCTCGTATGCTAGCCAAGTCGGTCCACGGCGTTGCCAGTGCACCCACCTGACCCAAGGCCACCATGTACTCGGTGGCTCGGTCAACATCGGAAGGAGACAAAAATATGCCCATGGCGATGCTACTGCAGGAACAATGAGAATCAGCGCTCTGCTTCTCTAAAATGACAACGCTGGCACCCAAGTCATGGGCAGTTATTGCCGCCACCGCTCCCGCCAGCCCATACCCAATGATGACTACTTCGGTGGTCTTATCCCACTTGCTGTTTTTTGCTGGTAACACAGCTTTCCCTTTTCCCATCATTACCAGTAGGAACCGATCCAAGTAGCCAGTTGGGGTTGGGGGGCGGGAGGCCTCTTGAGGATGAATTCCTCATTTATGTCGGAGCCTAAGCCAGGACTGGTAGGAATCTCCAGATAGCCATTTTCGTACTTAATCGGCGCGGTGAGTATCTCATTGTAGAGCTCCAGATAGGGGTAGAATAACTCCTGAAAGATGACATTGGGGATGCTGGCATCCAAGTGCAGACTGGCCAATGTGCAGAGAGGGCCAATGGAGTTGTGGGGCTGGACAGCAACGTAGTAGGTCTCCGCCATAGCGGCAATCTTTTTCAGCTCCAAAAAGCCGCCAACATGGCAAATATCAGGCTGAATGATGCGCGCTGCCTGCTTCTCAAGAAGAGTGCGGAAGTCCCAGCGAGTGTAGAGGCGTTCTCCAGTGGCTATCGGCAGGTTGACCGCTCGCTGTACTTCGGCCATGGCGTCGATATTATCGGGCGGGATAGGCTCTTCGTAGAAAGAGGGGTCAAAGGGTTCCAGTTTCTGCGCCATGCGGATGGCGCTCCACATATTAAAACGGCCGTGGCATTCGATGAGTATATCTACCGAGGGGCCTACTGCCTCGCGCACTGCCTTGACACAGGCGATGGCAAACTCCTCCTCTGATTTGGGGATGACCTGACCGCCATTGCGGAATGGATCCCACTTCATGGCGGTAAAACCTTGGTCAACCATCTTGAGGGCATTCTTGGCTAAAGATTCCGGGGTATCCTTCTCGGTCATTTCGGTAACCACGTGCTGGAAAGCCCAGGCATTGGCATAAGCTCTCACCCTATCCCGCAGTTTACCTCCCAGAAGTTCATAGATGGGCACATTCAGCGCCTTCCCTTTGATATCAAAGAGTGCCTGCTCCACGGCACTCAAGGCAGTCAGAATAATAATCCCCCCTTGCCAGAAAGTGCTCTTATAGAGAGCATTCCAGATATATTCAATCTGAAAAGGGTCCTTACCTACGAGGAAGTCCTTGAATGACTCCAGCGCCCTGACAACCACTTCATCGAAGCGCTCAAGGCTGGCTTCCCCCACACCGGTGAGCCCACTATCGGTATAGACCTTGACAAAGGTCCAGTTGGAATGGACACCTTCGGTTCGGAAAACACGCAGATCAGTGATTTTCATCAATACACCTCCTTGAAATACGGAACTTGTCCTCAAATGGGCTAAAAGGATTATACTCTGCAAAGGAACACTCCGCAAGGGCATAAAGATGACGCTTAATCGGCAAAATCAGATGGCATTACACTGCTTTCCCCTCAGAAAACTGAGGGAATTGGTGAACCTTGACCAAGAAACAACGGTATGGTAGTCTAACGCTGAAAGCTGATGTATCTCCCGGTAGGAACGAACAGGAGGGAATTTATGGCCGAAATCGACAAGGCAAAGCTCAAAGAAATTTACACCACAATGGTGCGGATTCGGTTTTTTGAGGAGAGGGCAATGGCGGAGTACCGCAAAGGTTTACCCGGTTTCATCCATCCTTCTATCGGTCAAGAGGCGATTCCGGCCGCCGTTTGTGCCTTTCTCCGGGAAGACGACTACGTTATTTCTACTCATCGTGGCCACGGTGATATTATTGCCAAGGGAGCCAGGCTCGATAGGATGATGGCTGAGCTCTTTGCCAAAGAAACCGGGTACTGCAAAGGCAAGGGTGGTTCGATGCATATCGCCGCCGTCGACCGCAATATCCTTGGTGCCACCGGGATTGTTGGCGATGGCATTCCCATAGCCGCTGGCGTCGCCCTGGGCTGCAAGATGAAAAATCTGGACCGGGTGGTGGTTGCTTTCTTTGGTGACGGTGCCACCAACTCCGGCGCCTTTCATGAGGGCATTGGCCTAGCCGCTATCTGGAATTTACCGGTGCTCTTCGTCTGCCAGAACAATCAATACCAGCAAAGCACTCCCATCAGAGACTATACCAGGCTTAGCGACCTATCTGACCGGGCTAAGGGCTACGGTATTCCCGGAATAAGTGTCGATGGGAATGACGCCATCGCCATGGCTGAGGTAGCCAGAGAGGCCATTGAGAAAGCCAGAAAAGGTGGCGGCCCAATTCTCATCGTTGGCACCACCTATAGGCCCTATGGCCATCATATGGGTGACCCCGGGACGAGCTACCGAACCAAAGAGGAAATTGAGGAATGGCGAAAAAAAGACCCCATTGAGCGGCTGCGCAATCAACTTTTACAGAACAAAATGGCTACTGAATCGGAGATTGAAGAGATTCACAGTGCCACCCTGCGGGAACTCGACGAGGCAGTCAAGTTTGCCACGGAGAGTCCCGAACCCAAAGTCGAAGAAGCTCTTGAGGATATTTACTACATCGCAAGATAAGTAAGGGGGGTTAGAATGCGAGAGTTAACCTTCAGAGAGGCAGTACGGGAAGCGTTAAGAGAAGAAATGAAGCGCGACCCTTCAGTCTTCTTGATAGGAGAAGAAATCGCCGAATATGGTGGTTCCTACAAAGTAACCCAGGGACTGCTGGATGAATTTGGTCACGAGAGAATCAGAAATACCCCTTTGGCGGAAGCTTCCATCGCTGGTGCCGCCCTGGGAACCGCCCTCGTCGGGATGCGACCCGTAGCTGAGATTATGTATATCGACTTTTCTTTCATTGCTGCTGACCAAATTATTAATCAAATCGCCAAGCTCCGTTACATGACTGGTGGCATGGTAAAAGTACCACTGGTAATACGTACCCAGGGTGGTGGTGGAGTTGCCGCGGGACCTCACCACTCCCAGTCTCTAGAGGCAATCTATGCGCATATACCAGGGTTGCTGGTGGTGATGCCCTCCAACGCCTACGATGCTAAAGGACTGCTCAAATCAAGCATACGAGAAGATAATCCGGTGATATTCATTGAACACAAAAAACTGTATGGCGAAACCGGCGAAGTTCCCGAGGAGGAATACTTGGTGCCGCTTGGAAAAGGAGAGGTCAAGCGCCAGGGTAAGGATATAACCGTTGTTGCCTACTCACGAAGCGCCATCCGTGCCTTGACGGTTGCTGAGGAACTGAAAAAGGACGGAATAGAATTAGAGGTAGTCGACCCACGAACACTAAAACCTCTCGATGAAGATGTCATCTTGAGTTCGGTGCAAAAGACAGGCAAAGTGATGGTCGTTTATGAAGCCTGCCGGACGGGTGGCTTTGGTGCTGAGATTGCCGCCATCATTGCCGAGAAGGCTTTCGACTATCTGGATGCACCGATCAAGCGAGTAGCTGCCCTTGATTCACCGATCCCTTTTAATCCTAAGATGGAGGATTATATCCTCCCTAATGAAGATAATATTAAGGCGGCAGCTCTGGAATTAATGGGTAAGTAGATGATTATGAAGTATCTTGGTAAGAGAAGACTGGAGGTACTGAAATGGCGGTGGCCATAATTTTCCCCAAACTTGATGAAGCCATGAAGAGCGGGAAAATCGTCAGGTGGCTAAAGAACGAAGGCGACCGGGTGGAAAAAGGGGAGGTTATTCTCGAAATAGAAAGCGAGAAGACCGCCTTCGAGATTGAAGCGGAAACATCGGGTATCTTAAGTAAGATAACGGCCAAAGCTGGCGACGAGGTCCCCGTAGGCACCACAATTGCTTTTATTCTTCAGCCCGGCGAGGAGGCACCAGAAGTTCTCGAACCGGTTATTGTCAAAGCTAAGCAAGAAAAACCGGTCGAGGAACCCGAAGTAGCCAAGAGAGCCAAGGAGATAAAGGCTTCACCACTGGCGAGAAATATTGCTAGAGAGCATAATATTGACCTATCGCTGGTAACTGGAACGGGCCCGGGTGGCAGAATTACCAAGGAAGATGTCCTGCAGGCTCTAGAAGAGGGCAAAGCAGCCGTTCCAGCCACCAAAGAAACGCCCAAATTAGCTGAAGAAGAAATAGTCCCCCTATCCTCAATGCGAGAGGTTATTGCCCGGCGCATGACGGAGAGTTTTCAAACGCCACACTTCTATCTCTCTGTGGAGGTTGATGCTCAGGAATTAGGGAAGATACGTAACCAATTGCTACCCGTCATTGAGAGCCAAACTGGAATCCGATTGACGCTAACTGATTTGATTATCAAGATAGTGACCAAAGCGCTGAAGGATAACCCGGCTCTCAATTGCTCCTATGTTGATGGAGGAGTGAAACTCTTCAAGCGGATAGATATCGGGTTGGTGACTGCGGTGGAAGGGGGATTGGTTGTTCCCGTCATTCGCCTGGCGGACCAGAAATCTTTAGCCGAGATTACTCAAGCCAGAGCCGAGCTGGTGCAAAAGGCAAGGGAACGCACCCTCACTAAGGAAGAGATGACTGGTAGCACTTTCACCATTTCTAACCTCGGAATGTTTGAAATAGACCAGTTCAGTGCCATTCTACAGCCACCCGAGGCGGCTATTTTAGCGGTGGGACGTATTGCCGAAAAACCAGTAGTGAGAAACGGCGAGATTGTAATCAGGCCCATGATGACACTGACTTTGTCTATTGACCATCGCGTTCTGGATGGTGCCATTGGGGCACAGTTCCTGCAGAGCCTGAAGAATTACATTGAAAATCCTTTCCATCTGATTTTGTAGAACAGATGGCTTCACTTCAGTGAGACAGGGAAATTAAGGCTAAATGTTTTGCTAACTTACTTGTTTGCGGTCAATTTGGCGCTGAATGGCTGCGATTTCCTCAGCGCTGAGGTGGTGGAAGCGGGTCTGCACCTCAAAGTATTCAGAGACTGGACGCTTGCGGCGTGGCCTGTAAGTAGTGCGGAATTCGCCGTTCTCAAACTCTGTTAGGTTCCACATACCGCTCTCGACCGCCATGCGGCCTATCTCTATAGCAAGGTCAGGAGCAAAACCCCAGCCAGTGGGGCACGGCACCAAGATATGAATGTAAGTAGGGCCGTTGACCTGGCTTGCCTTTTCTACTTTCTGCATAAAGTCCAGAGGGTAAGATATGCAGGCGGTAGCGGCATAAGGAATATCGTGAGCCGCCACGATGCGCAACATGTCTTTTTTGGGTTTATTTTCGAAGCACGGGCTTGGGGTAGTTGTGGTGGTGGCGCCATAAGGAGTCAGGCCGCTTCTCTGGATGCCGGTATTCATGTAGGCTTCATTATCGTAGCAGATATAGATGAACTTGTTACCACAGTCAATAGCCCCGGAAAGGGCTTGAATCCCGATATCTGCCGTGCCTCCGTCTCCAGAGAAGCCAACCACATGGATGTCTTCTCGCCCCCGTCTCTTGAAACCGGCACTGATGCCAGAACAGGCGGCAGCGGTGGCGGCAAAAGCCATAACCGTCATGGGCACAAAGAAAGGTGCCTGGGGATAGTAACAGGATACAGTGCTGATGCAGTTTGCCGGCACGACAAAAACACTTTTTCTTCCCAGCACCTTTAGGGTAAGGCGCACCGCCAAAACGGAAGCGCAGCCAGCACAGCCATAGGAGCAACGGAATAATTCCTCTTTGGAGACTTCTTTCAGTTTCATAAGCCGATAAACTCCAAACTTGGTGCCGCTCCTTTTTCTGCCACAAGAGCTTTATCCAGCATATATTTCATTTGCTCAGGCGGAACATCAGCACCACCCAGCCCACCGATAAAATTTAACACGGCGGGCGGGTTAGGTAAGCCATAGAGGGCAGCCTTCAGGTCTGTTGCCAAAGCGCCTTCATAGCCATAAGAGCAATCTCTATCGAGCACCGCCGCTGCTTTGACCCTGGCGAGAGCTTGCCTTAACTCCTGGATAGGGAAGGGTCGGAAAGCCCTGACCTTGATCAAGCCCACCGCTTTGCCTTGGGCACGCATTTCGTCTACCACTTCCCGAGCGGTTCCGGTTAAGGCACCCATGAGTAGGATGACCGCTTCCGCTCCCTCACTGCAGTACGATTCGACCAGTCCTCCATAGTGACGACCAAAGATGCGGTCAAACTCATCGCCTACCTCAACAATAACCTCCTTAGCTTTCTCCGCCGCTTCCTGCTGTTCCCTACGCCAGCCAGCATAATGTTTGCCAAAGCCGCCAACCGATATGGAATAAGGATTATCCACATCCAGAGTAACTACCGGGTCATAGGGTGGCAGAAAGGCATCAACACTCTCTTGATTCGGGATTTCCACCAGTTCTTCGGTGTGCGACTGGATAAAGCCATCGAGACATATCATCACCGGAAGTAGTATGCGGTGGTCTTCCGCAATGCGGTAAGCCTGGAGAACCATATCCAGCGCTTCTTGACCGGTCTCGGTAAAGATTTGAATCCAGCCGGTATCCCGCTGCTGAATGGCATCCTGCTGGTCTCCCCAGATACTCCAGGGTAGAGCCACCGAACGGCACACGTTAGCCAGAACTAACGGATAACGACCGCCGCTGACATAGGCCAGCATTTCATGCATATACTCTAATCCCTGGGATGAGGTTGAGGTGAAGGCTCGCACCCCAGCCATACGGGCACCCATGCAGGCAGTCAAGGCAGAGTGCTCCGATTCGACTTTGATGAAATCGGCGTCCATCTCGCCGTTAGCAATAAAGCTAGCGAGCTTTTCTACAATGCTGGTCTGAGGTGTTATTGGATAGGCAGCAACGACATCAACACGAGCCAGTTTAGCTGCGTAAGCTACCGCCTCATTGGCAGTAATATATTTCTTTACTGGTGTTTTGGTGGACATTACTTCTCCTTTACCGGCTCACAGGCTCAACCATTTCGATTGCCTTGGTTGGACACTCTCTAACGCAGATACCACAGCCCTTACATTCTTCATCGTTAAAGAGCACTTTTTTATTTTTCTCATCCTGACTAATGGCGCCCTCCGGGCAGAAAATCCAGCAGAAGAGACAGAAGGTGCATTTGCCTCTCAGCACCGGTTTAACGGTACTCCAGCTCCCCATTTTGGTGGGTACAGTACCGGCTTTGGATACTGGTCCCGGAATTAACTTCCCCATTTGTCCCTCACCTTTTGGTAAGCCGCCTCGGCGGCAGCAATATTGCGCTCAGCTATTTTCTCGGGCAAAGCATCAGCGATAGCCTGTTTGATAGAATCCAGGCTAACTAGGGTAATCGCTCCAGCCAGAGCACCCAGCATGGTGGTGTTGACAATGGCGATGCCGATAATGTCTCGGGCAATAGTCAAAGCATCTAAGGTGATGACCTTGTAGTAATCAGGAATAGCCAGTTCTGAAACCGTTTTACGCGTATTGATGAAGATAGAGGCTTCTGCTTGGGCTCCATCCATTATGTTAACTACTCCAAGCAAGGTATCATCCAAGACGATGATTTTGGTGGGGTGATAAATCTGACTGCGACTCCGGATAACATGGTCAGCAATACGAGTAAAGGCCTGCACCGGAGCACCGCGCCGTTCGGCACCGAAACTGGGGAAAGATACGGCGTATTTACCTTCGTAAAGGGCAGCGGCACTGCCCAAGATACTAGCCCCCAACACTGCCCCCTGCCCGCCTCTACCATGCCAGCGCACCTCTTCGACATGCCTATTCGGGCTCATTTCTTTTTTATCATATCACGAAGTACTCGATTTGGAAAAGTTTGTCTGCCCTCAGGTGCTTAAGGCAGCATCAGATTCGAAGTAAAGGGTTATCTCATCTCTGAGAACTACTTGCCTTCGAGGTATTCCCTGGTCTTTTTGGCTAGCCCAGTCAATAACTCGTTAAGCTTTATGGGTGGAATGTAAACACAGAAGAGCTTCAGGGTCTCGGTCTCACTGGTGTTCCGGCACTCGTGCTCTATCCCTTTAGGGGCAACTATTACCGAGTCTGTCTCTAGCTTTATCTTCTTGCCATCGATGATGCACTCACCACGACCGACACAGTACATTATCTCGTCACTATCTGGATGCGTATGCATCCCGGTGGCACTCCCCGCCGGGATGTGCGAGAAAAGAACCGTCGCCGGCTCATAGCCAGTTGTCTCGGGACAGGTTATCAGCTTCAAGTACCTTTCCCGAGGCGGCTCTACCCTCACCGATGGAAATTCCCGTCCTTTATAAACCCACTGAGACATTCTTCCTCCTTTTTAGTTTATATCATTAGTTTCTGCAAGTCCTATTGTATTGTAGCGCTTTATCAACATATAATAAACCAAAATGATGACTGAAATAATAGTGATGATTCACGGCATGTGGGGTGGTGGGTGGAATTGGGAAAATTTTCAGCAATTCTTTGGGGGGAAAGGCTACCACTGTATTACGCCTACATTACGGCTTCACGATGTCGACCCTAAAGCACCACCCCATCCCCAGTTAGGCACCACCAGTCTACTGGATTATGTCGAAGACCTGGAAAAAGACATCAGGAAGCTGGACACCCTCCCCATCCTGATGGGACACTCTATGGGCGGTCTTCTAGCCCAAATCCTGGGCAGCCGGGGTTTAGCCAAAGCTCTCGTTCTCCTCGCTCCGGCACCGCCATCACCACTTGGCATTATGGCGCTAAAACCATCAGTCATTAGAGGTTTTTTGAGTCCGCTGCTCAGATGGGGCTTCTGGCGAAAGCCAATGCGACAGACTTTTGCAGAAGCGGCCTATTCAACGATGAACCTACTGACGGAGAAAGAGCAAAAAAGACTTTACGATAGATACGTTTACGAGTCTGGCCGGGCGGCGTGCGAAATAGGTTTCTGGTTTCTTGACCAAAAAAGAGCTGCCCAAGTCGATGAGTCAAAGGTTACTTGCCCGATGCTGATTATAGAGGGTTCCCAAGATAGGATAATGCCTGCTTCGGTGGTTCGGAAAACTGCCAGAAAATATAAAGCTGTAGCCACTTACCGAGAATTGCCCAACCACGCCCACTGGCTTATTGTTGAGCCAGGCTGGCAAGAAATCGCCGAGGATATCGCTGACTGGCTAAATCAGGTGTTAACCAAAGCCGATGAGAGTACCGCAAACAAAGCAAAGGGCAAGAGGAAGCATAAACATGGCGCAGAGTGAGCAACAAGCCAGTGCCAACCCACTTATGGCACAAGTAAAAAAGTTAATTGATTTAGTAAACTACCAAGAGGGCTCTGTGGTCAGCAGAACCATAATTGATAAGAAGACGGGAACCTTAACCCTGTTTGCTTTCGGGGAAGGACAAGGATTGAGTGAACATACTGCGCCGTTTGACGCTTTGGTTTATTTGCTTGATGGTGAAGCTGAGATTACGATTTCGGGCAAAACTTTCCACCTGAAAGAAGGTGAAATAATTATTATGCCCGCTAATGAACCCCATGCCTTAAAAGCGATAAAGAAATTCAAGATGCTGTTGGCAATGATAAGGTCTTGAAAGAAACTAGGACCCCCCTTCTTCCTGAGAGAGAGAGGCAAATAAAGCGGACAGGTCTGGAAAATAATCCTCTAGCTTTTTCTTGCCAATTTTAGTCTTGGCACTCTTCAGCAGAGACTTGGTAAATATGATCTTCTTCGGTAATTTGTAATCAGCCAAACGTTCCTGACAAAATGACCTGATTTCCTGTTCGGTAGCGGTAAACTTTCTTTTCAATTTAATAATGGCGCCCACTATCTCCCCTCGCAACCTATCGGGAATACCAACCACTACTGCTTTGGCTACCTTGTAATAGCTACACAGTACTTCTTCAATATCACTGGGATAAACATTCTGCCCTTTTAAGATGATCATATCCTTCTTCATGCCCGAGAGAAAGAGATAACCATCCTCATCAATACTCCCGATATCACCAGTATAAAGCCAGCCGTTCTTTATCGCCTCGGCAGTCGCTCGAGGGTTATTATAATAGCCTTTCATTATTGGCCCGCTGACAATTATCTCACCTGGTTGATTTGGGGGTAGCTCACTGCCATTATCATCTACTGCCTTTATCTCCCAGCCAGGCAAAGCCTTTCCTGAGGCACCAAGCTTCCTCATACCATCCACAGGATGATAGGTAACATGAGACACTGCTTCGGTAAGTCCCCAGATATCAAGAATATCGGCACCATAATACTGCTTAAACTGCTGTATAATCTCAGTCGTCAAAGTGGCGCCGCCACTGCACCATAAGCGGATGGAACTCAAATCATAATTTACCCCCTCCCGCTCGGCGACATTAATCGCCAAGGCATAGATATAGGGTACTCCCATATATATAGTGCCCCTCTCCCGCTCAATGGCCTCCAGAAAACTGGTAATTGACCTACCAGTTCCTGGTACTATTACCACCGTGCTGCCTCTATAAACCGAAGTCAACAATACTGAGCCTAAGGCAAACATGTGATACATCGGTAAAGCAAATAACATCACGTTGTCCTTATCAGTTTGCTGAAATCCATCCGCGGATATAACTGCCTCAGTGACGAGACTATGATGCGACAAAGCTGCACCGTGGGGATGATTAGTCGGTCCACCAGTA
The DNA here is from genome assembly GCA_046760155.1 of Dehalococcoidales bacterium. GTDB lineage: Bacteria > Chloroflexota > Dehalococcoidia > Dehalococcoidales > RBG-16-60-22 > JBHIDQ01. The sequence goes on along the minus strand of JBHIDQ010000005.1, from coordinate 5,977 downwards.
TATGAAATAGTGCCTATATCGTCAGGCGCCAAGGCTACCTCAACTCTCTGTGGTGAACTCGTCAGCATAATCTCCCGATAGGTGAGAAATTGTCCCTCATACTTGGAATCCAGGGCGATGACATGCTTAATCGAGTCAAATCGGGATAAGACCGGAATTAGTGGCTCCAGAGGGTCACTTTCCGCCACCAAAACCTTCGGCTGACAATTACCAAATAAGGAGGCTAACTCTTCAATCTTATACCTGATGTCCAGAGGAACCGCGATACCACCAGCTTTGATGATACCAAAGTAAACGTTAGCAAATTCCGGGCTATTAGCTAACAGGGTTACCACACGGTCGCCTTTGCGCACCCCCATTTTGAGCAAGGCATTAGCTACTTTATTTGAGGCTTCATCCAGCTCGGCATAGGATACCTTGCGCTCACCGGAAATAATGGCGGTCTTCCCCGCAAATCGGTTTACTGTCTCCTCCAGCATCAGTTTAAGGTTCATTACTGGTCTCTCCGTTTATACTTTATGTCAAGTGGGGTTGGTTTGGTAAAAAACAAGACAGTTACTTTGTAATACTATAGCATTTTAATTACCCTATTCTCAAGTCACTGTGGAGAACTGTAATTTGAACGCTACTGTCCTTCCTCTAGGTGGAAACCATTTAATCGAGACCAGAACGTGCCTCTTGCAACAATCTCTCAACTTTGCTGAAAGCTCTTACTTTAAAGCACTTTTATTCCCCCAGTATCCTGATAGTCTCTAGGACCACAATAATCAAGAATCCGGCAAGGAGAATGACGCTAACCGTATTCAGCCCTCGACGGGTTCGAGGCAATAAATGTCTGTAAAGCTCGGTGACAATGAGAGCTTCTGTGACGTAGCTAGTATAGTAGACGTCAAGTGAGTCTATGCCAAGGGCAACCAAGATGACAGTGGTTAACAAAAGCAAAACAGCAACCGTGAGGATATATTTGTTGTATATTTTCATACCTGCCAGCTCTGGTTAGATAGAATATTTGTCGCCACGCTGTCTTTCATCTAGGCTTGAACCGGTCAGCCCGAAATCTGGCTACTACCGACCGATAGCATGACTAGAAAAAGGTTGTCCTCGTGAGCGACAACATCTCGCCCTCTTAATTCTCTCATTCATTGGTTACACTCTATTGATTTCCTGCTTCTTGCAGAAGGTAGACATTCTTTCTCACTTCTGTCAGGTCAGGGTTTTGGCTTTGTACTGAAGTATAAACAATAGAAATACCGTTTTCTCTCAGAAACTCACTATCAGTGCTTCCACCACGCAGAAATTTGTTAGCTTCCCTATCTTTATCTTTGGGAGCCATGTGTGTCCTGGTATAGACATACTTCCCGGTAACGGCGGCAAAGGCAGTTGCCTTCCACGGGTCAAGTATCGCCTTATCATAGTCCTCGCTCACGTTGTCTCTAATCCAAACAAAGGCATTATAATCAGCCTCGTCTATCATGTGATAGTATGGAATGGCTTGGCGCTGTGGAATGGTCTGAGCTAAGATAATACCAATTAGAGCAAGGCACAAAATTGGTCCCACACTCTTGGCAATGACAGGTTTTCCTAATCGTACATTCATTTTTTCCGGCAGCCTTAATTTCTTGACTCCCATTAACCCAGCTCCAGCAACCACGCTCATCATAAGCATCATATACACAAGTCCGCGGTGATACATTATGTGCAACCCGTAGTGGAATTTCCAAAAGATGACGAGCATCAGTAATAAGGCAATAAGACCAAGCACCAGGCTATAGTCCTCTTTCTTGCCTCTAACTGCCAGGATGAGGGTGCCAACCAAACAAGACAGGACAGGAATGTAGCCGTAGGTTTGTATGACTCGCGGTATATCGACATATGGTGAAGGTGGAGTTTGAACTAGCAAACTCTTCGCTGCCGGCAATAACATATCAAATATCCAGGGGAAAACTAGCAGGAAAGGCATACTTAGAGACAAGGTAATTGCCAAGCTGGTCCTGAAGTTACCCTTCAGGTTGAGTAGTATATAGGGGATGAAGACAATAACTAATCCGACTGCTGTCGGCGCGTGCATGGCCAGCAGGAAGCAGGTAAAGATGAAAAGTACCGCGTAAGATGACCATTTGTTTCCATAATTGAAGACAATAAAGAGCGAGAGAGCTATAAAAATTAATCCCGTAGCCAACGGAACGAGAAAGGCGGGGCCCATGATTCCCACCGTGGTTGGTACCAGACAGGTAAATAAAGCAGCTTCCCAGCCAAATCCTTGCCTCCAAGCCAATATATAGACCGACAACACCGTGATTATGAAAATGATGCTGGGGAAATACCGGAAAATAGTTAGCCAAGGGATGCCACTAATCTGGTGGAAAACTCCCCAAAACAGGTGGAAACCAGCCTCTAGGTTAGAGCCAATACCAACAGTTGATTGTCCAGAGAAGGGGTTAAGGTAGGTAGTGTCCTGAGCTTGCAGCATTGCTTTGGACTGGGTTAGGTGGACCCACTCATCTATATGGACGGGATATGGATAGTCTAAATGTGGAATGAAGGCCAGATAGAATGCCAATGCTAGTATGGGCACTAGTTTCAAGTAGTCCGCTCTGGTTAGCCGCCACATATTCTGCTGACGCACACAATGCTCCATTTCCCCGAGCAAGCCGATACCAAGACAGGATTATTACGAGGGGTCTTGGCCTAGCCACTGTCGAATCGCTGTTGTTATCTGCCGTGTACCATTTCTCAATCTTACTTTTTCACATTAACCCACAGGTAAAGTAACCGATAAGCTTCGCTTTGTCCCTGTTTGTATAAGGAAAACTCCACCTTGTGGTTATCCCTTAACTTGGCCGGCAGCAGGCTAACCTCTTGCTCCCACTTATCGTCATGACGAAGCACTATCGGACTTATTTCACTATATCTCATCCCGTCTAGTGTTATCTCCACTCGGTAGCTCACTGTGGCGTGCTCACGATTTATGATACCCACTTTTACCGTTGCCTCTTTTCCCACCGCCACCTCCTTGAGATAACCCTCAGCCTTACCCTCCGGCCCGAGCAGGTAAAACTCAGTAAACCTCTCCCTTGTCTTCTCGGGTGTAGCCAAAACATAGCTTAGCATTCCTATTGCCCCCAAAATCGCCACAATGAGAATAATCGTCGAAGTTTTATCCAGAAGGCTTTGTCCTCTTCTATTAAGCAAATTCAATTTGTCGCCCCTGTCAGTTAGGCTCACCTTGAAGGAAATGATAAGTCTTTTGCTTTAGCTAGTCTGCGCCGTCAAGACCAAATAATTACTGAGGCAGTGAGGATAAACTATGTTAAAAGAAACCGCTTTTCATCTGGCAACAAATAATATTTATGGCCTATTTTATAATTTATGTCAAGAATATAGTATAATTGTTCAAACATGTAAAGGCAAGATAAAAAAATTTCACAGTTAGGCAACACAATTGAATTGACTAGTGGAATGAAAGACATTTTTTCAAGGGAGAAAAGCCAGTTTTTTGGCTTTTGTTTGCCTTGTATTCCCTTTTAGGTTTGCCATTTGTCTTCTTAGGTGTATTCTGGAACTTTTTAGAAGAATTAACCGATTGAACGATTCAACGTAATTGGACTTTTGGCATTACTATTGACAAAAGGCTTCAACACGACTTATAATTTAAGGTGACGTGTTAGGTAAGCACTTAACTTAATATAGCTAGAAAGCTCTAAGTGCTTTGTGGAGATAGCTATACAGCAAGATAGGAGAAAAACGTTATGACTAAAAAAGCACTAATTACTGGCATCACCGGGCAGGACGGGGCTTATCTAGCGAAATTCCTCTTGGACAAAGGCTACCAGGTGTCTGGCACATTTAGAAGGCTGTCAACACCGAATTTTTGGCGATTGCAATATCTGGGCATCTTCGAGAAAGTTAACCTAATTCCAGCCGATTTGGTGGACTCATCGTCAATTATTGAAGCAATTAAGATGTCCCAACCCGATGAGATATATCATCTGGCAGCTCAGAGCTTTGTTGGTGCCTCTTTTGAGCAGCCCGTGGGTGCTGGGGAAATTACCGGCTTGGGCGTAACCAGAATCCTCGAGGCGGTTAGAGAAATAAATCCCAAGATAAGGTTCTACCAAGCCTCAACCAGCGAGCTATACGGTAACGGTGGTTTACAGCCACAAATAGAAGATACACCATTTCAACCAGCCAGTCCCTATGCGGCGGCCAAACTTTACGGCTATTGGGTAACCAGAATCTATCGAGAAGGCTACGGCATTTTTGCCTGCAACGGAATCCTCTTTAATCACGAATCTCCATTGAGGGGCTTGGAGTTTGTTACCCGAAAAATCTCCAATGCGGCAGCCAAAATCGCTCTAAATATAGAAAATGAGCTGAGACTAGGGAATTTGCAGGCAAAACGAGACTGGGGCTATGCCCCGGAATATGTCGAGTCAATGTGGCTTATCCTTCAACAGAGTGAGCCTGACGATTATGTTATTGCTACCAATGAAACCCATTCCGTCAAGGAGCTGGTAGAACGGGCCTTCAGCATTGTTGATTTGGATTGGGAGAAATACGTTAAGATGGATGAAAGGTTTCTGCGCCCTCTTGATGTTAATTTCTTGCAAGGGGACTACTCCAAGGCAAAGCAGAAGCTCAACTGGCAGCCAAAAGTCAAATTTGACCAGCTAGTGGAAATAATGGTTCGAGAGGACTTAAGTCGGTGGGAGAAATGGCAAAAAGGTGAGAGATTCCCCTGGGACGCCCCAAGCTATCCCAGCGAGAACAGAATATTATCGAGAATGTTGACTATGGAAAGGTGAGACAGTGATAGAGAAGATAGAGTGGAAGGGCAAAACCCTTGCTTTAATCCTGCGTGGTGACTATGAACCGGAAGGTGTGAACTTTATTACTCCACAGGATAACCCTTTTCAGCTTGGCATTCTTAAGCACCGGCAAGGTACTAGGATAAAACCACATGTTCACAAAAAATCCCCCCGGACGATAAATGATATTCAGGAAGTCCTCCATATGGAATATGGAAAAGTCGAAGTTGAATTCTATGACGCTGAGGGAAGGAAACTGAAAAGTGCCATCTTAAATTCCAATGATACCATCCTGCTCCTTTCCGGAGGACATGGTTTTAATATCTTGGAGGACGCCAAGATTATAGAAGTTAAACAAGGTCCGTATTATGGGACCGAAGGGGACAAAGAACGGTTAGATATAAGCCAGGAAGGGTGAGGATGAAATCTTTCCAAAAGTACGCCGAGTATTATGACCTCATTTATCATGATAAGGACTATGAAAAGGAGTGCGATTTCATTGAGGAGGCATTTCGGCGGTTTTCACCTCATCCGGTGAAAAACATCCTAGATGGGGGGTGCGGCACTGGGGGACATGCTATTCCACTGGCAAGAAGAGGTTATGAGATTACAGGAATCGATAATTCAGAAGTAATGATTAAGCATGCCCGAAGTAAGGCTGAAAAGGAGCAATTAAACGTTGATTTTCAAGTAGGAGACATCCGGAAATTTAATCTGAACAAGAAATTTGATGCTTGCATTTGCATGTTCGCAGTAATGGATTACATTACCCAGACTAAAGAGCTGATTCAATGTCTGAAGAATATAGGAAGACATTTAAGAGAAGGTTCTCTCCTCATTTTTGATTTCTGGAACGGAGCCGCCGTTTTGAGAATCCTGCCATCAGTGAGAGTGAAAGTCAGCGAGAACGAAGAATTAAGGATTGTCAGGGTTGCCGAGCCGGAGCTTGATGCCTTCAATCACCTCTGCCATGTTCACTACCGCCTTCTCATAAATCAGGGTAGCACTTTGATTGATGAAATTCTGGAAACCCATACGGTAAGGTACTACTTCCCTCAGGAAATCGCCCACTACATAGAAGACGGCGGCTTCGAAGTTCTGAGGACTTGTCCTTTTCTTGACCTAGACAGTAAAGTGGACGAGAATATCTGGAATGTCGCTATGATAGC
>JBHIDQ010000004.1:0-30448 GCA_046760155.1 Dehalococcoidales bacterium | reverse complement strand
CCCATTTTGCCCAAGAACTCCGGGGGACTCTCTGCAGCGATTACTAATGAACTTCCAATAAGATATAAGCCCATAGCCACTGATAAGAGTACAAACACAATTCTATTCATTATTTCTTACCTCCATAAAAGGCTGATATTAGAACATGGTTTTTATTGTACTGAATACAAGAAAATAATTCAAAAGGATTTGGATTGACCGTACTAGGAAGTGATCCCAACGATCTGCAAATGTAATTGTTGAAGTCGTAGGTCTTACCTGGTTTTGCTTCGAATTATCACTAGTATCGGCGTTTACGCTCATGGGCTCCACGGTAGTTCTTTCTCCTCTTCCATTGTAGCACGACTCGCTTGGTCGGTTGAACAGCACGCTTTTGTTCCAATAGATGGGCGACATTTGAAACTGGGGGTAAAACGGTCTTGACACCAAACTTCTGAAAGCGTAAAGTTGAATCCAGAGAGGAGGCAAGCGGCCTCCGCCTTTTATCAAATAGCCTTTCTGCGCAGGCAGATACTATCGAGTTTAAGGGGAAAAGTATAGATGTCTTCCAATGAAGTTGAACCTCTTCTTTTTATCTGTGTCGGATGTCTTGGTGATTTAGCCAGCCGCAAACTGCTACCCGCCCTCTACCAGCTCTCAGCTAAAAGAAAACTCGGGAATAAGCACATCGTACTTAGCATTGATACTGATAGCAAATTTGATGACCAGAGTTATCGCGCCTGGGCACGTGAGATGCTGAAGGGCACCGGATTCCCCGTCGACGATGAGACATCACAATGGTGTGACCAACGCCTTCATTACCACTGCATCGGCTCAGGAAGTGGTGCCGACTACCAAAAGCTGGCGGCAAGAATAGTAGCCATAGAGCGAGAGAACAACCTGCCGGGCAACCGGGTATTTTACCTCGCCATCCCGGCGGATGCCGTTCCCGCCGTCATTGCCGGTCTCGGAGAGGCCGGACTCAACCGTAGTTCGGGCTGGACACGAGTGGTGACGGAGAAACCATTTGGGTGGGACCTTGCTTCGGCGCAGAAACTCAACCTTGAAGTTCATCGCTACTTCGATGAGTCACAAATCTACCGCATCGACCATTTTCTGGGCAAGGAAACAGTGCAGAATCTCTTGGTCTTCCGCTTCGCTAACGCCTTTTTCGAACATTTATGGAACCGTGAACACGTGGAGAGTGTTCAGATTACGGTTGCCGAGAGTCTAGGAATCGAGGAACGGGCGGCCTATTATGAGCGGGCCGGAGCCTTACGCGATATGATTCAGAACCACCTAACTCAGCTATTGACCCTGGTGGCGATGGAAGTCCCGGCTGCTTTTGAGGCCGAGACGATACGTAACCAGAAGATTAAGGTATTGCATCAAATTGCCCCGATTCGTCCGGAAGACGTGGTCTTTGGGCAATACACTCGGGGCAAGATAGACAGGCAGGAGGTAGCCGGCTACCGAGAAGAACCTGGTGTGCCACCGGACTCCGATACTGAAACCTTCGTGGCACTGAAGCTGGACATCGCCAACTGGCGCTGGAAGGGAGTGCCCTTCTACCTTCGCACCGGCAAACGCATGGCTCTTAGATGTACCCAGATTGTGATTTATTATCACTGCGCCCCGGTATCCATCTTTCACCCCTTTGAGTCCTCCTGTGATATCAAACCCAATGTTCTAATCATTACCCTCCAGCCTAATGAGGGATTTGACCTCCACTTCCAGGTGAAGGCGCCGGGTCAGCCTTTCACCCTAACCACACAGCCGCTGCATTTCCGCTATGCCGAAGCATTCGGCCCGCTTCCCGATGCCTACGAGACCTTACTGCTTGATATTGTCACCGGCGACCAGACTCTCTTTGTTTGTGATGACGAGGTCGAGAGTGCCTGGCGCCTTTATGACGGACTGCTCGCCAAGGACATTCCGGTGCACTCCTACCCGGCGGGCACCTGGGGTCCAGCCGAAATAGACAAACTGCAAGCGCCATGGCTAAATCCGAGCCTCTAAAATCCTTCCAATGAACATCTACTCGTTCCGCTGCCCAGGTTCCGCTAAGACTAAACGTTGACTCTTAAATATGATATAATTTAACTGGAAATGGCGATCAAGACGGTGGCGACCAATCGCAAGGCTTATCATAATTATCATATTGGGGACAGTGTCGAAGCTGGCCTTGCCCTTACCGGCACGGAGATAAAATCAATCCGTAACGGTAGGATAAGTCTGGGTGATGCTTATGTCAGACCTGAGGCTGGTGAATTATGGCTAATAAATGCCCATATTGCCCGTTATCAGAACGGGAGTTATTTAAGTCATGAGCCAACCAGACCACGGAAGCTCCTACTGCACCGCAAACAGATAAATAGCCTCACCAGCCAGGTAGCCGAAAAAGGTCTTACCTTAGTACCGGTTAAGTTGTATCTCAAAGACAGCCTGGCCAAGGTTGCTGTAGCCTTGGCTAAAGGTAAAAAGCTTTATGATAAGCGAGAATCCATCGCTCGCCGTGAGATAGAAAGAGAGCTCGGACGAGCCACCAAAAGGCAGAAACTTTAAAGGAGGACAATTTAAGCTAGCCGTAGCAACTGGGGACGCGTGGTTTCGACAGGGGGAGTAGTCTACAGGGTTGCAGGCTGAGGTGCCACTACCCTCATAAAACAAGTGGTAAAAATAGACGGCGAACCTGAATTAGTTCTTGCAGCCTAATTAAACAGGTTGCACATCCAACCTGACCTCGCCTCAATGGGTTGGGATTGGGTGCCGCAAAGTTGAGGTGCCACCGCCGGGACGTCGATAAGGGCGGTGAAAGAACTATCGACTGGTCTGGCTAAACTCGGTCAGCAGAGGTTAGCCGGGTGAGATAAAGAGCTGACTAAACCTGTAGCATACTCTGGGTCGCTTCTTCTGGACGGGGAGTTCGACTCTCCCCCGTCTCCACCAGTAATTGAGCGGGGTCTGGTTTTATGCTGGACCCCGTTTCCTTTGGCTTAATTAGCCTGAGGTTAATATAGAGTTTTGCCGAGCAAAGTGGTCCGCCTTCGTACCGATTTTCCCCTTTCTACGTCTTGGTTGAGACCTGGGGAATCTGTGCGGCAGACCATTTAAAGCGGAAGGGCAATACTTTGCCTTGATTTTGGCGAAATTTTGCAGTAGTTTTGCGCAAAAATTATACTTAGATATTGACAAAAAAATTATCTAGTGTTAGAGTAGCACGGGGCGAGCTTCTGTTAACATGCTAGATTACTGCTCGGTTCTCCGTGAGATGTTGTCAGAGCATACTAATGTGGGCAAATGAGCAGACTCAAAGTAATCATGGGAATCTTCTTTAGGAGGGCTAAAAATGGTCTTTGATCGGCAGGTGTCGCGACGCGATTTCATCAAGTTATCATCTGGTTCCACAGCCGCATTCGGGTTGCTTCTTTTTCGCTTCCCTAATTTTGAGGAGTTACTTGCCGCCTCGGTGGCTGAGTTTCCCGTCATCTGGCTGCAGGGTGCCGGCTGTACCGGGTGCTCTGTATCCGTTCTCAATAGCTTGAGCCCCAAGATTCAGGATGTGCTCGTTAGCCAGGTCATCCCTGGCAAGCATGTGAGCCTGCGCTTCCATCCCACGGTAATGGCCGCTCAAGGCGAGCTGGCAATGAAGGCAATGGAGGATACCGCCAAGAAGAAGGGCGGTTATATTTTGGTCATGGAGGGTGCGGTCTCAACCAGAGACGATGGTATTTATGTCGAGCTCGGGGAAAGAAATGGTCACGGCATAACGATACTGGAGCACCTTGTCACGCTAGCTCCTGATGCCATGGCAGTAATCGCCATAGGTGCCTGCGCTACCCACGGAGGTGTTCCTGGTGCGGCACCAAACACTATCGGTACCAAGGGTGTAAGGGAAATCTTCGCCGAGATGGGCATCGGGACACCGGTAATCAACCTGCCCGGTTGTCCTCCGCACCCTGACTGGTTTGTCGGGACGGTGGCTTCGGTTCTTATTGGTGGGTTGGGTTCAGTAGAAGTGGACAGTGAGGGGCGACCGGTTGCTTTCTATGGGGAGCTCATTCATGACAACTGCCCGAGACGAGCACATTTTGACAATGGTAGATTTGCCAAGAAATTCTCTGACCCCTACTGCTTGTACGAACTGGGGTGCAAGGGTACGGTAACCCATGCCGACTGTCCTACCCGGATGTGGAATAGCGGTACTAGTTGGTGTGTGGGCGCTAACAGTCCATGCGTCGGCTGTGCCAGCCTTGGTTTTCCCGACCAGCTGTCACCACTCAGAGACCTGGCACTACCTTATCCGGTGGAGAAGGTCTCCGCCCCAACGCCGATAGCACCAGAGGCACCGGGGCCAGAGATAGCGTGGTTGGTTCCCGCTATCGGAGGCTGGCTTGGTCTCGGGGCAGTCGGTGCACTGTGGTTAGCCATCCGCAATAGGATGAGACGAGAGGAAGAAAAACAAGAAAGCGAAGAAGGCAAAAAACCTGATGTGAAGAGAGGATAAGATGAGTACTCTGCTAGAATTCATAAATTTCACCAAAGGAGTGGAATATCTGATAGCTATCGCGTTCGTCATAGCATTTATTGCTTTCTGGCAGTTGGTATACGGCAGAGGAAAAGGGCTGGTGATAAGAATCGCCGTGCTGGCGTATATGGTGGTGGGTATCATTATTCTGGTGGGTAGTTGCCTAAGTGGGGCACCTCAGTAGTGAGCCTGTTTCTGAATGGAGGATAGCACAATGAAAATCAATCGACGGGACTTCTTAAAGAGGGCGGCTGTAATTGGAGGCTCCTTGGTAGTAGGGAGCCTCGTTACTGAGCCAACAAAGGTGTTTGCTGCCCAGAGTTCCGCTGGTCGACCAGATCGGTATGCCATGCTGTCCGATGTAACCAGGTGCGTTGGCTGTCGGCGTTGTGAGGCGGCTTGCAATGAAGCAAACAATCTGCCGCCGCCAGAAATCCCTTTTGAAGACTTGTCCGTTTTGAATGAGAAAAGGCGGACCGATGCGCAAGCGTATACAGTGGTTAATCGATACCAGAATCCGGAGTGGATAAAGCCAATCTACCGCAAGATGCAGTGCATGCATTGCGCTGAACCGGCCTGCGCCTCAGCCTGCCTGGTAGCCGCTCTCAAGAAGACCCCAGAGGGACCGGTCATCTATAACGAGGATGTCTGCATGGGTTGTCGCTACTGTATGACGGCATGCCCTTTCAGCATTCCTGCCTTTGAGTATTTTGATGCTGGCAGCCCGGCTATTCAAAAGTGCTTTATGTGCTACCACGTCAGGCTCTCTAAAGGAAACATTCCGGCCTGCGCTGAGGCCTGTCCCGTGGAAGCGATCACCTTCGGTAAAAGGAGCGAATTAATCAAGGCGGCTAGGGAAAGAATCAGGCGAGAACCAGATAGATATATCGACCACATTTACGGTGAACTTGAAGTCGGCGGTACTGACTGGCTATATATCTCTGGAGTCCCCTTTGAGGAGCTTGGCCTTCCCATGGACGTCGGGACAACTCCCTACCCCGAACTTACCCAGGAGTTCCTCTCCGCGGTGCCTCTAGTTCTCGTCGTTTGGCCCGCCCTCTTTGGCGGTTTCTACGCTTGGACGAAACGTCGGCAGCAGATGGCTGAGTCCGGGACACCAAAGCGGGAGAAGGAGGATACTCACTGATGGGCGAATATGTGAAACAAATCAATACAACCCAATCTTGGGCCAGGGAAAGGTTGTTCCTTGGCCTGAGTTTGACCGAATATACGAAGCGACTTATCACCCCTTTCAACATTATGGCCGGGTTCATCATCACCGCGGGCCTGGTTTTGCTGGTTATCCGCTTTTCCCAGGGCTTGGGTGCAGTAACGGCGGCGTCACAAGACCAGCCCTGGGGACTTTTCCTCGCTTGGGGGCTGTTCTCTGGCGTGCCGTTGTCAGCCACCGGATTTGTCCTCGGAACAGCGGTATATCTCTTTGGACTTAAAGAATACCGTCCTGTAGTCAAGAATGCCATTCTCCTCGGTTTTCTCGGCTACCTCTTTGCTGTTATCTTTCTACTCGTCGATTTAGGCCGTCCCTGGCGGCTCCCCTACCCCATGTTCATCTCATTTGGCACCGCTTCTGTTCTCTTTCTGGTGGCCTGGCACGTGGCTCTCTACCTCTCGTGCCAGTTCCTTGAGTTTTTTCCATCTATAGGTGAGTGGGGCGGCTGGAAGACTCTCCGCAGATGGGCCCTGGCGATAACCATCGGACTCACCGTCCTGGGCGTTATCCTTTCCACACTGCACCAGTCAGCCCTTGGGGCAATGTTCCTGCTCGCCCCGGGAAAACTCCATCCCTTATGGTACTCGCCGTATATTCCGGCGTTATTCCTCATCTCGGCCATCGCTGCCGGGATCTGTGTGGTGATCTTCGTCAGCCTTCTCAGCAAGCACTTCCTCAGGGAACAGGCTGACCCTGAATACCTGGCCAGCCTCGACAACATCACTCTCGGTCTGGGGACAGGCGCTTTCTTTGTGCTGATTACTTACTTTGCCCTGAAAGTAATCGCTCTTGCCCACGGGAACCACTGGGACCTGCTGAATACGCCATTTGGCTACTGGTTTCTAGTTGAAGTCCTCATCTTCGTTCTCCTACCCTGTTGCCTCTTTGCTTATGGCGGCCGAAAGAAGAAGGTGGGTCTGGTACAGTTCACGGCGGTATTCGCTATCATTGGCATCATCATCAACCGGCTCAACGTGTCACTTATCGCACTCAACTGGAATCTCCCGCACCGCGAACTTTTTGGCTGGCGGGAGTTCTTTATCGTGCTCATGATAGTTACCATTCAGATTCTGGTCTACCGTTGGATTGTGGTCCGAATGCCTGTTTTGCGGGAACACCCTGAGTACAAAGGTGAGCATTAGTACAGTCTAGCAAGGAGGAATAAGCATGCCAAAAATCGTTATTGATCCGATAACCCGGATAGAAGGTCACCTTAAAATCGAGGTCATGGTCGAAAATGGGGTGGTTAAGGAGGCTAAGTCGAGTGGCGTCCTCTTTCGTGGTTTTGAGATACTGCTGCGGGGGCGTGACCCCTACGACGCCCAGCACCTGACACAACGCATCTGCGGTGTCTGCCCTACCGCCCACGCTATGGCGGCGGCACTTAACCTTGACTCCGCCTTCGGCATTGCTGATAAGATTCCAGAGAACGGCCGTATCGTTCGCAACCTGATTCAAGGGGCAAATTTTATTATGTCTCACATCCTTCACTTCTACCACCTAGCTGCCCTAGACTATGTTGATGTTACTAAAGTTGCCGAATATGATGGAAAAGACCGGGCACTTATGGCGGTCAGAGATTTTATCAGCCGGGCGCTGGAGGCTGGTGATACGGCAATGCTGGGGCCTTTCGTACCTCGCTATGAAGGTGACTACCGACTCCCCACTGAGATAGACCAGGCGGCGGTGGCCCACTATGTGCAGGCGTTAGACATGCGGAGGCTTGCTCAGGAAATGTCGGCAATTTTTAGTGGCAGAATGCCCCACTCTGTAGCTATTGTCCCTGGTGGGGCAACGGAAATCCCGACTGTAGACAAGATAGCCGATTTCCATTGGAAACTGGAAGAACTGCGGCATTTTATCGACAATGTCTATATCCCTGATGTGCTCGCCGTAGCCGGTGCTTATTCCGACTACTTCGGGATCGGCAAAGGCTGTGGCAATCTGCTTAGCTTCGGTGTTTTCGATCTCGAAATACGGGAGAAGAACCTTGACAAGCGGAAGCGGCTGCTCTCCCAGGGCACAACTTCAGCGGCTGACCTCAAGTACCGGCCGCTTGACTCGTCAAGGGTTACCGAAGACGTCAGGAATAGCTGGTATCAAAGCAGGTCCGGGTTGCACCCGAGCCAGGGTGAGACTGAACCAGATCACACCAAATCGGGAGCATATAGCTGGGTCAAGTCGCCGCGATACAATGGCGGCGTACATGAGGTTGGCCCACTCGCTCGTATGGTGGTAAGTTATACCGCCGGCGAGCCGACGGTGCAGAAACTGGTTAACGATACCTTGGCCTATTTTAACGCCGGTCCTGAAGCTCTTTTCAGCGTCTTGGGGAGACACGCCGCCCGAGCTCTGGAGTGCAAGTTCGTGGCTGACAAGATGGCTAACTGGATTCTGGAGCTCAAGCCAGGGGAACCGGTGTGCACCGAGTACGAAACGCCCACAGAGGGGAATGGCATCGGGCTGTGGGAAGCGCCGCGCGGCTCTCTGGGGCACTGGATTAGCATCGAAGACAAGAAGATTGCCAACTACCAGTGCGTGCCACCGACCAATTGGAACGCCTCACCGCGTGACGACAAGGCACAGCCTGGACCCATTGAGCAGGCTCTAATCGGCACTGAAGTCAAGGACGAGCACAATCCCTTCGAAGTGGTACGTATCGTGCGCGCCTTTGACCCCTGACTAGGCTGTGCGGTGCACGTGATTGCACCCAATGGCCAGACGCTGGGGCAGTTCCGCGTCATATAAGGATGGGTTAGAGCTAATGAGACCAGGAGAAGCGAAGCGGCAGGGAAAAGAGAGGCCTGTCCCAAGCTCTGCTATCCTTATTCTAGGAGTGGGTAATATCCTGCTGAGTGATGAAGGCGTGGGAGTGCGTGTCATCGAGGCAATGCGGGAGATGAAGCTGCCTGATAACGTGGAACTACTCGATGGGGGCACTGCCTCGTTGGACCTTCTTGAGAGTCTGGCCAATCGCGACAAAGTTATCGTCATTGATGCGGTTATCGCTGGTAACGAGGTAGGGACTCTGTACCGCTTCACTCCCGATGATATAGCCATCCAAGGACAGAACCCCATTTCGGTGCATGAGATTGGTCTGCTGGAGACGCTGACCATAGCCGGACACCTCGGCTGCGCACCGCGGGAAGTAATTATATACGGCATTGAGCCCAAGGAGACAGGCTTGGGTTTGGAGCTATCGTCAGAGGTGGCGGGCATAGTCCCAAAGGTGGTAGAATTGGTGTTGGGTGAAGTCGGCAGTAAGCATAGGTAAATTATCCGCAAACGGGCTGAATTCCCTTGGAAAAGCCCCATCCCAGATTTCAAGGGGCAGCATCAGATGTTTCTACTGGGCAAAGAAATCAACTTTTGGGCGTAATCGCCGCCTTTTGGTGTCATTATCTAGTAAGAGACTACTGGTGGGGGTTGGAATCTAAGCTACAATGCATGAGTCGCTTCTGGTTAAGGAGTTGCTAGACGAGATTTCTCGCCTGGCTCGAGAGCAGCCAATGGCCAAGATAACCAAGGTTCGGGTTAGTCTGGGCAAGGACGGCCATACCAGCCCGGAGTCGTTACGTTTACACTTTGAAGAGCAGAGTCAGCGAACCGTAGCCGAAGGGGCCAATCTTGAAGTTGAATCTGTGCCCGGTGACTCACTTTTTCTCGTCTCTCTAGAGGGTGAATAGAGCGGCAAGGCGGCAAAGAGGAGTATCTTTGATGAAAGCGGCGCGGTCCATGACCGAGCTGAGTTTGGCTAAAGCAGGAGTTCGCTCGGTAAAAGTCGATATACATGGTGTAGTGCAAGGGGTCGGCTTTAGACCCTTTATTTATCAGTTAGCTAAGCAGAACAACCTCAACGGCTGGGTACGAAATACCTCGGGCAATGTCGAAGTAGAGGTAGAAGGTGAAGCGGAGGCGGTGCAGAATTTCCTATCCGGGCTGAAGAGCAAAGCCCCGCCTATGGCCCGAATCGAAGGCATGCAGGTTCTTGACCAGCCACCGGTAGGCTACAGGGCTTTTGAAATCCGGGCCAGTCAAGCTCGGGAGGGGAGGTATCAGCTTATTTCACCGGATGTTGCCACCTGCCAGGCTTGCCAGAAGGAAATTCTTGACCCTATGGACCGGCGCTACCGCTACCCCTTCACCAACTGCACCAACTGCGGCCCTCGCTTCACCATCATAACTGATATCCCCTATGACCGCCCACGGACTACCATGAGCTGCTTCCAGATGTGTCCCCAGTGCCAGCAGGAGTACGATGACCCTCTCGACCGGCGCTTCCATGCTCAACCCAATGCCTGTGCGGTATGCGGCCCGAGCTTGGAAGTCGTTGACCGCCAGGGTAACTCCTTGACCGGAGGCGATGCCCTAGCCATCGCCAGCCAATTGCTGAAAGAAGGTCATATTCTGGCGGTTAAAGGGCTGGGTGGCTTTCTTATCGCTTGCGATGCCACTAGCCACCATGCGGTTCGGCGGCTGAGAGAAAGGAAACGGCGCGCCGCCAAGCCCCTGGCAGTAATGTTCAGCACGCTGGTGGACGTCAGGAAGCACTGCTACGTTTCAGCGGAGGAGGAGAGCCTTCTGCTGTCCCCTCAGAGTCCCATCGTGCTGTTGCGGTGGCGGGATGGTTCCGATGTTTCGTCTGAGGTAGCCCCCGGGCTCAAGTATCTGGGGGTAATGCTTCCCTACACGCCATTACACCATCTTCTCCTTCGAGAGACTGGGCTGCCTCTAGTGATGACGAGCGGCAATCTTAGTGAGGAGCCGATAGCCAAGGATAATGAGGAGGCGCTCCGTCGGCTGGGTAGAATCGCCGACTATTTCTTGGTGCACAATCGTGGTATTTTCGCTCGCTATGATGATAGCGTGGCGATGGTGGAGGCCGGGAAGCCCAGGCTCGTCCGGAGGGCAAGGGGCTACGCCCCTCACCCCATCCACCTACCCTTCAGGGCAAAGCAAATCCTGGCCTGTGGGACGGAGCTTAAAAATACCTTTTGCCTCACCCGCGATGAGTACGCCTTCTTGAGCCAGCATATCGGAGATATGGAGAACCTAGAGACTTTGGAACACTTTGAGACCACCATCGAGCTTTACCAAAAGCTGTTTCGTGTCCAGCCCCGCATAGTTGCCCACGACCTCCATCCTGACTATCTGGCAACAAAATACGCCAGAGAGATGGCAGCCGCTGCTCCTGAACTTAGGCTCTGCCCTGTCCAACACCACCACGCCCATATAGCTAGCTGTCTCGCCGAAAACGGAGTTAACGAGCCGGCCATAGGCGTCGCTCTGGATGGGACCGGCTATGGCACCGATGGTCACATCTGGGGAGGAGAGTTCCTCCTCGTCGATTATAAAGGCTTTCGGAGATTAGGACATTTTCAATATGTGCCTTTACCTGGCGCTGAGGCGGCAATCAAGAGGCCATACCGCATGGCGATAAGCTACCTGTACACACTTTTGGGTGAACGCTTTCTCGATGGTGACCTTCCTTTCCTGGCGGAAATAGACCCGCTGGAACTGGAATTGGTGAGAAGGCAAATCCAGCGGGCGTTTAATTCACCCTTAACCTCGAGTTGTGGCCGCCTCTTCGATGCTGTGTCCGGGCTTATCGGCGTAAGGGGGACGATAGATTACGAGGCACAGGCAGCCATCGACCTGGAGATGCTCGCCACCAACGCGTCTCCATGCCAAAAAGGCGCTTATCCGTTCGACCTAACCGAAGAGAACGGAATGAGCATTGTGCAATTTGGCGAGACTTTTTCAGCGATAATCTCAGATGTAAAAAGGGGCGTCAGCAAAGCCGAGATCTCCCTCAGGTTCCATAACACCGTTGCCGAGATGGTAGCCTGCTTGTGCCGATGTCAAGCGAAAAAGACGGGAATCTCCAAAGTAGCTTTAAGTGGAGGGGTGTTTCAGAATCGTGTGTTGCTGCGATTAACTTTGGCGGCGCTTGACCGGGTTGGCCTCGTTCCCGTCATCCATAGTCAAGTGCCACCCAACGATGGTGGGGTCTCTCTGGGCCAGGCCGTTATTGCCAACCTCGCCGCAGATTAAGAGAAAGGAGCCAGAATCAATGTGTCTTGCCATCCCCGCCCAAGTGAAATATATCGAGGGGGCCGAAGCTGAGGTAGAAGTGGGGGGTGTTCGCCGCCGGGTGAGCATTTACCTCACACCTGAGGTCAAGGTGGGGGACTACGTGCTGCTTCATACTGGCTTCGCCATAAATGTAATCGACGAAGACGAAGCCGAGCAGACCATTGACCTGATCAGGCAACTGGATGAGGTTCGTTGACGAATATCGCGACCCGGAGTTAGCCAAGAAACTGGTGGCCAGAATCCACCGCAGGTCGGTTACGCCCGTTAGCCTCATGGAGTTCTGCGGCGGTCACACGGTTACCATTGTCAAACATGGCATCCGGCAGCTAGTATCAGCGACAGTGAAGATGATGTCGGGACCTGGCTGTCCCGTATGCGTTACCGACAATAGTGACCTGGACAAGGCTATTGCCCTGGCTAAACTGCCAGACGTCATCATCTGCACCTTTGGGGACATGCTAAAGGTTCCCGGCAGCTTTTCCAGCCTGCAACAAGCCAAGGCTGAGGGGAGCGATATTCGCATCGTCTACTCCACAATCGATGCTCTTGAGATAGCGAGAAGAAACCCTTCGAGACCGGTGATATTTATCGGTATCGGATTCGAGACGACCGCACCCACCATTGCCGCCTCCGTTTTACAGGCGGAGAAGGAGGGAATGAGAAACTATCATGTCCTCTCTCTGGGGAAGCTGTGCCCACCGGTAATCAGGGCGCTTCTGGACAAGGGAGAAGTACGATTGGACGGCATTATCTGCCCCGGGCATGTCAGCGCTATCATAGGCTCGCGTCCCTACGAGTTTATTCCTCGTGAATACGGCATCGCCTGTGCCATCTCCGGCTTCGAACCACTGGATGTTCTGCTCGGCGTTGATATGCTGATAGCTCAGATTGAGAGTCGCCAGCCGAGGGTAGAGATAGCCTACCGCCGCGGAGTAAGAGCGGAGGGCAACCGGCAAGCCCTGGAACTCATGGACATAATATTTGAGGCCGGCGAAACTCGCTGGAGAGGTATAGGGGTGGTGCCTCAAAGCGGACTGAAGCTCAGGAAGCGATACGAAAGATTTGATGCCGACCGCGTTTTTCCCGTAGACCCGGGACCGACCCACGAGCCTGAAGGCTGCCTCTGTGGAGAGATACTGAGGGGCGTCAAGAGACCTATGGATTGTCAACTCTTCCGCCAGGTTTGCCGCCCCGAGTACCCGGTGGGGCCTTGCATGGTATCCTATGAGGGAGCCTGTTCTACCTACTATCTTTATGGAGATGCCGATGAAGGATAAAGTGCTGCTGGCCCATGGCAGCGGTGGGAAACTCGGCCATGACTTGGTAGAGAAGAACTTCTTGTCCAAGCTGGGTAATCCCTGGCTTAACCTGCTCGATGATGCAGCGATTCTGGAACTGAGCGGGCGAATAGCCTTCACCACGGATAGTTATGTGGTGAGCCCGCTTTTCTTTCCGGGCGGGGATATTGGGAAACTGGCGGTATGCGGGACAGTGAATGACTTGGCCATGAGTGGTGCCAGGCCGATATACCTCAGCCTGTCGCTCATCATTGAGGAGGGGTTTCCCCTGGCGGACCTTGACAAGATAGTTGCCTCTGTCCAGAGAACCGCCAAGGGAGCGGGAGTCAAAGTGGTCACCGGTGACACCAAGGTGGTGAATCGTGGCAGCGCCGACAAGCTCTTTATTAACACCGCCGGGGTAGGCTTTATTCCCCCAGGGGTGAACATTGCTGGCTCCAATGCTCAGCCTGGCGACGGCATAATTGTTAGTGGCCCGGTGGGGAACCATGGCATGGCCGTCATGAGCCAGCGGGAAGGGCTGGAGTTTTCAAGCCTTATTGAGAGTGACTGCGCCCCACTGAACGGGCTGGTGGCGGATATGCTGAAGGTCAGCAGCTCGATTCACTGCCTGAGAGACCCCACGCGGGGTGGGCTAGCTACCAGCCTGAACGAACTCGCCCGCCAGTCGCGGGTGGGTATCATCATAGAGGAGGCCAAGATACCGGTGCGTCAGGAAGTGCGGGCGATGTGTGAGCTGCTAGGTCTTGACCCGCTGCACATTGCCAACGAAGGCAGGCTGGTCGCCATCGTCGCTGGGGATGAAACCGAAAACGTGCTGGTCAAAATGAGGCAGAACCCCCTAGGTCAGAACGCAGCCATTATTGGCCAGGTGACCGCAGAGCATCCCAGGCGGGTGGTGATGAGGACCAGCCTTGGAACGTCTCGGCTTGTCGATATGTTGACGGGTGACCTTCTACCAAGAATATGCTAGCGCTGGCCTTAGCCGTTTCCCTTTTCGCTTCCTAACCAAAGAATAATTCGGCTATTCGATAAGCATTCAGGTTTACCGTTTTGATGCCATCGGCCATCTTTTCTAAAGCAACATGGGTAATTTTATTCCCCTTCAGAGCCGTCATCTCTCCGTATTCCTTATCCTTGATGAGTTCGGTTGCTTTTACGCCAAAAGCGGTAGCCAGGCTTCGATCGTAGGCTACTGGAGTCCCTCCTCTTTGAACATAGTCCAGAGAGGAAACTCTGGTCTCAAGCCCTGTTTTTCCCTCAATGATTTCTCCGAGAACGTTTGCTACTCCTCCTAATCTAAATGTTCTTTCGTCCTCCGCTATATCAGAGCTGTGCCTTCCTATAGTTTTTCCTTCTAACTCCGTTCCTTCCGCCACGACGATAACACTAAAAGTGGTACCTCTCCGATTCCTCTCTTTCAGCATTCGGCACAGTTCTTCTATCCTTGCTTTATCCAGAGGAATTTCCGGGATCAGAATCGCGTCTGCTCCATTAGCCATACCAGCATAGGTGGCAATCCAGCCGGTGTGGCGGCCCATTACTTCGAGAAGCATTACCCGATGATGGCTTTCGGCAGTGGAACGAAGCCGGTCTAGAGCATCAGTGGCAATTTGGACGGCGGTTTGAAACCCTATCGTGTAATTGGTTTCTTTTACATCATTATCAATTGTTTTAGGTATCCCCACTAATGGCAGACCCATTTTGAAGAGTCGACTCGCGCAACTTAGAGTACCTTCTCCTCCCAGAACCACCAGTGCTGCTAAGCCTAGTTTAGCAAAGCCATCGAAGACTAGCTGGGGTCCATTTTCAATCCGGAACGGACTCAACCTTGAAGTGCCTAAGATGGTTCCTCCCCGGTCGATGATTCCTGAAGTATTGTTGTAATCTAATATCTTGTTTTCACCATCAATAAAACCCTTCCAGCCATTTCGAATGCCGATCACTTCATAACCCATTTGGATGGCTGTTTTTGTGGTCGCTCTGATGGCGGCATTGAGACCCGGGCAGTCTCCACCGCCAGTCAAAATGCCGAGCCTTTTACTCCCTTTCATTTTCAACCTCCTGGTAGCTAAGAATTGTTTCGGTTTCACGTGTACGTCATCGGCAAATAGAGCCTTTTGCCACTGAAACAATAGACACTTAGTAATGCAAAACCCAGTCAATAACAGTGCTATTATAGCTTTTTTTACTTCTAATGTCTTGTCTCTGGCAGCTTTTCCCCTCTGGCGCAATGTTCCGACTTTGTCACCGTGGGAAGCTCAACATACGGTGATTTTCAAGAACTCAAAGCTATGACCAAGATGGCTTATGGGGAAAAATAGAAGGGATGTTAATTTGACCTTTTGACCGTTTCACGAACGGCCTTTAAACGTCGATTCAGGACTGGCCCCAGCGACTGTAAAGGAAACTAACCTCTGATGAAGGAAGACTCTCATTGCCGGCTTCATCGATAGCACTGACCTGATAATGATATAGGTTGACTACACCGAGGTCACTATACAGTTCAGTATCGGTAAAGCTATTCACCTCGGTTGTGCCGATGAGTTCATAACCCGTTGGTTTGCTTTCCTTCTCGTCCTGGAGCTGGTCACTTCGGTATATCCGGTAAGCTTTTATATTATCGGCTGAAGGGAGATTCCAGGTCAAAAAAGCTTTATCGCCCAGTTTCGAGTTAGCCGGGTCAAACTCTTCTCTCTCCACGCTCAATCCCGTCGGAGCCGTGGGTGCTTCATCCGATAAGCCGTAGCCACTCAATAAGGCTATAGTCACGATAAGAAAAATAAGCACCAAGCTAATCTTTCTATCCACCAGGTATCTGCCAAAAGCACGCATAGTTCATCTCCTGTTTCAGTGAAGCAGTTTCGTCAGAGGGAACAGCTAATCACTTTTGGATTAGCTATTTAAATTATAAGCCACAAAGGGAGTTAATGTCCAGTCATTTAGCTTCGATGAGAGCTGTCAGCAGCTTGGCAGCACGTGTTGTGTTGAAGATACCACAATCACACTGTTTGGCCATCTCTTTGACGGCGTCATCGGTGCTCTTTCTGCCAGCTTTGACCTCCTCAGCCAGAGAATCAATTAAAGCGGCTGAGACCATGCCATGACCACACATGGTGATTATATCGAGGCTCTGCTCAGGGGGTAACTTCTCCGTCTTGCCCCATATTCCCAGTGAATAGGTTACGGCATGGCGATGGATACCGGCCTTCTGACAGTGCTCCTTTACCCGATCGAAAATCCCACTTACCACCAATGAAAGACCCAAGTCAGCTTCCTTCAGCTCCTTCAGTGCCTCGGCAGCCACTTTCTCATTATCGAAGACGGCATGCACCACGGTGCCATCTTTATTTACATTATCTAGAATATTCTGGACATCGAGGGAATACATATTCCCCCTTTTCGTGTCGCCGATGTTTACTGGGTTATAGCGCAGTGTTATCTCCAGGAATTTCCTAAGCTTGGGACCACAGTTAGCGCTGTTTATGCCGAAAGCGGGCATAAAGAGAAATACGTAATCGCCGCTGAGACTTTCCCGCGTGCCGCTACGATGCAGTGTATGAGTCATCAGTTTCCTCCTTTGAATTTTGGACGTCCCAGACCAATATTGGTCTTTCCGTTGATGCGGTAGAAGATACCTAAGTCAGAGAGCATCTTCTCCATGGGCACCTGCTCATCAGGCTCCACCAGGTCGGCCACTTCCACACTGCAAACCGTATCAATTTCTTTGGTGACTTCTTGGAGAGTTTTCAGCACGTCCGGGCCCTTCTCTCTGGGGAAGACACATTCGATTATGGCCGATAGCACCTTCTCATCGAGGACATCGGGTCGGATTTTCCCGGTGGACGGGTCTTCCATGAGAAAAGTAACCGGGTTTTTGGGTTCGAATTTCACTCCCAGCTTGGCTAGTGCCTGGGCCACCTTTTCTACATCGCGAAAGCGGGCCCCGGTTACCGGCCGACCAAATTCTACCGCCAGGGCAAGCCACCCTGGCTTCAGTCGGCCAGTGACCTCATTGGTCTTCACCTCCTCGGTGCCCCGCCCCGGTAGACCGGTTGCCTTGTGTTCGGCCATAGGGTTAGAGAATGCCGCGCGCAGGGCACGGGGCCAAGGAGCCGGCTCATAGATGATGCAATCGACAGGACAAATCCCTGACTTCTCACAGACCCCGCAGTCAACGCATTCGTCTTGGTCGATGACGGCGACATCATCCATGCTGATGGCACCCATCGGGCAATAAGGTACGCACAGCTCACAAGCAATACAGACATCTCCATCAATCTTCATAATTTCTATTCTTCTCCTTTATTTTTAGTTTTTAGTCTAATACTAGATGTTCAAGTCTGAGTTCTTTTAAAAGGCCAGCTCTCCGTCTTTGACGGCAGCAACCCCATCCAGTTCTAATGTGGCGTTCGAGATCAGGGTATCATAATGCCCGGCCGCCTTTACTTTGCCTCCGGTGGCACTTGTTCCCAGCGCAATATGAATCACCCCCAGGGTAGCTTCGTCTTCAAGCATGTTGCCCCGTGGTTTGCACGCAGGGTTCATGCCGACCCCCAGCTCCCCGATATTGTAAATGTTGGGGTCTTTCTTGCTCTCCAGCAGTTCTCGAAAGTCCTTGGCTTCCCATCCGCCCTTTATCTCACGGGCAAATCCTTCATGCACGATAATCTCCACTGGCTCCTTGACCAAACCCAACCCGGGAATGCTCACATCAACCACGATTTTACCTTCGGCGGTTCCCTCAACGGGGGCAATACTTGATTCGAGGCCCGGCCCGGGTGAAATCTCATGCTTCTGTGCGAAGCCGTGCAACGCCCGCCCATTTCTTCCTTCAATACTCATAGTAATATCAGTCCCATTGGGAGAGGTTACCCTTGCCTTACTCGCTTTGGTGAAAAGGTCAGCCAGTTTTTCCACCTTGGGTCTTAATTCATAAAAATCAGCCTCAAAAGCCTCTGAAGCTAGGAGCTCCTCAGTGGCTTCAGGAAAGACCAGTACCTTAATTCCCTTTTTCTGGGCCTCGTGGCGAGTTGGAGTATGAGCCAGGTTGGTCGTCATCGGGGCAATGATGGCATCCACCTGCTTGGCGATTTCAGTGACAACTTCGGGATATGACTCACCA
The DNA here is from genome assembly GCA_046760155.1 of Dehalococcoidales bacterium. Classification (GTDB taxonomy): domain Bacteria; phylum Chloroflexota; class Dehalococcoidia; order Dehalococcoidales; family RBG-16-60-22; genus JBHIDQ01. The sequence goes on along the minus strand of JBHIDQ010000004.1, from coordinate 12,191 downwards.
TGAACCCTCAAAGGGGGGACGGCCATGAAGATAGGATAGGCACCGGCCTGATACACCTCAGAGACGATTCTCATGCCCACCTTAAAGGTATTGAAATCAGATAAAACGAGAACATTCTCCCCTTTCTTTACTTCCGTCAACTCTACCAGTACCTTTGCTCCCTTGGCTATTCGGATGTCTTCCATCAACTTGTTCCTCCTTTAGAATGTGTGTGGCGTATGGTTTTATTCCCACCGAAGCAGCAAAAAAGTATTCAAGAACCCGCCCGCATATAACTCCTGAAAATCTAGAACTCTAAGCGCAGCTAAGATTCCTGATGAGTAATTATACCATTTTCGTCAACACTTTTGTGCCTCTGTGTTAAACACAGTGGGAATAACGGTTAGGGGTTTCTTTATGATAAATCATATCGGCATAATAACGCGAGTATACTAGAGTATTATGAAGATTTCTTGGGATTCTAAGACATATAATTCACTTTGCCATACAGGATAGTCGTATAAAACAGAAGAGCAGGCTTGACAATGGGTAAAAATTTGTAATATAAGTACAAATAATAATTGAAACAGAGTTTCGCTAAGCGGAACGATTAAATATGAATGCTATATCGCTAAAGAAATCTGGGAAGTATACGAGGTCCGTGGAAAGGGTGGTGGCAGTTTTAAAGTGTTTTACACCAGACACGCGGGAGTTGGGCGTCTCCCAAATATCTCGTCGAGCTGGTATCCCTAAAGCTACGACACACCGCATACTGGTAACCCTAACAAAAGACGGATTACTCGAGCGGAACAACAAGACAGGAAATTATCGGATTGGTCCTGAGCTCTATATGCTGGGAAGCATATATCTTAGCACCACTGATATTGTCAGTGCTGCAAAACCAGTGACAAAGGTGCTTAATGACTTAACGGCGGAGACTGTTCATGTGTCAATCTTTTATAGAGGTAATGTCTTGATAATTATGAAAGAGGAATCGAAGCATACTTTTAGAGTCAGTCAGCACATAGGAACAATTGTGCCTGCTTATGCCTCAGCAATGGGCAAAGCCTTTTTGAGCGAACTTACGGACGCAGAAATTGATAATTTGATTCCTGATGAAAAACTAAAGCCAATTACTTCAAAGACGATTGCTACCAAGACAGAATTGAAGCGCGAATTAAAGCAAATAAGAAATAGCGGCATTGCCATTGATAACGAGGGAACCCTAGAAGCGATAATAGGTACTGGTGCGCTAATACGTGATGATACCGGTAGGGCGGTCACGGCCATTGGTATACCATTTCCAATCTTCAGGCTCAACAAGGCTGGAAGTGAACGCATACAGAATTTGGTTAAAATGGGAGCTAGTCTTATAAGTTATCGACTTGGCTATCAAGGTTCAGGCACGCCAATTCGAAGTCTTGAGGAAATAATTGACTATTGGAAAGGAATTAACTAGAAAAGATTAAGGAGTAGCGAATGAATGCAGGCGGGCTCTGCCAGGGGAAACAAAGTTACCTATGCTGGGCAGGTGCTGGGGCCCCTCCCGTGAGCTATCCTTGGCGTAATCGGGCAAGTGGCATCCCGCGATTAATCTAGTAGGAGCGATAAAAACTACCGTGTCAGTATTGTCCTGAAGAAAGGTTAGCTTTGACACGGTCTGAATTTAGGGTTAATACCCAAAATTAGGCAAAAGGGGGGTGATCGTTTTCAAGAGAAAAGATTACAGGTTTAGGTTCAATTTTTTAGAAGGAGGAGAAAATTGAGTAAAAGACTGATACTTTCTTTGGCGATGGTAGTGGTTTTGATGGGTGGTTTGGTGGCGGCTTGTGCTGCTCCGGCTCCGGCGCCGGCCCCGGCTCCAGCTCCGGCCCCCGCACCAGCTCCTGCTCCAGCTCCAACACCCGCTCCGGCACCAGCGCCCGCACCTGCTCCCGCTCCGGCACCAGCTCCAGCTCCAGCTCCGGCTGCGCCGGAAGAAGCGTACGAACTGATATACCAGTTAAGCTCACCTTTGACCACCTCTTTTGGGGCGAATGCTTTGGCGTTGGCTGATGACGTAGAAAAAGCGTCCGGTGGCCGACTGAAGCTCATCGTTAAAGGCGAAGGCGAGATCGTCGGTGCTTTTGAGGTAACCGAAGCGGTGAGCGATGGAGTGCTCGATATGGCGGGTAACAGCCCGGCCTTCGATATCGGCCATCTTGGTCCGGTAGTATTTCTCTTTGGTAGCAGTGGCTTCCCTGGCGGGCCGGTGCCCATTGAGTATGCGGTCTGGTTCTATCAAGGCGGCGGGAAGGAAATTGTGAACCGGGTTTACCAGGATAAGGGTTTCAACGTTAATATCATCGGTTTAGTCAGCATGTTCCCCGCTGAGATGTTCGGCCATTATAAGAAAGAGATAAAATCGATGGATGATTTCAAGGGCATGAAGTACCGAACCGTTGGGCCCTGGGCTGAGATTCTGGAGACCTTCGGTGCCAGCGTGGTCTCCCTGCCCGGTGCCGAGGTATACGAGGCAGCCCAGAGAGGCGTCATTGATGCCTTTGAGTATGGAGGCCCCTCAGTTAACTGGCCGATGGGTTTCCACGAGATAATGCCTTATGCCGGCTTCCCCGGCATCCACTCGCCAGAAATGGTCTACCAGGCCATGCTCAACATGGACGCGTGGAACAAACTTCCTGGTGACCTGCAGAACCTGCTCAGGGTTGCCGTTGAGGCACACACCTTCCAGGACTACGCAATGGCGAGTACTCTGGATGCCGAAGCCATTCAGAAATACAAGGAATACGGCACCAAGATATTCTACCTGCCCGACGATGTGCAGGAAGCCATCGTGGAGCGTTCCCGGGAGCTCGTCGACAGGCATATAGCTGAGGATCCTCTGTACGCAGAGGTCTGGGACCAGCAGTATAAGTTCATCCGCATGTGGAAGGAGCGTGCTGACCTTCAGGAGCCGACGAGGGCCTCCCTGTACACTACTAAGTAAGGTTGGAAAGCTAAATCTCGTCCTGTCGTTGGAACCCCGGCCTCAGGTCGGGGTTCCAACCAAAATCATCAGGGAATTAGAAGTGTGATTAGGGCGGTGGGTGAAGATGGAGGTTAACACGCTTAAATGATTTTTCGGGAAATCGTATCCGGAATAGAGTGGGTCACTGAGTGGAGTGGGAAGGTAGCCGGTTACTTCATATTATTTATGATCATTACCGTCTGCTATGAAGTCTTTATGCGCTACCTGTTTAATAATCCTACTATCTGGTACTATGACGTCAACTACATGCTCGGTGGCAGCCTGATGGCTATCGGGCAGGCGCTTGTTTTCAAGCGTGGAGGCCATGTTCGCATCGACATAGTATCGATAAAATTTACCGAGAAGGCCAAAACTATCATCGATATTATTTTCACCACGATGGTCTTCATCCCAGCCTTCATCATGCTCAGCGAAGCGTACTGGAGTGATGTAGTCAAGGCGATCAGTATTGATCAGACATTGATGCGTAGCTCATGGTATCCCCCTGCCTGGCCCTTTAAAGCGGCACTGGCCACTGGATTTACCCTGTTTCTCATACAGGGGGTAGCTAACCTCATTAAAGACTTAACCCAACTGGCGACCAGAGGTAAGCAGTAATGATAGACATAAGCCCGGAATTACTGACCATTATTATGTTTGGTGGTCTTTTGCTTTTGGTAACCACCGGCTACCCTATGGGACTTCTGCTCGTTGGGATGGGGTTGGGTATGGGCTTTCTGCTTATGGGGCCAAGGGTGTTTGACATGTTCCGTCTCGGCAGCTTCAAGATTCTGAGCAGCTTCATCTTTATGGCGGTGCCGTTGTTCATTTTCATGGGAGCAATGGTGGAGAAATCAGGGTTGGCGGAGAAGTTGTATGATACACTCTATGTAATATTAGGTGGCTTAAGAGGCGGTCTTGCCCTCACTGTCATCGTCATCGGCACTATACTGGCGGCCTGTGTTGGTATCATCGCTGCCTCGGTTATTGCCATGGGCTTAATCGCCTACCCGCAAATGATAAAAAGGGGCTATAAGAAGACTTTCGCCGCTGGTTGCGTCTGTGCCGGAGGCACCTTGGGAACGCTTATTCCTCCCAGCATCATGTTGATTGTCTATGGCCCCACCGCCAGTATCTCAGTGGGAAAACTGTTCATGTCCGCCTTTACCGCCGGACCAATTGTCTCGGCAATGTATATGACCTATATACTGATAAGGGCTTATGTTCAGAAAGACATCGGGCCACCGATACCGCCCGAAGAGCGCAGAGCGCCCCTGTCTCAGAAATTAAAGGCGGTGGTCTCTTCCTTCCTCCCACCCATAGGGTTAATCTTCGCGGTGATGGGCAGCATCTTCTTTGGTATTGCCACCCCCACCGAAGCCGCCGGAGTGGGCGCATTCGCTGCTATCTTGATGGCAGCCGGATACCGTCGTCTGGACTGGTCGGTGCTGAAGTATGCGGTAGATTCCACGGTACGTAATACCTGCATGGTTATGCTGGTGGCCATCGGGGCCCTCATCTTCACCACCACCTTTGATTATGGTGGTGGAGCCGAAGTGGTCTCGTCAATGATACTGGACGCTCCGGGCGGCAAGTGGGGTAGCCTGGGCATAATTCTGTTCATCGTCTTAATTCTGGGCATGTTTATTGACTGGATCGGCATTGTTTTCCTGGTTGTTCCCATTGCCACGCCCATCGGTGCCGCGCTCGGATTTGACCCCTTGTGGTTTGCCATGATGATCATTGTTGACCTGCATGCTGCTTATATTACCCCTCCCTTTGCCACCGCCATCTTCTTCCTCAAGGGGGTGGTCAAACCTGAGTGGGGTGGAGGGATAACCACCCAGGAAATCATCTATGGCGTGATACCCTACATCATACTGCTGATGCTTTCGCTGGTTGTTTTCGGGGTATTCCCTGATATTCTGCTCTGGCTGCCCGGTCTGATGATAAAGTAATGATATCCCTTGCTGGATAGTAGAAAGAAATTTGATGGGGCCGCCGTTTACGGCGGCCCCGATATTTATATCCCCGGTGTAGCAGAGTCAATTTAAAGTCAGCTTAATCGGCTGCTTTAGTCTTCTATGGCAATAGCCCGGCAGGGCGCACCCTCAGCGCCCACAATCATAATCGGAAGCGCCATAAATTGGACACGCTCTTTAGTGATGAGATGAAGGTTGCAGAGGTATTCGATCACGTATATGCCGGCCTTGAAGAAAACGGCGTGGGTGGTAAATTCCTCAGCCTTATACTCATGCTGCGGGTCGGTTACCTCATAATGTAAGCAATAATCCGGGGGATAGTCGTAACCAACCGACTTAACTTTGCGTTTGACCAGCCATTCACAAGCATCTCGTGCCGTATAGGGGCCTTTACCCCAGAAATCCTTACTCGTATAGTCGCACTTCAGGGGCCAGTCGGTACGCAGCAAAACGATATCACCAGCCTTCACCTGCTGGCCATGTTTCTCCAGTTCGGCGGCGGTTACGCCAGCATCTTCACCCAAGTGGGAGAGATTGACAACGGCGGCTTCACCCATGAACTTATCTAGGGGTACTTTTTCGATGGGAGGCGTATCAGGTAAATAGTGTAACAGAGCATCGACGTGGGTGAAACCATGTAGATTGTAGTCCATGTATTGGTGCAGGAAGAAGTAATCTTCAAAAGTGGTATGTGGGTACAATTTCACATGCCAGCGCCAGTGTTCTCTAACGGGAAGCGAGAGGTCAATCACTTTACTCATAGAAAAATCTCCTCCTTTTATCATAGATGAGTAATGTATTCGATTATACTCCAGCACTATAGGGACAATCAAACCTCAACAATAACACCCTCTATGGGGGACTGGCGTTCTGTAGCTACATGCTCTCATTTATCGCCTTGATTAGCTGGTTTTCGTCCGGCATCCAGAAGTCTTCGAGGACAATGCCGTAGGGTACCGGAGTATCCGGGGCGTTGACTCTTTTTATCGGGGCATCAAGATAGTCAAATCCCTCGTCGGCGACGATAGCGGCAACTTGGCCGGCGAAGCTCCCCGTCTGACATTCTTCGGTAAAGATGACCAGCCGCCCCGTCTTTTTCACCGAGTTCAGCACGGTCTCCTTATCAAAAGGCACTATGGTCCGGGGGTCAATAATTTCCAGACTGATGCCTTTTTCTTCTAGTTTTTCGGCGGCATTAAGTGCCCTGGTAACCATATAGGCGGTGGCGACAACGGTAACATCGCTGCCTTCCCGCTTAATATCAGCCTGACCAAAGGGGATGAGGTATTCTTCTTCGGGCACCTGACTCTTGGGACCGGCCCACATGATTAGCTTATGTTCAAAAAACATCACTGGATTATCGTCTCTGATGGCTGTCTTGAGCAGGCCCTTGGCGTCATAGGCGTTAGAAGGTAAGACAATCTTCAGCCCGGGGATAGCCATCATCATTCCTTCTATACTTTGGGAATGCTGCGCGGCGGTGCGTCGGCCGGCACCACTGAGGGCATCCATGGTCAGGGGCATTTTGATTTTGCCCCCAAACATGTATCTCATTTTGGTCATCTGATTCATTATCTCGTCCCAGGCCACACCCAGGAAGTCGGCAAATCTCATCCGCGCCACCGGTCTCATCCCAGTGATGGCAGCACCGATGGCGGCACCGAGGATAGCTGCCTCGGAGAGTGGTGTGTCTCTTACTCTATCTGTGCCGTATTTCTGGTATAAGCCTCCGATTTCTCCCATCAGACCTCCCATCTTGCCCACATCCTCACCGAGGATGAATACACTTGGGTCTCTGGCCATTTCTTCATCTAGGGCTTCACCGATTGCCTGTCGGAAATTGATCTCTCTCATTCCTGTCTCCTACGAATACACATTTTCCAAGGTTTCCTCAGGTTCCGGGAAGGGACTTTCCTGAGCAAACTTCACCGCCTTATCCATTTCGGCAAGCGCTTCCTTGTCAATCTCTTCGGTTTCTTTTTCGGTCAGGACTTTCATTTCAAGGAGTTTTTCTTGGTATTGCTTTATGGGGTCCCTTTTCAGCCACTCTTCAATTTCTTCTTTGGGTCGATAGGTGCCTGAGTCTCCTTCAAAGTGCCCCCGGAAGCGGTAGGTTTTAGCTTCAATTAAAGTTGGGCCTTGGCCACTCCTTGCTCGGGCAACCGCCTCACCCGCCGCCTCATAGACGGCCACGACATCCATGCCATCAACCACGACGCCGGGAATGCCGTAGCCGACCGCCCTATCGGCAATGTTGGGTACGGCCAGTGAGCAGCTTGTCGGCACAGAAACCGCCCACAAGTTGTTCTCACAGATGAAAACCACGGGGAGACACCAGACGGCGGCTAGGTTTATCCCCTCATGGAACCGACCGATATTGGCGGCGCCGTCGCCAAAGAAGCAGATGGTAACCTGGTCGGTACCTCTCAATTTGGCGGAAAGTCCGGCTCCAGTAGCAATCGGAATTCCCGACCCCACGATACCGGCGGCACCAAGCATGCCGATATCTATGTTGGCGATGTGCATCGAGCCTCCCTTGCCGAGGCAGTAGCCGGTTTTCTTGGCGAAAAGCTCCGCCATCATCTTGGTGGTTTCACCACTCTTGGCAAGCAGATGTCCATGCCCGCGGTGGGTGCTCATAATGTAGTCATCTTTCCTCAGATGGGCGATCGACCCGGTGGCCACTGCCTCTTCGCCAATGTAGGAGTGGACACTACCGGGAATATTCCCCTCAGCAAATTCCCGGGCCACTCTTTCCTCAAAGCGTCTGATGCGGACCATTATCCGGTACATCTCGATTAGTTTTTCTTTGGCTATGGCCATGGTTTTCACCCCCCATCTCTATTCGGTATCATCTCCAAACCGCCGAGAAATGTCAATCCAAGCTTTGTCTCGCTGTTTACGGCTTCTTTTGCTTACCGCGACCTCATTGTCTGCGATATGCCGCCATCAACCAGCAAGGTCGTTCCGGTGATGTACTTCGCTTCATCTGAATTAAGGAACAGAGCAGCGTAGGCGGTATCCCAACCTTCACCCTGCCTTCCCATGGGGCACATGGCATCCCGCCGCCGCCACATTTCTTCAATATCCCCTCCCGCCCAGGCATCTTTATTGTAGAATTCAGCCTGCGGGGTTTTCATCAAGCCGGGTAGAATGACATTTACCCGAATACCTTTGGGAGCAAATTGAATGGCGATATCCCGGGTGAGGGCGATAACCGCCGCTTTCGATGAGGCATAGGCAATGTTGGGCAGGGTAAATCTGATGCCGCCCACCGAGGCAATGTTGGTGATGGAACCGCCCCCCTGCTTCTCCATATAGGGAATTACGTACTTGCAGGTCAAAAACATACTTTTCACGTTAACCATCATCACCTTATCCCAGGTCTCCTCGGTGGTTTCCAGTACTCCTCCCCATTGCCCAATGCCGACGTTGTTATGGAGGATGTCAATCCGGCCAAAAGTCTGGATACATTTTTCCACCATGCTCTGACAATCACCGGCTTTGGAAACGTCAGCCTTAAAGGTAAGGCACTCTCCGCCTTCCTCCTCAATCATGCCTTTGGTTTCCTCGGCGGCCTCGAGGTTATAATCAACGGCCATTACTTTGGCTCCTTCTCGAGCAAAGACAATGGCCGTAGCTTTGCCGTTCCCCATACCGGGGAGAACGGAACCGGCTCCGGTAACAATGGCTACTTTTCCTTTCAGACGCTCTCCCATAACTAATCCTCCTTTTTGAGTCTTTAATTAATGGGGAAAACCACCCGCCCTGCTTAATCTATTATACTCACTTTAGGGGTAGAGTAGTATCTTGCCCGCCTCACCACTGACAGCGAGTTCAAAGGCTTGCTTAAAATCAGATAAGGGGAAGCGATGGGTGATTACGGGTAAGGGGTCGAACTTACCCGTATCTAACATTGCCCGGACCTGCCACCATGTCTGCCAAACTTTGCCTTTTCGATAGACCCGATGATACCAATAATAATTGCCGAAGTAATACCCTTTTTCTGGCAATATTTGGTCAGCTCACTCAAAATTTCCTGACCGTGATTCAACCTCAAGAGATTCACCGATTTGAACATGCACTTATTACTCCTTCCTGAAATATTTACTGAAGTTTTATATTAGACTTTCTATTGGCTAATTGTCAACGTATGTGACGAAAGAGTTGCGCTGAGAAGCAAGACTGTATAATATATATCTAGCGTGCTAAAGGAGGTGTGAAGATATGGCCTACGATGAAAAGTTAATCAAAAAACTGGAGGAAAAAGCCAAGATTCTGCGGAGAGATGCGGTGGAAATGATAAGAGCGGGTGAGTCTGGCTGGATGGGCGGCTCATTTTCCCAGGCGGATATTATTGCCGCACTGATGTTCCACCACATGAAACATGACCCCAGAAACCCACAGTGGGAAGAGAGGGACCGACTCATTGTCTCCAAAGCTCACTGCTGTGAAACGGTCTACGCAGCTCTTGGTGAAGCGGGATACTTCTCCAAGAAGGAATACCAGTCTTACGGTAAGTTTGGTGCTACTCTCCAGGCCCACACCGAGCGCAAGGCACCCGGGATTGAATATTCGGGCGGTTCCCTGGGAGAGGGTTTATCCTTTGCCTTGGGAGAAGCTTTAGCCGCTCGAATTGGCGCCCCTAAGGATGCGTCGGGCAGACCGACTCCGCGTTTTCGTGTCTTCTGTATCGTTGGGGATGGGGAGAGCAATGAGGGACAGGTCTGGGAGGCAGTTATGGCGGCTACCCATTACAAGGTTGATAACCTCGTCGCCATTGTTGACCATAACAAATTCCAGTCCAGCGGCGCTGTGGAGGAAAGAATCAATATGACGCCGATGGCGGAGAAGTGGCAAGCTTTCGGCTGGGATACCACCGAAATTGATGGCCACGATTTTAATGATATCCTTAATGCCCTGGAAAAGGCGGACAGGGTTAAGGGCAAACCCCACGCCGTCATCGCCCACACCACCAAATGCAAGGGCGTGCCTTCTTTCGAACACAAGAACCTGCACTTCTGCAAGCTCTCCGATGAAATGTATGCTGAAGCGATTGAGGCGCTCAAGTAAGAGAGCCTGTGGAAGCGCCAATGATCACCATAAGGGAGTAAGAAATGAAACGTAACTATGTAATGGAACCACAAGGTGAGATGAAAGCCATGTATCAGGCCTACAATGAGGAGATGGTAGAGCTGATCAAGAAAAACGGCAACATAGTCCTTCTCTACGGGGATTTTCCTCGGGGTACTGCCGGTGAACTTGTCCAAAAAGAGTATCCAGACCGAATTTATGATGTTGGTATCGCTGAAGCGAACCTGATCACCACCGCTGCCGGTATGGCTGGAGCAGGGAAAATTCCCTTTACCCACTGCCACAGTATCTTTGCCGTGGGTCGGGCCTATAACCAGATAAGGCAGAATGTTGCCTTTGATAAGCTTAATGTGAAAATAGTACTCTGCAACTCAGGAATGCTCTGGGCCTTTATGGGCGGCTCCCATCAAATCATTGAGGAGATTGCGGCGCTACGCGCCATCCCCAATCTCGTTCTCGTCTCCCCCGCTGACCCGGTGGAAACCAGGAAAGCAACCAGGGCGGTGGCTGAATATTTTGGGCCAATCGCCATTAGACTGGCCAACCCTCCAGTGCCTACCCTATATCAGGAGGAATACCCTTTTGAATTGGGGAAGGCGGTAACTCTGATGGATGGTGAAGATGCCACCGTCATTGCTACTGGCATCATGCTCGCCGATGCCCTTGCTGCCGCCGACATGCTCGCCAAGGAAGGTATCAAGGTACGTCTCCTTGATGTGCACACGATTAAGCCACTAGACGAAGCGTCTATCATCAGCGCGGCCAGGGAGACCGGCGCCATTGTTACCGTGGAAGACAGCAGTATTATTGGTGGGTTGGGCGGCGCAGTGTCAGAAGTTGTTGGCGAAAATTACTCAGTTCCGCTAAAGCGAGTCGGCATCAAGGACCGCTTTGGTCAGTCGGGAACAATAGACGAACTAAAAGTAGCCTACGAACTAACCGCTAATGACATCGCCAAAGCGGTAAAAGAAGTAATTAAGCGGAAGAAATAACACCGTTGAAGGTGTCAAAAAGCGGGGCTAAGTTTTCTCTCCGGCCAAGCGTCGAATGGTTTTGCTGACCACGGACCAGTCCTTATCCCCTAGGCCGATAGCTTGAGTGGCTTCAACTAGCTGGTGAGCTAGACTGGCGGCTAGCAGAGGAATCCTGGTGGCCTCGGCGGCGGATAGGATAAGACCGAGGTCTTTAGCCATCAGGTCGGTGGTAAAGCCAGGGGCGAAATCCTTGTTGGCCGGACTTTCCGGTATCACATCGGGATAAGGGACTCTGGTCTGCAAGAACCAGCAATTTCCGGCACTGGCACTGATGACCTCAAACAGCGTCTTGGGGTCAGCCCCGAGTCTGGTGCCAAAGAGAAAGCCCTCACAAACGCCGATTCCGCACACGGCACCGATTAGGTTATTGGACAGCTTGACTACCTCCCCCATCCCCACATCGCCAACGTGGAAGATTTTCTCTCCCATCACCTGGAGAATGTCCTGGCATTGCTCAAAAATTTCCTTTTTGCCTCCCACCATAATGGAAAGGGTGCCATCGGCTGCCTTGACTGGGGCACCGCTCACCGGCGCATCCAGCATCTCGATACCCTTTTCGGCGGCCGCCGCCGCTACCTTCCGAGTCACAATCGGGTCGATGGTGCTCATATCGATAATGATGGTGCCACCCTTTAAACCGGCCAGAACGCCATCGGGCCCAAACATTACCTGCTCCACCTGGGGGGATGAGGTCACCATGGTGATGACGACCTCTGATTTTTCGGCCACTTCCCGAGGGGAATTAACCGCCGTAGCCCCCGCCACCACCAGCTCCTTGACTGGCGCTGGTTTTATATCATGAACGGTAAGCGGATAGCCAACTTTAACCAGGTTAAGTGCCATTGGTTTGCCCATATTGCCTAAGCCAATAAAGCCGAGTTTCTTCATCGCGCCTCCTTTCTGTCTTTGCGCTAAAAACGATAAACTATCCCTTTTCGTAATGTCAACATATCGAGTCAACCAAGTCAACCCGCTGGCGGCTACCTATCTCTTACTCATAGACCAGCACCCGTTGACAATGGGTAATATCTAACCTGTCTAGAAATCTATCATCTTGCTGAGATACTTGTTATCCCTTCCCCATCTCCGTATGGC
>JBHIDQ010000003.1:0-34100 GCA_046760155.1 Dehalococcoidales bacterium | reverse complement strand
AAGTCAGCCCAGTTCCCGCTCCACGTCTGGCTGCCTGACGCTATGGAAGGCCCAACTCCGGTCAGTGCCTTAATCCATGCCGCCACCATGGTTGCTGCCGGCGTCTTCCTGGTCGCCCGCATGTTCCCGCTCTTTGAATACTCAACAGAAGCATTAACCACGGTAGCCATTATCGGTGGAATTACGGCCATTTTCGCCGCCTCAATGGGTCTGGTGATGAATGATATCAAGCGCGTCCTGGCTTATTCCACCATCAGCCAGCTGGGCTATATGATGTTAGGCTTGGGAGTTGGCGGGGTGGCCATTGGCATCTTCCATCTGTTTAACCACGCCTTCTTTAAAGCGCTGCTATTCCTCGGTGCTGGCAGCGTCAATCACGCCACCGGAACCTTTGATATGCGCCAGATGGGTGGACTGAAAAAGTATATGCCCTGGACCTACGCTACTTTTGTTATTGCTTCGTTGAGTATCGCTGGCATCTGGCCCCTTTCCGGCTTCTGGAGCAAGGATGAGATCGTGGTCAGCTCCTTTGCCAGCCAACCCATTCTGTTTTATCTGGCCATGATAACGGTATTTATGACCGCCTTTTACATGTTCCGCGCCGTATTTATGACCTTCGGCGGTGAATATCGCGGTGGCAGCGAAGAGGCCCACGGAGCTCACGGTAGCCATCCTCACGAATCACCTAGGGTAATGGTAATACCCATGGTAGTTCTGGCTATTCTGTCCGTGTTCTCCGGTCTGTGGAATGTCACCGGACACTTTGATGCCTTCATGGGGCACGGTGATACCCATAGCTTTATTGAAGGCCTTTTCCACCCATTTACCCAGGCCCTGCCCTGGCTATCCTTGATACTGGCTGGTCTGGGGATTCTGCTCGCCTACGCCATGTATAGCAAACGGTTGATTTCACCGGAGCGGGTCGGTAGTCTTTTCAAACCACTTTATACTTTGTTCTACCGCAAATACTGGTTCGATGAGCTTTACGAAAATGTCATCGTGAGAATAACCCTGCTCAAGGGATTTTTTGCTGGTCTGGAGCTATTTGATAATAAGGCCGTGGACGGAATCGTCAATGGCGTAGCCAATGGAGCCATTGCCGGGGGTAGAGCCCTCCGGCACGCCCAGACCGGTCAGCTCCAGCTATATGCCCTGTTCATTGGCATCGGCATACTGGCGATTATTTTTGTCGTCTTATTCTTTGGCTAAAGGAGAGTCAAAAGGAGCGTAGCCCTTTGAAGGAACAAATATTAAAGGAGAGTCAAAGAGAAACGAAGCCTCTCCTCTGGAGCAATAATCAAGGGCGTCCAAGAGGGGCGAAGCCCCTCTTACATAACCCTTCCCCCTTGGGCATAAAAGTCATTGCGGGGAGTGATAGAAGGTATGTCATTGCGAGGAGCAGAGCGACGAAGCAAACCAAAAGATAAAGATGGGATTGCTTCGCCTTCGACTCGCAATGACACACCAGACAGAAGAAGGGGAGGACAAAAGGGGATAGGACTACCAAATAAAAACTTAAAAGTAGGAGTCAGCGGAGTTGGACTTTAGCTATCTGACCATCATACTCTTCCTGCCGGCGGTGGGCGCCGCCCTCGTCGCTTTTGTGGTGGGCCATAGCCCCAGACAGATTAAGTGGACCGCTGCCATCTTCACCCTTATTCCTCTGATTCTGTCAATCGTTCTCTTTGCCCAATTTGACCGCTCGCCAGCCGCCGCCGGTCTGATTCAGTTTGAGGAAAAGGCACTCTGGATTGCCGCCCTTAACGCTCACTATCACCTGGGGGTGGATGGGCTGAGTTTGACCCTGACCTTACTGACTGCCTTCCTCGGTTTTCTGTCCGTTCTCATCTCATGGAAAATTGACCTCAGACCCAGAGAGTATTTTGCCTGGCTCCTGCTTCTGGAAACAAGCATTCTGGGGGTGTTCCTCTCCCTTGACCTCCTGCTCTTCTTCATTATGTGGGAAATCGAAGTCATTCCCATGTATTTCTTAATCAATATCTGGGGATCGGGCCGGAAGGAATACTCAGCCATAAAGTATGTTGTCTATACCTTATTCGGTAGCGCTTTTATGCTGGCAGGTATCCTCAGCCTGTACTTCACTACAGACACCTTAAATATGGTGGAAATCGCCCAGGGCGGACTGGGCATGGTGCAATCAATTATGCCTGCCGCTGCCATCTTCTTCCTGCTTTTAATCGGCTTTGCCATCAAGCTACCGGTTATCCCGTTTCATACCTGGCTGCCCGATGCGCATACTGACGCACCGACGGCCGTCAGCGTCATCCTGGCCGGAGTACTGATCAAGATGGGCGGCTACGGAATGATTCGTCTCTGTGTTAGCTTCTTCCCTCAGGTAGCACAAAGTTATGCCCTCCTCCTGGTAATACTGGCAGTAATCGGCGTGCTCTATGGGGCAGCGGTGACGATGAGACAGAATGATTTCAAGCGGCTAATTGCATACAGCAGCATCAGTCATATGGGCTATGTGCTTTTGGGCATCTTTGCCCTTGGTAAGGTAAGCCTGGTGGGTGCCAGTTTACAGATGTTCAGCCACGGTGTGGTTACCGGGCTGCTCTTTGCCATGGTCGGGCTGGTGATGCACAATGCCCATGAACGTGACCTGCGTAATCTCGGTGGACTGGCACGTCAGGTACCGATTATCGCCATTGTCTTCTCAATAGCTGGCCTGGCATCACTGGGGCTGCCCACCACCAGCGGCTTCGCCGCTGAGTTCCTCGTTTTTGTGGGCAGCTTCTCCTCGACTATCGTTCCCGGAATTCAGGTTTACACTATTCTGGGCGTGCTCGGGGTTGTCATCACTGCCGGCTATATTCTGTGGATGCTCCAGCGGGCATTCTACGGACCGGTATTAGAAAAATATAATGGCACCGCTGACGCCGATATTCTGGAGCGGGTTTACATGTTTGCTTTTGTCGCCGTGATTATGCTGGTCGGCATCTACCCGGCAATTTTAACCGATGTGCTTAAGCTCGGCATCTCGCCCGTAGCGGGTCTATTAGGTGGCTAAGGAGTACGTATTTTAAAGACTTGTTAACATAACTCTAAAAACAAATCCAAGCTAGTTAGCTAGGAATTGTTTCCTCAGAAAAAGGAGTAGATTTGAATCTGGCACTGTTTATACCGGAGATGACTTTGGCTGCCGTTGCCGTCATCGTCATTCTGCTTGACCTACTCATCGAGCAGAAGAGGCTGCTGGCGCAGGTCAGCATTTCGGGACTGGTAGTCGCTGGTGGAGTCACCGTGGCGATGTGGGGAGGCAACTTTCCGGCCATCTTCAACAACATGCTGGCGGTAGATAACTTTGCCCTCTTCTTTAAGCTGCTCTTCCTGGGAATTGCCTTCCTGGTTATTCTGTCCTCAATAGACTACGTAGTTAAGTTCGCCCGCTTTCAGGGTGAGTATTATGCCTTAGTATTACTCTCCACCCTGGGCATGATGCTGATGGCAGCTACCGCCGATTTAATCGCTATTTATATTGCCTTGGAACTGACCAGTATTTCCCTCTACGCTCTAGTTGGCTTCCTGAAGGATACTAAATCAACCGAAGCCTCACTGAAGTACCTCTTACTGGGCGCAGCCGCCTCAGCTGTCCTGCTCTATGGTATGGCACTAATTTTTGGCTTTACCGGTAAAACCCAACTCGGTGAGATCGCGCAGGCGATTCAAGCGATGTCACCCGATACCCTTCTGGCCAGCCCAGCGCTTATCCTGGGTATCGTTTTATTGATCGCTGGCTTCGGTTTCAAGATTGCCGCCGTTCCCTTCCAGATGTGGGTGCCTGATGTTTATGAGGGAGCGCCAACGCCGATAACTGCCTACCTTTCCGTAGCTAGCAAGGCAGCTGGCTTTGCCATCATCCTTCGCGTTTTCTTCTCCGCCTTCGGACTTCCTGAATGGCTAAGCCTGAATTGGGGACTTATCTTTGCCGTGCTGGCTGCGATTGGCATGACCTTGGGCAATATCGTCGCCATCCCCCAGACCAATATCAAACGGATGCTCGGTTACTCCAGCATCGCTCAAGCTGGTTACCTGATGGTGGGATTAGCTACCATGGGATTTTCGTCAGCTACTGGTTTACTGGGGCAAAGCACCATTCTTTTCTTCCTCACCAGTTATGCCTTGACTAACATGGGGGCTTTTATCGCCATTATCGCCATCTCCAATAAGCTCAATAGCGACCTCATTGAGGACTATACCGGCATGGGGAAACGGGCACCTTTATTGGCTTTAGCTCTAACCCTGTGTCTAGTTTCACTTATTGGCATGCCGCCGGCGGCTGGCTTTATGGCCAAGTTTTATATCTTTAGTGCCGCTGTGCAGCATAACCTGCTGTGGCTGGTGGTTATTGCCGTAATCAACAGCGTCATATCAGCCTACTACTATCTCCGGGTAGTGAAGATAATGTGGCTCGGCCAGGCAGCCTCCAAGGAGAAAGTACCTTCATCAGGAGCCCTACGATTAGCGCTGTCACTATCCTGCCTTGGTGTGTTACTGCTCGGTATCATTCCTGGCTACGTAATGAAACTAGCTGAGTTTGCCGCCAGCATGTTCACTTTTTAATCGCAGGGTATCATTTGTCAGTTACCCACTCTATCCTCTCAAAATTTCTCCTTTTCCCTCCTAATTAGAAGGACAAACACTGTAGCGAGCAACATGGCCAAAGCTCCGTACAAGAACGCCACAAAATAACCGTGGCTAATGTCAAAAATGAACCCGCCAATGATTGGACCGATGGCTGCCCCCACGTTATAACCAGCGTCAAGTGCTCCCAAAATGGCACCAATCTTACCTAGCCCAAAAGTATGGCCAATCAGTGCCGCCGAGGTTGGCCCCATTCCCCCCCAAGCAGCCCCGAAAACGATGGCAAAAAGATAGAACATCCACAAGTCCTTCGCCCAGAGCAGCCATAGCATGGCTATGGCGCAAAGTGAGGTACAGATAACCAGGGCAGCTTTCCTCCCGACCCTATCCGAGGCAATGCCCAAAAATACTCTGCCCACCAGTGCCGAACCTCCCACCAAACTGATCACTGTCGCCGCCTCCACCGGCGAATAACCGATATCGGTGATATGTGGTATCAGGTGGGTTAAAATCAGAAGTAAGCTGGAAGCAAAAAATAAGAAGAGAAAGATAACCATCCAGAAACTTCTGGTCCGGAATGCTTCCCTCAGGGATAAACCAATCGGCTGAATCTTCTCTCCTTCCTTTTCGGTATCACTTAGATACCTCTCTGAATATTCCTTCCCATCCGGCAGGGCTCCAACTTCAGATGGCTCCCTTTTCAATAGCCGGGACAAGGGAATCACTACCAACCAAGCGATCATCGCGTAGATTAAAAAGGCCATACGCCAACCAAATTGGGTAATGAGATAAGTAGCAAAAGGAGCGACAATCAACGGTCCTAATCCGGCCCCTGAACTGGCGATGCCCATAGCTAAACCCCGTTTTCGGTCAAACCATCTTGAGGCGGTTGACATCACCCCTGCATAGATGGGACTGGTTCCCATAGCTAAGAAGAGGCTATAGGTAAAAAATAACTGCCAGAGGGCGTTAGTTTGGCTCGTCAGTAAAAGCCCAAGGCCAGTAATTACACCCAAAAAGAGAAAAAGTACTCTCGGTCCGTATCGGTCTGCCACCCAGCCACCCAAGATGGTAAAGATACCACCAAGCACCATCTGCGTAGAGAAAATTGCCGAGGTAGCTGCTCGAGTTAGGTTGAATTCACTCTCTAAAGACTTAAAGAAGACACCAAAAGAAAAGCGTATCCCCCAAATCGCCGTGCCCATAACCAATAGATTAGCTACCACTACCCACCCATAAAATAGTTTCTCTTTTAGCTTCAAAATTGGCAGCAATGATTTTCCTTCCTGCTGGCTAAAAGCTCAGGTTTAATTGTTAAGATATTTAAATGCTCTGGCCGCCAGCTAAGTTACCTCCGTTTCTCGCCGGACCAGAGTGACAAGCAAAGTCACCACCAACATAGCTACTGCCCCAATTAAGAAAGCGATAGAATAACTTTGCCTGATATCAAAAATGATCCCCCCTATGGCTGGACCAATCGCCGCACCAATACCGAAACTAATCTCCAGCAAACCAAAGATGACTCCAATTTTACTTAAGCCAAAAGTATCGCTAATCAGGGCGGCCCCACTACTGCCAAAACCACTGTAGACAAAGCCGAAAACCAGGGCAAATAAATAGAGACCCCATAAGTCCTGAACCCAGATCAACCACACCATGGCCCCCGATTGAAGAAGGGTACAGATAATGGGCGCCAATTTTCTGCCCAGCCTATCTGAAGCAATACCCATTAGCAGTCTACCGGGGATGGAAGCCACGCCGATCAGACTGAGCACTACCGCCGCCTGCCCCGCAGAAAAGCCTATATCCGTAATATGGGGCACCAGATGGGTGAAGATTAGAAACACGCAGGCAGCAAAAATGAACCAGATACATACAAATAGCCAGAAATTTCTGGTTCTGAATAGCTCTGACAGTGAATAGTCCATCGGCTGAATACTGCTTTCCTCGCTCCTTACATCATCGGCGTAAGGTTTTATTACTCCGTCAGGTAGTGCACCAACGTCACGTGGGTCCTTTTTCAGGAGCATTGATAGAGGAAGCACCACTAACCAGGCAATCAGTCCAATTATTAAATACGCGGTATGCCAATCAAAGTTAGTAATCAAGTAGGTAGCAAAAGGTGCCATCACTATCACTCCCAATCCGATTCCTAAACTAGATAAGCCTAAAGCCATACCCCTTTTTTTAGCAAACCATCTCGAGACGGCTGACATCGGCACGACATATATAGGACCGGTTCCCATAGCTAATAATAGGCTATAAGTGATGAATAACTGCCATAGGGCATTAGTCTGACTGGTTAGTACCAAACTCAAACCAGTAAATATACCCATCAAAAGGACAACGATTCTCGGTCCGTACCGGTCCAAAGCCCAGCCGGCAAAAAAAGAGTAAATACCAGCGAGTACCATATTAGCTGATAAGATCGCGGAAGTCGTCGCTCGAGTTAGGCTGAACTCGCTCTCAATCGACTTAAAGAAGACGCCAAAAGAAAAGTGTATCCCGTAAAAAGTTATGCCTATAACCAGAAAAACAGCTACCACCACCCAACCGTAAAATAGTCTATCCTTAAGCCCAAAAGATAATCGCAATAAATACATCCTCTCCTCGCCAGTCAACTAGGTAAAACTATTTAAATTCGTCATGAATTTCCTTGGCTACTACCCTGAGGGCGGTTTCTTCAACCTTATCGTGTAATTCCACAAATTACCCAGATTATCATTGAGAATAAACCCTTCCTGCTGGCATAGCTTGATGGTAGTCGAACGCAACGGATAATCTGGGTCGGGCAAAAATTCGGTTACGGCTAAAATCCCGCCCGGTGTTAACACCCTTTTTATTTCCCGTAATGCTCTGCCTCTATCCGGTATCTCTGGAAGTACATTTACCATACAGACGAGGTCAAAAGACTCATCGGCAAACGGCAGGTCATAAGCACCAGCCTGCTTCAGCTCAATATTGGTTATATCTTGACTCTCTGACCTAGATAATTTGCGCTCCAGTTGCCGCAGCATCTCTGGTTGGACGTCAACAGCGTAGACCTTACCCTGCTCCCCTACTACCCTAGCAATGAAAGTGGTAAAAGCGCCACTGCCACAGCCAAGTTCCATTACCGTCATTCCCGGTTTGATACCACTGCGCTCAATCACTTTATCTGGCGACTGGAACCAACGCCTGAAGTCACTATCCAAAAACCGTCCGATAAAGGTTGGCGCTGGGGAACGATGAAGCTTCCTGATGACACGAAGCAAAGCAAGAGATAAAAAAATAACCCCTAAGACTATCAGTACGATTTTTAATATCGTCATTTTGGCACCTGAATTGACTAATTATAGTTGATATTACTGATTATGAGCAATGTTTAAATTTGACTACAAGGTAAAAGAATACTATATTTGTCTCTGAGGCAAGAAAAAATGAATAGAACCAAAGGCTTTGTCAATCTGAATCGGTTTAAGTCAGGTAGAGCCATAAAACGGTATAAAATAGCTCTGGACAAGTCTAAAACTAAAGGACGGAGGGCAGGCAAGAAATAAGCTGGATTAATGGCATAATCTCAGTCAGGATGATTATTGGCGCTTAAATTTTACGCGTATTGGCTCTTGTTACTATTGACATTAAAGGAAAAATAGTTTATGCTTCTGGCTAATCCTACCAAAAAGAAAAAGGAGGTAAACAATGCAAGCCTATTGTGTGAAGTGCCGTGCCAAAAGGGAAATGAAAGATCCAAGGTCCATCACGATGAAGAACAAGAAGCCGGCGACACAAGGGACATGCCCTGTATGTGGCACCAAGATGTTCCGAATCGGGAAGGGCTAAAACTAATATTATAAATAATCGAATTATTGAAGAGGCTGGATATTTGTTGAGAAAGAATATCCAGCTTCTCTTTTTGATTAATGGCATTAAGTTGGTGCTCCACATACCGAAATAATCAAGCTGGGTAACTGTTGACCGCAGTGGTGTCACGGTTAGACTTGGCTTGAGGCATATTCGGCGCAGTTAACCCTCCGCTTATTGACGAGCCTGCGCCAATTAAGTTAGACTAATCGTGTGAATCATTTGGAAGCAAGAAGAGATTGCAGAGAGGGGCAAAGCCCTCTCTGCCTACACTCACCATTCGCTTATCCACTTATCAAGGGAAGGAGTTAGTGAGATAAGTCACCAGCCGTCTCAATCAAGTAGGCAGAAAGCTTTCCTTCAGACGGAGGATAAATGATAGCTAAGTATAATCCTCAGGAAATAGAGAAGAAATGGCAACAGAAGTGGGAAGATGACAGGTTGTACCAAGTTAGCGAAGATGATCCTCGACCCAAGTGGTATGACCTGACCATGTTCCCCTATACCTCGGGTGACCTCCATATTGGGCACTGGTATGCCATGGCGCCATCTGACGTTCATGCCCGATTCAAGCGAATGCAGGGTTATAATGTGCTTCATCCGATGGGATTTGATGCCTTTGGTCTGCCGGCGGAGAATGCTGCTATCTCGCGGGGCATTCACCCCTTTAAATGGACGATGCAAAACGTAGACAACATGCGTCGCCAACTCAGGAGCATAGGTGCCATTTATGATTGGAGTCGAGAGGTAGTTAGCTGCTTGCCTGAGTATTACAAGTGGACAGAGTGGTTCTTCTTGAAGCTGTATGAGGCCGATTTGGCTTATCGAGCCAAGGCTCCAGTTAATTGGTGCCCCCGCTGTCAGACGGTGCTGGCCAACGAACAAGTAGTCAGTGGAGGCTTCTGCGAGCGCTGTGGGGCTGCGGTAACCCGGCGAGACCTGGAGCAGTGGTTCTTCCGCATCACCAAATATGCCGATGAGCTTCTAGAATATAAAGACACCGTCTGGTCTGAGCGGATAAAAACGATGCAGCGGAACTGGATAGGTAAGAGCCAGGGTACCGAAATTTCCTTTGCCCTTGACCACCCCAACACAGAAGCAAAAGAGATAAGGGTATTTACCACCCGTCCTGATACCACCTTTGGCGTTACCTTTATGGTTCTAGCCCCAGAGCACCCGCTGGTGGAAGTACTGACCTCGCCAGATAAGAGAGCCGAAGTTGAAGATTACATTGCTAAATCAAGACGTCTGAGTGAAATAGAACGACTCTCAACGGAGAAAGAAAAGGATGGTGTATTTATCGGGGCTTATTGCATCAACCGGCTAAATAGGGAAAAGGTGCCCATCTGGATTGCTGACTATGTGCTGTTGAGCTATGGTACCGGTGCGGTAATGGGGGTACCGGCTCATGATGAGCGCGATTTCATTTTTGCCAAGAAGTATGACCTGCCAATACGGGTGGTAATAGCGCCTCCCGGATGGCAGGGCGAAGAACTGGAAGAAGCCTATATTGAACCAGGCGTCATCGTGAACTCGGCGCAGTTTAACGGAGTTCCCAACGAGCAGGGCATAGAAGCCATCTCTGATTTTCTCGAGGAGAAAGGCTGGGGTAAGCGAACCATAACCTATCGACTTCGCGATTGGCTTATCTCCCGTCAGCGCTACTGGGGAGCACCAATCCCCATGATTTACTGCCAGAAGTGTGGCATTGTTCCTGTCCCGGAAGAAGACCTACCCGTCTTGCTACCGGAAGACGCCGAGTTCAGACCTACTGGTGAATCCCCACTCAAATACCATGAACAGTTTGTCAATACCACCTGTCCCCGCTGCGGTGGCCCAGGCAAGCGGGAAACTGACACTATGGACACCTTTATGTGCTCTAATTGGTATTTTCTTCGCTATACTAGCCCCAACTGTGATACCGCCCCATTTGATGCTGATAAGGTGAAATACTGGATGCCCGTAGATCTTTATACTGGCGGGGCTGAGCACGCTGTTATGCACCTCCTCTACTCCCGCTTCTTTACTAAGGCAATCCGGGACATGGGTCTGATCGACTTTGATGAGCCATATAAACGCATGTTTAACCAGGGGATTATTATTGTTGAGAAGCAGAAGATGAGTAAATCCAGAGGCAATGTAATCACTCCTGACGAGTACGTCGCTGAGGTGGGAGCAGATGCCATTCGTGCTTACCTCATGTTCTTGGCACCTTGGGAACAGGGTGGTGAGTGGGATGATAGTGGCCTCAGCGGGGTAAGTCGCTGGCTTGATCGGGTATGGCGTCTGGTGCTGGAAGGATATCACCAGAATGAAAAGAGCAGTCCTGATGTCAGACAGAAAGCAGAGCGGGAGCTAACCCGGTTTACTCACCAGACAATAAAGAGAGTGACCAAAGACCTCGAAAAACTTCACTTTAATACGATGATAGCTGCACTTATGGAACTCACTAACTATCTGGCCAAACTGAAGAAAACAGGAGCAGTTACAGCTTCAGCTTGGGAAGAATCGATAAGTATCTTACTCAGACTCCTCGCGCCTACCGCCCCCCATCTGGCCGAAGAGTTATGGCAGAAGACCGGGCGTGAGTACAGCATTCATAATCAAAGCTGGCCACAATGGGATGAAGAGCTCGCCAAGGACGAAGAGATTACCCTAGTGATTCAAGTGAACGGTAAGCTGCGTGACCGGATCACTGCCCCAGCCTCCATTACCGAGGCGGAACTTCCCCAATTACTCCTCGAAAAAGCCAAACGAGCCAATGCTTACCTTGAAGGTAAAAAAATTCTAAAAAGAATATATGTCCCCGG
The DNA here is from genome assembly GCA_046760155.1 of Dehalococcoidales bacterium. GTDB lineage: Bacteria > Chloroflexota > Dehalococcoidia > Dehalococcoidales > RBG-16-60-22 > JBHIDQ01. Next base: position 22,842 of record JBHIDQ010000003.1, on the reverse strand, counting down.
TAAGTTGGTCAATTTTGTCGTGCAGTGAAGGCACCAGAATGGATACCATAAAGATAGTCTTTATCGGTGGCGGGGCGATGGGTGAAGCGATGCTATCCGCAGTTCTGGGTAAAGGGCTGAGCATGCCTTCGACGGTTTGGGTTAGTGATATTAAGGAAGAACGCCGCCAGCGTCTGAAACAAAAATACGATGTCGCGGTGACGGAAGATAATCGCGAAGCGGCGGATAAGGGTGATATCATCGTTCTGGCGATTAAACCACAGAATTTAGCTGAGGTAATGCCTAATCTCGGTGGTCAGCTTAAGCCAAGCCAACTTGTCTTGTCTATCATCGCCGGAGCCAGGATTGACACTTTATGTCAAGGGCTTAATCACCGGTCTATTGTTCGGGTAATGCCCAATACACCCGCCCAGATTGGGGAGGGCATCAGCGTCTGGACGGCTACAGCTGAGGTAACCGAGTCGCAAAAGAAATGGGCAAGCTCTATCCTTAGCACAATGGGCAAAGAAATCTATGTTGACGATGAAAAGTATCTTGATATGGCTACGGCGATAAGCGGCAGCGGGCCAGCTTATTTCTTCCTTTTTGTCGAGTCTCTAGTTGATGCTGCGCTGAAGATTGGCCTTTCCCCCAATGTGGCTGAGGAACTAGTGCTCCAGACCATGCTCGGCTCCGGTCATCTACTTCAGAAATCAGACAAATCACCGGCTGAACTACGCAGAATGGTTACCTCACCTGGCGGTACTACTGCCGCAGCACTGCTCCAGTTTGAAAAAGGCGGCTTCAGCGACCTAGTTCAGCAAGCAATTACGGCTGCCTACAAGCGAGCTAAAGAACTGGGCAGGTAAGTAGTGGTGGAAGTCCTCTTCAATTTTATTAAGATCCTGTGCGAAGTATTCACTTTCGCTATTTTTATTCGAGTTATCCTGTCCTGGTTTGTGACCGAACCAAATACACTAACTCTTGTTCTGGACAAAATCACCGAGCCGATTCTAGCACCCCTGCGCCGCATCATTCCCCGAACTGGTATGTTTGACTTCACACCAATGATCGCCATCATCCTGCTCCAGCTTATCGCCAACTTATTACCTTAATTTGTCCGAATTACCCCAATAATTTTTTAAAAAAAATTCATAAAATTCACTACTTTCAGTATTGACAAAATATACAATATCTATTATAATATAAGCACAAAATAAACTAATTCCGGAGGACGCGCGGATGGAAAACAGCGAACAAGCTGAAGAGCAGCGCTTTGTGGAAGAAGTCGGCATTGTCTTTGAGCAGACTGGTTTGCCCCGGATGGCGGGACGTATTCTTGGCTGGCTTCTCATCTCCAACCCACCACACCAATCGACCGACCAACTGGTCGAAGCCCTCATGGCCAGCAAAGGCTCCATCAGCACCATGACCCGTCTCCTCATTCAAATCGGTCTTATCGAGCGACTCAGCCTACCGGGGGTACGGCATGACTACTTCCGCCTTCGGCCCGATGCCTGGCAGCACATGATAAGACGCGGTCTTGAAGACGAGATTCGGATGGTCCGGCAGCTCGCCGAACGCGGACTGGAACTACTGGCAGACAAAACACCCCTGACCCGGAAGTGGTTAGAGGAGATGCGTGATGTGTACACCTTTCTGGAACGGGAATTCCCTGCTCTCCTGGAACGCTGGGAGGAAGAGCACAAGAGAAGTAAGTTACCAATAAAATGAAATCACCGGAAATGAGCCGAATATTCTTTTTGGGAGACTTAAAATGAGAAGACGGCAAATTATCGTTCCATTATTACTATCAAGCTTGATTTTAGTTAGCCTTACTGCCTGTAATCCGCTTGGTGACGAAGGGGAAACTACCGAACAATTGGTTGAAGTGGTAAGGGGTGATTTAATGGTTAGCGTCAGTGGCAGCGGTAACATCGAAGCCTCTCGTGAGGCGAGGTTAAGCTTTGGCAGCGGTGGCCGGATAGAGAAGATATACGTCGAGGAAGGTGATGAGGTTAGTAAAGGCGAGGTGTTAGCCGAACTTGATACCGATGCCTTGGAACTAGCCAAAACCCAAGCCGAAGTAGCCCTGACTCAAGCACAACTAGCCCTGACCCAGGCAAAATTAAGCCAGCAAACCGCCGAATACGAACTGAAAAACATTCGAGACACCAAAGATGCGCTGGAACTGACTTTATTTAACGCCCAGATAGACGTGAGGAACGCCAAACACCATCTGGATGAAACCCAAGACATCTATACCTGGCCGGATATTGAAACAGCACAGAAAGATGTAGATAACGCGGAGGCCTTTTTGCAGTATGTTTTGGATGAGGGTCTATCAGCGGCAACAGTGGCTTATGCTCAAGCAAGACTAGAGGCAGCTGAGGCGATATTGGATGCCAAAGTATATGCCTATGATACCGAAGAAGTAGCCATCGCCAGACTGCAGCTAGAGGCGGCAGAGATGGCAGAGGCGCAAGCCCAGAAAAATCTAGATAAACTAACCGAAGACATTGCCATAAAGGAACTGCAGATAGAGGCAGCGAAAGAATCTGTGGAGCAGGCTAAACAGTCTGTAGTCTTAGCCCGAGTATCTTTAGCCCAGACCCAGAAGGAACTAGATGAGGCCATTATCACTGCCACCATTGACGGCGTAGTAACTGAGGTCACTGCTGAAGAGGGAGACATTATTCCTTCGCCGTCTTTCACTGCCAAACCGATTATCCATCTGATTGACCCCAGCAGTATGGAACTGATTGTGGAAGTGGATGAGATAGACATACCAGAGGTAAGTTTGGGGCAGGAAGCCATTATTGAACTGGACGCACTCCCTGATGTCGAGCTTATCGGCAATGTTACCACCATTTTCCCGATGCCGATCGAAGTCGGTGGCGTGGTGGTCTATAGAGTCAAAATAATCTTCGATGTTCCCGAGGGTCCTGGCATAAAGGTTGGTATGAGTGCCGAGGCGGATATTGTACTCGCCAAACGGAGCAACGTCCTGCTGGTACCGGACCGAGCCATTGAAGAGGATGAGGAAGGCAAGACAATAGTTAAGGTCATGGTCGGTGAGGAAATGGAAGAAAGACCGGTAGAGATCGGGATTAGTGATGGCTTTAACACCGAGATTATAAGTGGGCTTCGTGAGGGAGAAGTAGTGATCGAGACTCGTGTAAAACGATAGTCATCTGAGTTTGGATTCTTTTAAGCAATAAACTTAAAGGCACTAACTATTGGAGACTGGCATGATTGAGCTAGAGAATATCACCAAGATTTACCGAATGGGTAAGGTAGAGGTTCCCGCTCTCAGGGGGATAACGCTTTCCATTAATGAGGGGGAGATGCTGGCAATCATTGGTGCCTCCGGCTCAGGCAAGTCTACCCTGATGAACATCATTGGCTTTCTGGATAAACCTACTTTAGGTAGATATACCCTTGATGGGGTTGACGTCAGCCGACTTAATGATAATAAGTTAGCCGAACTGAGAAATAAGAAGATTGGCTTTGTCTTCCAGACTTTTAATCTCTTACCCCGTACTAATGCCCTGTCTAATGTTGAGCTGCCACTTATCTATAGCGGTGGCGGTCGGAAGCACAAGCGGGCTATAGAAGCGCTAGAGCGGGTGGGCTTGGGGGCACGGGCCAACCATAGACCAACTGAGCTATCGGGAGGTGAGCAACAGCGGGTAGCGATCGCCCGGGCATTGGTGACCAACCCCGCGATCATCCTGGCCGATGAGCCTACGGGCAACCTGGATAGTGCCTCTACTGACGAGATTATTTCTATTTTCTTGCAGCTTAACCGGGAAGGCATCACTGTAGTCTTGGTCACCCATGAGTATGATATTGCCGCTAAAACCGGGCGCATCATTCGCCTTCTGGATGGAAAGATTGTTAGTGATGAAAAAGTGACCAGCAACAACAGGACAATTAGTAAGCGAAAAAATATTGAATAATATACGAGGATTTTGCTTGTTGGAGATGAGGCGTGAAATTTATTGATTCTTTCATCATTGCCATAAGGTCACTATTCGCCAATAAACTACGCTCCTCGCTCACCATGCTTGGTATCATCATCGGGGTGGGCTCCGTAATTACCCTTGTATCTGTGGGGAGAGGTGCCGAAGCCACCATTACCTCCGCCTATGAGGAACTGGGCACCAATGTGCTCCAGGTAGTGCCGCAAAACCCTGAAGCAGAGCAGGAATTCTTCGCCATCACTCCAGGTTATGCCCTGCCTACTCTCACCATGGATGATGTCCGGGCCTTAGAGAAAGTCCGCTTTGTAGACTTAATTGTGCCTGTGAATGAAAACTTTATCACCGTAACCGCTGACGGTGAAAGCAAGGGAGGAGTACTCCATGGCACTACCCCTGAATACTTAGAAGTGATGAAATTTTCCATGGCGGCTGGTCATTTTTTTACCGACCAGCATGTAGCCCAGCGAGCTAATGTGGTGGTCTTGGGCAGCAAAATAGCTACCGAACTATTCGGCTCTGAAGACCCGGTTGGTAAACAAGTCAAGATGAAAAAACAGCGCTTTACCGTCATCGGCGTGTTTGAAGCTAAAGGCACCGCCTTTTTTGGGTTCAGTTTTGATGAGATTATTACCGTACCGGTAACCACATACCAGACCAGGCTGTTCCCTCAGCAAACCGCAACTGGCCAAGACGCGGTGGCTTCAATCAGTCTCGCGGTAACCAGTACTGAACTAATGGACGAAGTCACCGAGGAAGTTGAAGATATCTTGAGGAGACGTCACAAGCTGGAAGATGATGATAAGAATGACTTCGCTGTCATCAGCCCGGAGCAGGTACTGGAAATCGTCGGACAGATAACTATAGTATTATCGTTCTTTCTGGGAGCCATTGCCGGCATCTCACTGCTGGTGGGCAGCATTGGCATTATGAACATCATGCTGGTCTCAGTAACCGAGCGCACCCGGGAAATTGGTATTCGCAAAGCAGTCGGTGCCAAACGGCGGGATATCCTGCTGCAATTTTTACTCGAGGCAGCGGCATTGAGCTTTGTCGGGGGTGGCATCGGCATAACCGGTGGCTGGCTTGTATCCTGGGGGATATCTCAACTCGACCTCGGTGGTTTTAAACTGGCGGCAACAGTGTCTCCAGACATTATAATTTTAGCTTTCATGGTTTCGGCCTTTATTGGTGTTGTCTCTGGAATATATCCAGCACTGCGCGCTGCCAGACTAAACCCGATTGACGCTTTACACTATGAATAAGGGAAATATGGTAAAATCAGCAATATGAAAATACCCCCAAAATAAAAATCTGAGGAGTTGAGCTAACCGAACATGAACTGGCTTGATATCATTATTATCGTGCCTATGGCTATTGCCACCCTGATTGGCCTGAGGATTGGGATTATCAAGGCAGTTCTGTCTCTCGCCGGGGTAATCATTGGCGTCATCCTGGCTGGTCGCTTTTATGCTGCCCTATCTGAGCAGCTTACCTTCATTCCACAGGAAAATCTGGCCAAAATTGCTGCCTTTGCCTTTATTCTAATCGGGGTAATGTTAGTTGCCGGAATACTGGCCTCAGTGCTGAAGTGGCTGGCTTCAATAGTTATGCTGGGTTGGATTAATCGCCTTGGTGGTGCCGTCTTTGGCTTGGTGTTGGGAGCCATATTCTGTGGGGTCCTGCTCGCCATCTGGGCTAAGTTCCTAGGCACACGAGTGATCACGGAATCAGGCCTAGCGATGCTATTATTAGACCGCTTCCCTATGGTTTTGGCACTGTTGCCGGAAGAATTCGACGCTTTACGCTCTTTCTTCCAGTAATGAGAAAAGGGGGTATGGGGGCGGTCATATTTTGCCCAAATCCCATTATCGCCCCCACATATTCAACAGAATTATTAAGTTACGATTAACTTTTATATTAAGCTACCTTTAGGTAACCGTCGGGGTTTCCCCTGGATGTAGTCCCTTCCACTTCTCTAGCAACTGCTCCCGGCTTTCTTTATGCTCTGGGTCAGGTACACAGCAATCAACCGGACAAACTTCAGCACAGCGGGAAGATTCATAAGAACCAACGCATTCGGTGCATTTCTTGGGGTCAATTACATAGATTGTTTCCCCTTCGCTGATGGCTTGGTTGGGACACTCCGGTTCACAAGCTCCACAGCTAATGCACTCCTCTGTAATCTTGTACGCCATAAATTTACCTCCTACTTTTCCATAAAGAATTAGCTTTTAATAAAAGCACCGCGTGCTCTAAAAAGACTACATTTTGTCATGAACCTTCTTTCTTAAAGCTTCAGCCACATGCTCTGGAACAAGGTCACTAATATTACCATTTAGACGGGCAACTTCCTTAAGTAAGCTGGAGCTAAGAAACTGATACTCTTGCTTTGCCATCAGGCAAAGCAAGTCTAGATCCGGAGCTAACTTCCGATTCATCATTGCCATTTCAAATTCCTTTTCGAAATCGGCATTCATTCTCAGCCCGCGGATCATAACTTGTGCCTTCTCTTGCTTGGCAAAATCAACGGTCAGCCCACCGAAAGCTTTTACCTCAACATTAGCTAAATTGGCTACCGTTCGCCTGACCAAATCCACTCTTTCCTCAGTAGTAAAGACGAGATGCTTATCCGATTTCTCATAGACCCCGATGATTATCTTGTCAAAAAGCCTAGCGGCTCTGTTAACAATATCAAGATGACCATTGGTTATCGGATCGAAGGTGCCCGGGTAGACGGCAATAGTCAAAGTTGCTCCCCCCTCCTGTAGACGGCAATGCAACTATCACCGTGACGATGTTCTTTAATGAGCTTCAAAGGAGAGTAAGTCGCATCTAGAGGCAGATGAGGGGAATGCGTCACCACCAATATCGAGTTTGCCCCGACCAGTTTCGAGGTGGCTAGTTGCGCTACCAGATTTCCGATAGACGAATTAGAATAGGGCGGGTCCATCAATATAATATTATACTCCTTATCCAGAAAGGAAAGGGCTTTTGTGACGCTACAGCCATAAACATGAGCTTGGGCGACAAACCCCGTCTTTTCCAGATTCTGTTTAATTATAGCACAACATCTTGGTTCACGTTCAACAAAGTCAACCCAACCGGCACCCCGACTTAAAGCCTCAATACCTAAAGCGCCACTACCGGAAAATAAATCGAGCACCTGCCTCCAATCTTCAGTAATGTTTTCTAAAATAGAAAAAATCGCGCCTCGGACTAAATCCGTTGCCGGTCGAGTAATGGTACCCTTTGCTACTTTAAGTCGGTGCCCTTTCGCACTACCTGCAATAACTCGCATTCTTAAATAAAAAACAATTACCAGTTAAAAATCTACTACCAGGCAAAATAAACCTAACAATATTAGGATAACTACTGGAAATAGAATTGTCAATGAAAAGCTGAGGCGGCTCTCCGCAATCGTGGTGACCAAAGAGCTTATCTCCGGAAGCCTAAGGAGCTAAAAGTCCTGCCCGGGTAAAAGTATCCGATGCAAACCACAGCACCGGCAATGCTCATACCTACGGGGGACCTTGTAAAGTCCCTTCTTGCTACAGTGTGGACAATAGGCAAACTTTATCCCGTTGCCGTTTCTGTACCTGTTCTTTCCGTTTTGCCCGTTTATCGCTACATTAGATGCCAAACTAGTATGCCCCCAAGCAGCCTTGCCAATTATCCCACCATCCAAAGCCTCACCAGTTTCCTTCTCCGCTTCTGGATGCTCTAGCTAGTAAACCACTTGCCGGAAGGGACCAATACCTTCCGGTGGCCATCTTAACTGCTGGAGTCCGCAGCTGGAGTCATCAAGGGCGGTTGAACCGGTTTCCTCGCCGGAGTTATCGCCTGGCGCCGATGACTGAAGAGCGGTCGACGTAGGAATGAAGGAACATCTAGCTCATCCTCACTCTTGATGCCCCGGAGGAGTTGCGTCAGTTCATCTTCCTGGCTCGCTCCGGTCAGTCCTAGCTTGGCAATGAAGCCAGTGGCAATTAGTGTGATCCTGACATCATTATCCATACTAGGGTCATGAGCCACTCCAAAAATGATGTTTGCCTCAGGGTCTACCGCTTGTCTGATGACATCGGCGGCTTCATTAACCTCAAACAGGGTGAGGCTACTACCGCCAACCACATTGAAGAGCACTGCCTTTGACCCATTAATGGAAACATCCAAGAGTGGGCTCGCCAGAGCTTGCTTGGCAGCCTCTACGGCTCGATTCTGGCCTGTCCCGGTACCAATAGACATCCAAGCCGGACCGGCATCCTTCATAATTGCTTTCACATCGGCAAAGTCAAGGTTAATCATCCCAGGGGTGGTGATAACTTCCGCAATTGCCTGAACGCCGTGTCGCAGCACATCATCGGCCAGCTTAAAGGCACTATCCACGCCTGTCTTCTGGTCACAGAGACCTAGTAATCGATCGTTGGGAATGATGATAAGGGTATCAACTTTACCCAACAGGCGGGTAACACCCTCATTGGCTACCTGAGTGCGGTGGACTCCCTCAAAGCTGAATGGTTTGGTGACCACGGCAATGGTGAGGGCACCGCTCTGCTTGGCTATTTCGGCAATTACTGGCGCCGCTCCAGTGCCGGTACCACCACCCATACCACTGGTGATAAACACCATATCAGCCCCGGAAACGAGTTCCCTAAGCTCATCACTGCTTTCCTCAGCGGCCCGCTGACCTAGAGTATGGTCACCACCAACACCCAATCCTTTAGTTAGTTTCTCACCGAGTTGGATACGGGTCGGGGCTTCGGTAATGGCCAGAGCTTGGGCATCAGTATTCATGGCGATGAATTCCACACCCTGAATTTCCTCCCTGACCATGCGGGTTATCGCGTTGCTGCCACCACCACCAAGGCCAATGACCTTAATTTTGGCTGGATTAGCCACAAAACTTGTTTTTGCCATCTCCTCCTCCTTTATATACTACTAGGGAATGTTCTTGCACTCTTAGCGGAACAGATTCCTAATCCGGAAAGCTAAACGCCTTACTGCGGTGCCAAGTTTCCAGGGTTGCCAGTTCTGGCTACCTTCATGTTTGGCTCCCCATAGCAGCAAGCCGACACTGGTCGCATAGGCCGGGTCGCAAAGGGTATCAGCAATACCTTCCATATTGGTGGGGGTACCTACCCTAACCGGGAGTTGCAGTATCTCACGCCCCAGCGTCGCGATGCCCGCTAGATTAGAGCTGCCGCCGGTAAGCACTAAACCAGCCGGAACCAGTGTTTCATATTCTGAGCTGGGCAGTTCGAGCAGGATAAGTTTCATGATTTCTTCGATTCGAGCCCGGATAATGTCACACAGGTCCTGATAGGAGACACCGTGTCCATCTTGAGATATCGCGGTATTGTTTTCTGTCCTGGTCTCATAAACTGGCATTACGCTACCATATCGCTTCTTCATTTCCTCAGCGACATCAAATGGCAATCCCAGTCCAATGGAAACATCTCTGGTAAGTTGATAACCAGCTACCGGTAGAATGGAGGTATGCCAGATACTGCCGTCTTTGAAAACAGCAATATCGGTCGTCCCACCACCGATATCAGCCAAGATAACACCAACTTCCTTCTCATCTGTGGTTAATATTGCTTCACTGCTGGCTAAAGGTTCGAGGACGAGGTCTTCAATATCAATGCCAATGCTACGAATACACTTGACCAGATTCTGGATTGAAGTTACCGCCGCGGTGATGACATGTGTCTCTACATCAAGCCGGAAGCCGTGCATTCCCACCGGGTTTTTGACTTTGGCTTGACCATCAACAGCATAAGCCCGAGGAATAACATGGAGTAGCTTTCGGTCGCTGGGAATTTTGACACTCTGGGCAGCAGTAAGGACACGCTTTAAATCATCAGAGCGCACCACACGGTCATTCCGCGTAATCGCTACTACTCCTCGGTTATTTAACGAAGCGACATGCCTCCCGGTAACACCGACATAAGCTGACTCTATCCGGTAGTTGCTCGACTGTTCCGCCTTTCTTACTGACTCACGAATTGACTCTCTGGCTTCATTAATATTGACCACCAAGCCTTTGTGTAACCCAACCGACGGGGCAATGCCAACACCAACAACTCGCAAAGCACCCCCATCATTCATATCAGCGATAGTGGTACAAACCTTGGTGGTACCAACATCAATCGAAGCTATTGTCCGATTTTTCATTTAATCCTCCTCTTCAAGAAAATCCTACCCTCTTAAGTTCGGTTTACTTTTTACATTTTCAGAACCTCCTCTTTTAAATCCTAAAATTACCGAACTAGTCTAGGACATGGAAAAGACGATTCTGAGTTTCTCCCACAAATCTGCCCTTCTCCAGACACCAATCTTAGTTTCGGCTAAAATACTCTGCACCTCATCAGGCTGATAACAATCGGCTTGAGCAATAATATGCTCCGCCACTTTCAATTTTAAGTCAGCAAGAGTCATGTACGGCTTGGTAGTTCTAATCTCACCCGCCATCATATCTCTTTCTTTCATTCAGTCCCCTTCCTAAAATTCTGCCTTTTTAAGTTCTTGGTTTAATTCCCATCCAATCTAGGAGGCTAGAAACACCATCTCGAGCTTTTTCAACAAAGCCGGCCTTCTCCAAGCCCTGGCCTCAATCTCAGCGAAAAAACCGGACACCTCAGCAGTAGCATCACAATCATCCTCAGTCATAACGCGCTCTGCTGCCCTCAATCGAGCACTACGGCTACGTGGATTAAGTTCAATCTCCCACTCGGAAGGAGTAATCACCCGCTTATTGATTAACCTTAAGCGAGCCTTATGTCCACAAATACAAACCGGGGTACCTGGGGGACAAATGCAGTCCTTAGCTTCTTGCTGCAGGAACCGTTTCACGATGCGGTCTTCAAGAGAATGGTAACTAATCACTACCAGCCTACCTTCAAAACCAAGGAGATCAATCGCCTGTTTCAGCGCCGCTTCAAGATTCTCCAGTTCCCGATTCACCGCAATCCTTAATGCCTGAAAGGTTTTGGTCGCGGGATGGATTTTACCCCTTCTCCGGCTGACCGCCTGTTCTATTGTCCGAGCCAAATGAAGCGTGGATTTTATGGGACGTTCACGCACAATGTGCCGCGCGATGCGGCGGCTATAACTTTCTTCACCATAGGTTCTGATCAGGTAAGCTAGTTCAGCCTCAGATGAGTTATTCACGATATCGGCGGCGGCAATATCCTGGCTGGGATTAAGTCGCATATCTAAAGGGGCCTCATGCTGAAAACTAAAACCACGTCCATTCCCATTGAGCTGCAGAGAGGAGAGACCCAGGTCAAACAAGATGCCGTGTACTGGAAAGAAATCATACTTAATACAGATCGCCTGTAAATTAACAAAGTTTTCATTCACGAAAAGGGTTGAATTTTGGTAGGCTTCGAGTCTTGTCCTAGCGGCTTTTATTGCTTCTGGGTCGGCATCAATACCTAATAATTGACCGCCAGGAGAACTACGCTCTAAAATGGCGAGGGCATGTCCACCTCCCCCTAGGGTGCAATCAATATAGCGCCCCCCAGGTTGAACCGCCAGTGCCTGCATCGTCTCTTCGAGCAGAACCGGGATATGGTTCGAGGTTGGCATGCTTCGACTCATCAGTGCCTCTCTAAGCTTTCGATAATTTGCCAGGCCTGTTCCTGACTAATCGCCTTCTCCTCTTCCCAGAGAACCTGGTTCCAGATTTCAAGATAGGTATTAGCTCCAGCGATAACTGCGTCCTCAACAATCTCAGCATACTCTCGCAATGGTACCGGTAGTGCCACCCTACCCTGACCATCCATATTGACACTAAAGGCAGTAGCAAAAATCGCCCGATTTAGCCTTCTCAGTTTCTCCTTGGGCGTCAGTGGACCGCCAGTAAGGGTGCCCGCCAGCTTCTTCCACTCAGCTAATGGGTAGACGTTAATGCACCTCTCCACCCCCGGCGATAATACCACGCCATCTTTCAGTTCCTTTCGGAACCGGGGTGGCAGCGGTAGTCTACCTTTTTCGTCAATCTTATAGTTAAATTCGCCGAAAAACATTTTCCTACCTCAGTTAATTCCCCCTTTTTCCCCACAATTTACCACTTTTCGCCATTTTATAACACGATTATCCCCATTTGTCAAGTCTTTTATCGAAATTTTGCTAAATTTTTTCAAAAATCACCCGATTTGGCGATACAGCTCAGATGTGGTAAAATAAAATTTGTTTCAAGAAAGGCAACAGAATGCTCAATATCGGCATACTCACCATCAGTGATAAGGGAGCGCAAGGTCAGCGCTTTGATGAGAGCGGTAAGATAATCAGAGGTAAACTTTCGCTTTTGGAGAGTCAGGTCATTAAGTACGAGATTGTTCCTGATGAAATGGATATTATTAGCCAGAAACTTGCTGAGTGGGCTGACGAAAGTACTACGGACGTTATTATCACCAACGGCGGCACCGGATTGAGTCAGCGTGATGTTACCCCGGAAGCAACTATCGCCATCGTGGATAAGGTGGTCCCCGGCTTTGCCGAAGCAATGAGGGCCAAATCTCTGAACCAAACACCAATGGCTATGCTGAGCCGAGCTACGGCCGGGGTCAGGGGAAAGTGCTTAATCATCAACCTGCCCGGTAGCCCTAAGGCAGTTAGTGAGTGCCTTGAGGTTATACTACCGGCCATTCCCCATGCCGTTGAAATTATTAAAGGAGTGGTAACCGAGCATTCTTGCCAGAGGCGGGGATTAAGCAATGCGAATTGATGTTTTGACGTTATTTCCCCAGATGTTTGAAGTCCCGTTTAGCTTCGGCATTTTCAAACGGGCGATTGACCATAAGCTGGTCAGTATTAACCTGTATAATATCCGGGACCACACTCATGATAAACATCACACCGTTGATGACTACCCTTATGGTGGTGGTCCTGGCATGGTACTTAAGCCCGAGCCTATCTTTGAGGCTGTGGAGGCAATTAAATCAGACATTAGCGCCAAAGAAAAGATTGATACATTACCAGTAGTTCTACTCACGCCACAGGGGCGTCTCTTTTCCCAGCAAATTGCGCGAGAGTTATCAAGCCATAGTCACCTAATCCTGATTTGTGGTCACTATGAAGGAGTTGATGAGCGAGTCTGTGAGCACCTGGTTACTGATGAGATTAGCATTGGTGATTATGTCCTTACCGGCGGTGAGCTTCCTGCCATGGTGGTCATCGATGCCGTAATCAGGTTATTACCTGGAGTCCTTGGGGCAGAAGAATCGCCACTAAATGAGTCTCATGCCAATGGCCTATTGGAATACCCCCATTACACCCGCCCGGCAGTATTCCGGGGTTGGTCGGTACCTGAGGTTTTACTCTCTGGAAACCACGCTCAAGTTGCCAAGTGGCGCCGTGAGCAGATTATCCGGCGCACCCTAGAACGCCGCCCGGAACTGTTAGACAAAACCGATCTCTGCTTGGAAGAAAAGCGATTGGTAAAACGTTTAAAATTATCTCCGAAAGAATCTCAGCTTAGTTTGGACAAGGAGTCTAGAGAATGAATGTGGCATCATTAATCAAAGTCAAAACAAATCCCAAGATTCCTGATATCGCCCCCGGTGACACGGTAAGGGTCAGGACTAAGGTTGTTGAAGGTGGCAAGGAACGCCTCCAGCCATTTCAGGGAGTGGTCATTAAGCTACAACGTGGCGGAACTGGTGCCAGTTTTACGGTAAGACGCATTGCTTATGGTGTTGGTGTTGAGCGCACCTTCCCCTTATATTCACCACGTATCGAAAAAGTGGAAGTAATACGGCACGGGAAAGTACGCCGGGCCAAGCTCTATTACCTGCGTGGACGCAGTGGTAAGGCAGCCCGCATTAAAGAAAGACGGGTAGACAGAGAAAAGGAATTGGCAAAAGCTCGACCAGTAGAGGTCGAGCCGGAACCTGTCCAAGCTGAGCTGGAACCAGTATCAACTCAAGAGGAGCTAGTTCAAGGGCCAGAAGCCGAACAAGCTCAAGAAGAGTTAATTCAAGAAGAGCCGGAAGCAACACAAGTTGAAGATGAACCAATTCAAGAAGAACCAGAAAATAAGCCAGAATAATTACCTACTGGTGCCACCACGTTACTAAAACACCACTTACCATAACGCTGGGCAAAGTTGGAACCGAGAAGTGGCTGGAGCACGTAGATGAGATATGCTGAGGTCAGTGTTAATTCGCCGGTAGCCCAGCGCCGAACCTTTAGTTATGCCATACCCTCTGGTTTAAGTGTGGATGTCGGGCAAGCGGTATGGGTTCCCTTTGGTGAAAAAATACTCCAGGGTATCGTCTTAGAACTAAGTCCCTACCCCACGGTAGAGGAAACCAGAGAAATAATTGATGTCATCGAGTCCCGTCCACTATTATCCCCAGTCCAGGTTATGCTAGCTCGCTGGATAAGCGATTACTATCTCTCCCCCCTTTTTGATGCCGTGGCCTTGATGCTACCGCCAGGATTTGAGCGGAAAGCGCTTACTTTTATCTCGACGACCCCAAACCACGATACCCAAGCTCTGTCTTCTCTTTCCCCAGCACAGAGGCAGGTCTTTGAGTTAGTCCAAAAACAGGGTAAAACCAGCCTGAAGGAGCTAGAGAAGAGATTAGGTAAAAAGAAAGCCCAGACTATCGTTTCCCAATTGGTAGTGCGTGGACTTGCCATTAGAAATTATGAATTGGAGCCAGTTAAGATCAGTCCCAAAAGAGTACCTTACCTGCGTCTTAATGTTACCACCAGCCAAGCCCAAGAGATGGCAATCGAGCTACAGGAGAAAAGAGCAGCTAAGCAGGCGAATCTGCTTGACTTCTTAGCACAACAGTCCAAACCAGTACCCTGGGCCGAAGCCAGACAGAAGACAGACTGTGAAAAAGCAGTGGCTGATACTCTAGCCCGCAAAGGCTTAGTCGCATTTCAACAGATTGAAATAAAGCGTGAGCCGATTTCCTATCAACATATTACTCCATCTTCGCCACTAAAACTGACGACAGCCCAGGAAGCAGCCTTCAAGTTTATCCGAGACGCAATACATGAAACAAGGACACAACCAAAGGTTTTTTTACTTCACGGGATCACTGGCAGCGGCAAGACAGAGATATACCTACAAGCACTAGCCGAGACAGTAAAGTCGGGCAAGCGAGGTATCGCCTTAGTACCCGAAATTGCCCTCACCCCACAAACGATAGAGCGATTTGCAGCACGATTTCCCTATAGGGTAGCTGTCCTGCACAGCCAGCTCTCGACAGGAGAGCAATTCGATGAATGGCAACGAATAAAAGATGAGGAATTTGATGTTGTCATTGGCCCCCGGAGTGCCATTTTTGCTCCCCAACCGAAAATAGGGCTCATCGTTATTGATGAGGAACACGAATGGACCTATAAACAGCAGGACAAATCACCCCACTACCACGCTCGTAATGTGGCCGTAAAGTTGGCCGAGTTAACCGGGGCGGTAGTTATCCTAGGCAGTGCTACCCCTGATGTCGAAACCTTCTACCATACCCAAAATGGAAACTATCACTTGCTTCAACTTCCAGAACGAGTTGTCCCCACGGAAAAATCACCCCTGCCTCAGGTTGAGGTGGTTGATCTAAGGGAAGAACTCAAGGCGGGGAACCGGAGTATTTTCAGCCGCTCCTTAGCGCAAGCTACTGCCAAAGCGGTAGCGAGTGGTGAGCAGGTGATTTTATTCCTTAATCGAAGAGGCGGGACTACCTTTATCCAATGCCGTAGTTGCGGTTTCGTGCTCCGCTGCCGACGCTGCGAGGTTACCCTCAGCCACCATTTTGCCGAGGATGTTTTAGTCTGCCATCAGTGTAACTATAAAACCCTGCTACCTCAGAGCTGCCCTCGGTGTTCCAGCCACCAGATAAAATCTTTAGGTGTTGGCACCCAGAAACTAGAACAAGAAGCTAACTATTCTTTCCCCCAAGCTCGGATGCTGCGCTGGGATAGTGATATGACGAAACGTAAGGAATCACATGAGTCAATACTGAGTAAATTCCGTGCCCACCAGGCTGATATTCTCATTGGCACACAAATGGTGGCCAAGGGATTGGATTTACCTCAGGTTACCCTAGTGGGGGTGGTTAGCGCTGATACCAGTTTACACCTGCCCGACTTCCGTGCCGGAGAGAGAACTTTCCAACTCTTAAGCCAAGTGGCGGGAAGAGCGGGGCGTGGTCCTTTAGGTGGACAGGTTATCATCCAGACATTTTCTCCAGAACATTACGCCATCCAAGCAGCGGCAAAACATGATTATGCCTCTTTCTATGCTAAAGAAATTAACTATCGACACCAGCTACAAAATCCTCCTTTCACTCAACTAGCGTTACTTACCTATAACCATACCAACGATGCGCTCTGCCAGCGAGAGGCAGAAAGAGTAAGAAACCAGCTTATTGCCAACAGAGATGCCAAGGGAATAGCTGACCTTAGTCTAATCGGTCCAGCGCCAGCATTTATTCACCGGCTGCGGGGTAGGTTTCGCTGGCAGCTCATCCTCCGTGGCACTGAGCTCCCTGCTTTTCTCTCCCCAATCTCTCTTCCTCAAGGCTGGACGATAGACATTGACCCAGTAAACCTGCTTTAGTAAACTTTAAATGAATTGCAGTCTAAACGATTATTTCAAGGAGATGTATGGCAGTCTTCCCGATTCGTACTCTTCCTGACCCCGTACTGAAGCAGAAAGCAAAACGGGTCAGGAATGTTGATCGCTCAATTAAGAAGCTAATACGCGATATGATTGAGACGCTGCATGCCGAGCAGGGGCGGGTGGGATTAGCCGCACCACAGATAGGAATTCCCTTACGGATCATTGTTATTAGTTTGCCTGAAGAAGAAGACATTGCTATCATCAATCCAGAGATAGTGCGTCGGAAAGGCGAACGCTTAATAGATGAAGGCTGCCTCAGTGTTCCCGGCTATTTGGGACAAGTTAAGCGTGCCGAATCAGTTACCGTCAAAGGACGTGAACCAAATGGAAAGGAAATCCGAATTAAAGCTGACGGACTTCTGGCGCAAGCTCTAGAACACGAGATAGACCACCTCAATGGGATTCTTTACCTTGACCACCTCGAAAGTATAGATCAGCTACACAAGATTGAACCAGAAGAAACTCAGTTATGAAAACGATTTGAATTTTTCGATCGTTTGACACCTTCCCCACCCCAATCAACCCTCTTCATTTCCCAGGCAAATTTGAGTTACTATATTGCCGAACGATGTGACGATAGCGTTCCGTGACAGCTGGCTCTATTTTACCGCCAATTAACATCCCTTCTTCATCTAGGTAAAAAAGGTCATCAAGCCTGTAACTGGGAAAGGCCTTCTTCGCTCCAATGATGAATTTTTGATTGATGCTACGCTTCCCTTCGCGTACACGGTAAACCTGACTTACTGATAAACCCATAGCGTGGGCTAGTTCAGATAAGTTCCGGAAGTTCCCGTTACACAACTCAAAAACTCTGGTCTTTATAATCATAGACTGACTTATTTCCTATGACATTTGGCTTATATTATAGCCGAAAAAGTGCCATTTGTCAATACCAGTGGTACCAATAGTAATGGTTGACAGTCAGCAAAAAGGGGAATAAAATAGCTCATTGCAATCAATAAAAGTTAAAACAAATAAATAACATGCAGAATAGTTGGCGACCTAAACCCGGTGATAGAGTCTTTCGTCCCCGAAGAATCAAACAATTCCGCTTAAGGCGAGTACTGGGAATTCCCGCCGTATTTAGCGCTGGATATGGGAATGTTGGCTCCTCCATCTACTATGCTCTGGGAATTGTTGCCCTAGTGGCTATGGGAGCGACTCCCGTCGCACTAGGCTTTGCTGGTGTCCTCTTTATTTTCACCGCCCTTACCTATGCGGAAGGTACGGCCACGCTGCCCGAGGCCGGTGGGTCAGCCAGTTTTGCCCGCCATGGCTTCAATGACCTGGCTGGTTTCGTCGCTGGTTGGGCACTGATGCTAAGCTACATTGTTACTATCTCAATCTCGGCTTTCACCATTCCACCCTATTTGGGCTATTTTTGGGAGCCGTTCAAAGACTCTCCTACCATTGGCACCATTGCCTCGATGGCAATTGTGATCTTCCTCATGATAATAAATGTCATCGGCATTAAGGAGACTTCCTTTATTAATATAAGCGCCGCGGTACTGGATATAACCACTCAAGTTTCGCTGGTAGTTATTGGCTTTATCCTGCTGTTCAATCCACCGGTTCTAATTCACCGCATTCTCGATAACTGGCCAGCACCAGAAAATCTGATCATTGGCATTGCCTTAGCCGCCATTGCCTATACCGGGATTGAAACTATGTCTCAAATGGCGGAAGAAACGAGACGACCTGAAATAAGAGTACCTAGAGCACTGGTGATGATGATAGTTGCCGTTCTGGTTATCTTCGCTGGCATTTCACTGGTATCCTTATCCGCCATGTCGCCTCAAGAGCTTGCTTCCGAGTGGTCTAGGGACCCTGTAGCCGGTATTGCCGCCAAATTACCCGTAGAGCTAATAAGCAATGTTCTCAAACCTCTAATCGCTATACTAGCGGGTACTATTCTGCTGATAGCCACTAATGCCGGGCTTATTGGCATCTCCAGACTCGCCTTCTCACTGGGAAGCCACAAGCTATTACCACCGGCGCTTAGTCGAATACATCCCCGATTTAAGACCCCATACATCTCAATAATTTTATTCAGCATAGTTGCCATTCTCATCTTAATTCCCGGCTTTTTTGAGGCTAATGTCTTCAAGAACATGGGAGCCTTATACGCTGTTGGTTCTTTACTCGCCTTTATGTTTGCCCATGCCTCCATCCTTAGCCTGAGAATCAGAAAACCAGAACTACCCCGCCCTTTCAAACTCCGCTGGAATATAAAAGTCAAGGGACGTGAACTGCCAATAAGTGCCATCTTAGGTATCACCGCATTAGCCGTAATCTGGCTTATCATATTGATTACCCAGCCCTATAGCCGGTGGGTCGGTCTTGCCTGGATGGTTGTCGGCCTGATCATTTATTATCTTTATCGACGTAGAGAAGGCTTCCCACTAACCTATACCCCAAGAAACCAAGAAAAATAATTAAAAAATTACCATCAGGTATATTGTAGATTTTGGCCAAGAGGATTATAATACCCAAATAAAAACCGTAGAAAGCGATGGAGATTCGTAAAATCCTTGTGCCCGTGGTTGGTACTGAAGCTGACGAAGAAGCAATGAAGCTAGCCTGTAGGCTGGCCAAGAGAGATAAGGGTAAAATTTGGGCGTTTTATGTCATCACCATAAAGCGTGCCCTGCCTCTGGATGCCGAAATTAAGCCTGAAATTGAAAAAGCCGAAGGCATACTAGACCACATAGAAATGGTTGCCGAAGAACAAGACTATGAGGTAGAGACTGATGTGCTTCAAGCCCGTGAGGCAGGCCCAGCGATTATCGATGAGGCAGTAGAAAGAAAAGTTGACTTAATCTTGATGGGTATCAAGTACAAGCGACGCTTCGGGCAATTTAGCCTGGGTAATGTCGTGCCTTATGTGCTGAAAAATTCCCCCTGTCCGGTGATTCTGTATCAAGAATAAGCACTATAATTGGGATTACTTATGAAAGTAATAATTATGGGCTGTGGACGAGTCGGCGCTCAACTCGCCGGACTGCTGGATGCTGACGGACACGATATTACCGTTCTAGACGTTGACGCTTATAGTTTCCGCAGATTGTCCTCCACCTTCGGGGGCACAGCACTACTTGGCAACGGTATTGACGAAGCAGCATTGAAAAGGGCCGGTATTGAAGAAGCCGATGTCTTTGTCGCCCTAACCCAGGGGGATAATCGCAATGTTATGGCTGCTCAGATTGCCAAACACATCTTCAATGTGCCCAGAGTAATCTGCCGCATCTATGACCCTTTGCGCCAGGAGTTATACGATACTCTGGGTATCGAAGCTTTTAGTCCAACCACCATCTTTGCCCAACTGGTGAAGGAAAAGATAGAGAGCTGAGGAAATAATGTACATCATCATTGTCGGTGGTGGTAGGGTTGGTTACTATCTCGCCAGAGCTCTCCTAGATGAGGGGCATGAAGTGCTTATCATCGAAAAAAACGCCACCTTTTGCGAGATCATCAATGAAGAAATGGGTAGTGTCTGCGTCCGTGGTGATGGCTGTGAGGCAGTCACCTTGGCTGATGTCGGCACCGGTCGAGCTGATATGCTGGTGGCCGTAACCGGAGACGATGAAGATAATTTAGTTGCCTGCCAGGTAGCCAAGTATAAATTCAATGTGCCCCGCACTATCGCCCGCATCAGAAATCCGCAAAACGAGGCTATCTTCAAGAAACTAGGGGTAGATGTTACCGTAAGCACCACTGATATCATCCTTGAAGCCATCGAAAAAGAAGTGCCCACGCACCCATTGACGCACTTATTAACCCTTAGCGATAAGGGTCTGGAAATTGTCGAAGTCAGAATTCCACCTAACTCAGCTATCATCGGCAAATTAGTTAAGGAAATTCCATTACCAGAAGGGAGCAAACTGGCGCTGGTCATTCCTAGAGACCGCAAGCCTCGCATCCCTACTCCCAGTACTGTCCTCCGCGAAGGAGACCAAGTCATCGCTCTGACCACTCCTGAATTAGAAGCAGAACTGCGAGCCGCCCTGACCAGCACCTAAAATCCATAATGCTCTGCCCATTTTATGCTAAATAGAGCTAACGGTAGGAGGCTTCCATGACTAAGTCTAATAAGTTCTGGGCACTGCTTATTATTATCCTGATAGTTATCATTGCCGTTGGTAGCCTGATAATTTGGTCAAAATACCGACCAAGTCAACCGATAGAAATTTCGCTATCCCCTAGCCAAGAACTACAGGGCAAAATCTACATTGGTGGTGCCGTCACTAACCCCGGCTTCTATTCATTAAAATCGGGGGACACCGTAGACGATATTATTCAGGCGGCAGGTGGGACTACCACCGAGGCTGATTTCAACCACCTTAAGCTCTACATTCCCGAGGTGGCTAAAGTAGAGCCACCACAAAAAGTCAACCTGAATCGGGCGGAAGCCTGGCTATTGCAAGCACTACCCGGCATTGGTGAAGTCAGGGCTCAAGCCATTATTGACTATCGCCAGCAAAACGGGCGATTTCGCAACATCGATGAGCTGATCAAGGTAGAAGGCATCGGCACGGCTACCTACGAGAGAATTGAACACCTGATTACAGTAGCTGACTAAAACTTTGGGGAAACAATTCGTAGCTAGTTAGCTTTGATTTGTTTTTAGAGTTATGTAAACCTTTCATCAGGATGGAAGCTCGTGGCACTTGTTTGTCTCAGTGGTGCCTGGGTGGCGGGTATCTTTCTGGGAGCAAAGTTCAGCTTGCCCCTAGCCTTTGTCCTCACTGGTCTTATCCCCCTCCCCCTGCTTTTCTTCATCCGTCAACATAAGAAGATAATAATCTTAAGTAGTCTCAGCCTCATTGCCTTCTTCGCCGCCACTACCTACGCCTACTCAAGTCAGCATACGGTTACTGAAAGTGACCTGCGGTTCTACAACGATAGCGGCATTAGCGAAATCAAAGGATTTATCTCCAGGGACCCCGAGATTAGAGACAAAAGCACTCATCTCCACCTGCAAGCCAGCGAAATAAAACTGGATGGAGAGTGGCAGCCGGTTAAAGGCACCGCTCTGCTCTTTGTGCCCAGATACCCTACTTATCAGTATGGCGATGTGCTCCGGGTAACCGGGAAGCTGGAGACACCTGCCCAGTTCAATGACTTCGACTATCAAGGTTACCTCGCGCACCAGGGAATCTATACTACTATGCTTTACCCGAAAATAGACATCGAGGCAAGAGGAAGGGGCTTTAAGCCTTTGGAATGGGTCTACTCACTAAGAAACCATTTCGCCCAAACTCTGTCGATGGCACTGCCTGAGCCACAGGCATCACTGGCACAGGGTATCATTTTGGGTATTCGGGGCAACATTCCACTAGCCATCAAAACCGACTTCGTCTACACCGGCACCGCTCACCTCCTGGCAATATCCGGTCTCCACCTCAGTATCATTGCGGGCATGTTGCTCAGCATCGGCATCTGGCTCTTTGGCCGCCGACACTACTGCTACATCTGGCTGGCGCTAGGCATAATCTGGCTTTACGCTTTGCTCACTGGCATGCACCCACCAGTGGTGCGGGGTGCCATCATGGCAAGCCTGTTCCTGACCGCCGAGCTTTTGGGTAGACAGCGCAGTGCCATCACAGCACTGACTTTCGCTGCCGCGGTAATGGTGGGCATCAGTCCGTATATTCTGGGGGATGCTGCCTTCCAGTTGAGTTTCCTGGCCATGGCTGGTCTGGTTTTTCTTTCTCCCGCCTTCCAAACACTGGGTAGAAAGGCAGTCAGGACTACCCTTGGTGAAGATGGAGTACTGGTATCAGCAGCTAATATTGCCAGCGATAGCCTCAGTGTCACCCTAGCGGCAATCATCGCCGTCTGGCCAGTGGTTGCTTATTACTTCGGCATTATTTCTTTTGTCGGCCTGCCGGCCACCTTCCTTGCCCTGCCGGCACTGCCCGGCCTTATCATTACCGGCGTGCTCACCGGAGGTTTTGGGCTTATTTTTCTACCCGCCGCTCAGGTTGTCGGCTGGCTGGCCTGGCTCTTCCTGTCATACCTGTTATTAGTGGTTAACGGTCTGGGTGCCTCCCCACTAGCCTTTATTGAGGTAGGTACAATTGACCCCACTCTGATATGGATTTACTATTCAGTCCTGGCCACGGCGATATTTTTGAGTCGGAAAAAGCTGACCAATCCGATGCCCAAAACCACCGCCCAACTAAAATCAGGGGCAACTAAATCCTTTAACTTTCTTTCCCGACTACCCAAGAAGTGGGT
>JBHIDQ010000002.1:0-34404 GCA_046760155.1 Dehalococcoidales bacterium | reverse complement strand
CAGCTTATAAATGAGCTTAATCAGCTTCGAGAAAAGCTGGAGCTTAATCCTCAGATGACAATTAAAACCAGTTTCTATCACCCCACCTCCCTTGAGGTATTTGCCCCCGAGACTGCCTATCCTGGACTACCTATTACTATTACCGGTCAAGTTAGCTCACCAGGTAGCAATGTGTACCGCACCATCAAAGTACTTTTAGATAATACCCAGCTCACCGAAGAAACAATACAAGACGAGTTTAGCTTCAAGATAACACTACCACCACAAATTTCAACTGGAAAACATGGCCTGACCGTAGTAGCCACTCCTCAGGGACGCTACTCGGGCACCTCAAAGAGGCTGAGTGTTTATATCTCAAGAATTCCCATACAAACTGATATCCAAGTGCCACAACTTGTTATCTCATCCCAACCAATCCAGATTAGCGGCAGGGTGTCTGCCAACCTTGCTCCCATTCAGGATGCCCAAGTGAGCCTTGCCTCTAGACGATCCTCAACCACGGTTAAAACAACTACTGATGGTAGCTTTACTGCAACAGTGGAGCCGCCTCAGTTATCCGTATCAACTACCACATCATCTAATTTCTTTTATGCTACTACCACCACCATAGCTCTACCTTTTGACCTGTCTTTAGTCGGTCCTCAAGAAATAACCGTAGACATTACACCGGTTGAGCCATGGTATGCTCCGCTTCAGATAAAGAGATGGGTTTTTACAGTTAACCCGTCAAACATTGGCTTGATGCTAGTTGCCTTCCTCTCCTTCGGATTGCTAATCTACAATAGAGTTAGAACCAGACCGGCAGTACTACGAGAAGAAAAAGCCATCCCGCAGCCTCTAGTCCAAGAACTACCTCCGGTTACGCCGCCACCCGAACCCAAATACGAGTTCACCGGTATCAAGGGTAGAATATTATCAGCTTACATAAGCGGACTTGAGGTGGTAGAAAAGATAACTGGTATTCCTATGGCAGCACCTACCACCCTCAGAGAGTTTCTCAAGATTGTCACTCCCCGGTTACCAACCGTTAGCCAGCCGTTTACTGAGCTAACCATGATAGCTGAGATTGCTCTCTACTCTGCGCATAGACTAGATGAAGATATAGCCACCAGAGCCGAACAGCTGGCTGCCACTATCAAGGAGGAACTGCATAGTGGATTTGCGTAGATTTCTAATGGGCCTAACCCTAGCACTGGTCGTCATACTAGCTATAGTAGTGTGGTTCTTTCCGTCAGACGAGGACTTTCGAACTGAGAACCCGTTCTGGAACGGCATTAACGATATTAGCTCTAGTTACCCAGTTTTAGCCGTGGAATCACTGTCCGATCTCCCCTCTTCATCTCAAGGGTCGACCCTTATCCTCATTCCCTACCTTCAATTTAACCCTGCCGAACTTGAGGCGCTAGATAGCTTTATTGACCGGGGTGGGACTCTAGTTTTGGCGGATGACTATGGCTACGGTAACCAAATCCTGCAATATCTTGGACTCAGGGCAAGATTCTCGGGACAGTCACTTCTTGACCCATTATCTAATTATAAGAATGAGCGGTTTCCACAGATTTCCCGTCTCAAATTTAGTCCGTTTACTGACCAAATTGACAGTCTAATCTTAAATCATGCCACTTGTCTTACCGATGTTAACGCTGCTGAAGCCCTTGCTCTGTCCTCATCATTCAGTTTCCTCGACTTGAATGGTGACCAGATATGGCAGGAAGGTGAGCCTACCGGTCCACTGCCAGTAATCTCCCACCATGATCTGGGCAACGGTGAGATAATACTCATTTCTGACCCCAGCCTATTTATCAATAGTATGGAGACGATGGCAAGTAATGACCAATTCATACAAAACATGGCTGCTATCACTAAATCCAATCTTCTCATTGACCAGTCGCATTTGCCGCCATCAAACCTTCACCAAACAAAGAATCTCCTGGCTTACATCCGTAGTTCTCTCGTCACTCCATTGGGAACACTAGGATTGGTGATACTGACATTGACTATAACACTGATGCCTTTATGGCATGAAAGGAGACGACATTGACGGCAAAGTCGGATAAGAGATACGAAATACTAAGTAATATTACCGCTGAAGTATCCAAGGTGATAATCGGTAAAGATGAGATAAAGGAACTCTTGCTGATAGCCCTATTAAGTCAGGGGCATGTGCTCCTTGAGGGGCTACCTGGTACTGCCAAAACTACCCTCGCGCGCACCTTTGCCCGTGTCATTGGTGGTAAATTCAAGAGGGTGCAGGGTACTCCGGATATGCTGCCGGCCGATATCCTTGGTTTCTATCTCTATCAGCCTGATGGCAGTTCCCAATTTATACCCGGACCCGTATTTGCTAATGTGGTTCTCGCTGATGAGTTGAACCGAACTACCCCACGCACCCAAGCCGCACTACTTGAGGCTATGCAAGAGCACCAGGTCACTATTGAGCGAGAAACTCACCCCTTAGAACCGCCTTTTATTGTTATCGCAAGCCAATTACCTTATGGTAGCCTTGGGACCTCTCCTCTTACTGAGGTTCAGGTAGACCGATTTATGTTCCGAATATGGTGTGGTTTCCCCGAAAAGGAAGAGGAAACGCAGATTCTGCGGAATATCGATGCTATCTCAGAGCCAGATATCTCATCGGTAGCTACACCAAAGGAGATTTTCCGACTTCAACAGGAAACCAGGGAAGTATATGTTGCCGACAGCATCAGCGACTACATTATTAGTCTTCTTGATAATCTACGCCACCAACAAGATGTAATGATTGCTCCTGGTCCTCGGGGTAGCATAGCCCTGTTTAGAGGGTCAAGGGCGCTCGCTCTTATCCAAGAAAGAGACTTCGTCATCCCCGATGATGTGAAGAGGCTACTAATTCCAGCTCTTTCCCACCGAATCAAAATTAGTGCCGAAGCCGAAATGGAGGACGTTACTCCCGAAGCCATCATCAACCAGACAGTGTCTGAGGTCCCGGTGCCAAAAATAGAGTCATGAATAAATTATCACCCAGATTATTATGCCAGATATACGTGCTGTTTGTGCTACTGGCAGCAACTTTCCTGCTAGCACTACCTTATTCCCTGCTGGCTTTAGCCTTGCTACTGGTGATGCTATTAATCACCTGGCGTCCCCTGCGGCCAAAACTCAATGCGGTTATCACTATAATGGCTATATTTCTCGTGCCGCTGGTATTGCAACTACCTTCAGACTATCTCACCTATGCCACGGGAGTGTCGCCAAGAGCCGCGCAAATTATGACGGCAATATCTATCCTTCCCCTTATATACCTCCTGGATTATCACCTGAGGCAAAATACACCGAACATGATGGAGTTTCTCAGAGGAAGTCCAAGAGGACGACGTATCACCATTATTGCCAAGACTCTATTCATCTCGGTACTGACCATAATAGTAGTATCATTTATCCTTGATAATCTCACCTTGCTGTTTACTGGCATCATATTTGCCCTGTATTTACTGGCCATCCTGATACGAGTATTTCTTGCCATTCCCCGGTTACCTCTTAATGTTTCTTCCTTACTGAAAAGGACTGTTGCTGGTATGACTGTTGATGTCGTAGTAACTGCTAGCAGCAAAGCGTCTGTAAAGCTACAGGGTCTGCTTAATCCGGTTGACCCATGGGTTAAGGTCACACCTAATAAATTCGCCCTGTATCGAAATAGGCTAGAAATAAATCTCGATATTACTCCTCCACTGGCTGGGCCGTCACACCCTCAGCTTCAAGTATCATGTATGGACCCTTGGGGCTTCATCCAGGTAAACCAGCAACTTGAGCCGGTTGAGCTGCATGTCATCCCGAGGGCAAAGTACGCTGAGTGGTTGGCAATGAAATATTTGGAGCAGACAGGCGCCGTGGCAACCGTAACTGCCACGCCACCACTTAAATCTATGGTACTGCCGAAGAGGGGTATAGAGTATTTCGACAGTCGAAACTACCAGCCTGGTGATCAACTGAAGAACATAGACTGGAAACATACCCGGAAACTAAACAAGTTAATTGTAAAGGAATTTACCGAGATTGCTGGAAAGGCAGTAGTAGTCGGTGTTAATCTCTCGGTTTTGAATGCTGAGGAGGCTGACGAACTAGCTTTCGATTTGATTACCGCAGTGTTGACCTTGGCCCAAGAGAACGTACCCACTGCACTGGCAGCTTATGATCACCAGAGAGTTGTCTTGGCTACGACTACCGTTGACCCTGAGGAAGCACTCAAACAGGCGCTTTCCTTAGTGAAGGACATTACCGCAGTGGAATTTACGCATCGGTTCCTGCAAATGCCAAACATCAGCCAACTCAGACGAGATATTGTTCAACTCAAACAGACCACATCAGAGCCAGCCCAGCGCCTACTCAACATACTCAACTTTGAATTCAGGGCTATGGAGAAAGCAGCTAAAAACCACCCGGCAACTCTTGCCCTTTCATCAGCTACCGACCATACCGCATCCCCGTTGACAGTAATTTTGATATCTCGATGGAATCATGATGCCGAAGCTCTGCTAATAACCACTGAGAAACTAAAAAGAAGGGGGTTTATTACTACCCCCATCAGAATGGTTAAAGCAAAGTCGTGGAGTAGTTTCTCTATAGATACCTCCCCTTTCACTACTAGTACCACCCAATAATCCTTGTTTCCATCCACTTCAGGAGCCACTTTCACCCTTGCGTGGTTCGGAAGCTGTTACCAAAAGTGGGGAAGGGGGGACTCGAACCCCCACGTCTTGCGACACCAGATCCTAAGTCTGGCCCGTCTGCCAGTTCCGGCACTTCCCCGGAGACAAATGGTAAATAAAGTCTCTCCTTGGTTTGGTAAAAACAAGACGATTACTTTGTGATACTATAGCATTTTAATCATCCTATTCTCAAGGCGCAATGGAGAACTATAATTTGAACGCTAATAAGGAGTAAAACCTTTCTAGATAATTGGACTTAAATGATATAAAATATTGCCTGAAGAAGTTAATGAGCTAACAGGAGGATAAAATGAAAATATGGCAAACTTTTTTATTAGCAGTGCTATTAGCTGTTCTGCCCGTTCTCACGTCTTGCGAACTCCTCGAGGCCCTTGGGACGGGAAAAAGCGCTGAGCAAGAAGCCTACGAGGCGCAGTTAAAAGCTTATCGAGAATATCAGGAGCAGTTAAAAGCCTATCGAGAGCAACGAGAAGCCTATCAGCAGGAAGTTATAAAAGCCTATAACGAACAACTGAAAGAAGTCTATGGAGAATATGAAAAAGGAATAGAGACTTGGCACGAAGAACGCCAGAAATCCATAAAAGAAGCCGTTGGCGAATGAACTAAAAGGCCTTGCCTTGCCAAATGTTGAGCATCTTTCACTGATGCTTAAGGACTGAGTTACTCATGACGATTAAACAGAATGTGAGTCAAATATTAAGTGAATTGCCGGAAGGAGTCCAATTAGTTGCCGCCGCCAAAACCAGAAAACCGGAGGAAATCCTAGAGGCAATTGAAGCCGGGATAAAAATTGTCGGCCAAAACTATGTCCAAGAAGCGGAAAGAGCCTATGAGGTAATCGGCAATAAAGCAAAATGGCATTTCATCGGATACTTGCAAAAGAATAAGGTGAAAAAAGCGGTAAAAATATTTGATATGATCGAAACCGTGGATTCTTTTGAACTCGCTAAAGAGATTGACAAAAGATGTGCGCAGATTGGTAAAGTAATGTCAGTTTTGATTGAGGTAAATATTGGTCGAGAAGAACAAAAATCAGGCGTACTCCCCGAAAATACCGAACAACTAGCTAGAGATATTTCCACTTTGCCCAACATCAGATTAATGGGGTTGATGACGATGGGACCTCTTTCTCCAGATCCAGAAGATTCGAGGCCTTATTTCGTGGCCATGAAAAGACTATTTGAGGAAATGAAAAAACTTGATCTCCCCAATACCGAGATGAAGTATCTCTCCATGGGAATGACCAACTCTTATCAAATCGCGCCCGAGGAAGGCGCCAATATCGTGCGAATCGGCACTAAGATTTTTGGCGAAAGAGACGAGAAGATTTGATACTGAGGCTTGTATTTTTGTCTTAAGCATGTTATACTTTAGCAGCACGATAGTTAACTAACTAAGTGGGTTTCATCCCCACTTTTTTAATTATGTAATATTGGAGAGCTTTAATCGGAAATGAAGAGTGATTTTCTGCTGGCGATCACTCAACTCTCGGCGGAGAAGAACCTGCCTAAGGAAGTGGTTCTCTCGGCGGTAGAAGCAGCGCTGGTGTCTGCCTATCGGAAGGATAATTTTGCCCCGAACCAGAATATTTCAGTTAAGATTAATCCTAATAGTGGTCGGGTGGAAGTATGGGCGGAGAAAACGGTCGTCGAACGGCCCTCCGATAGTCGTCTTGAGATATCGCCAGACGAAGCACGCAAATTCAAATCAGACGCCCAGATTGACGATATCATCATGGTAGAAGCGACGCCACGTAATGCCGGACGCATTGCCGCGCAAACCGCCAAACAAGTTATCTTGCAGCGTCTTCATGAAGCCGAGCATAGTGCCATTCTTGAGGAATACACGGAGAAGGAAGAAGAGGTCATTACCGGATTGGTACAGCGTATTGAGCCCGGGCAAGTCTTTGTTGACCTAGGCAGAACTGAGGCAATCTTGCCGGCCCCAGAGCAGATGCGCAACGAAAGGTACCGGGTAGGTCAGCGTCTTAAAGTTTGCATTTTGCAGGTGGTGCGGACCACTAAAGGACCTCGGGTAGTGGTATCGCGTTCTCATCCCTGTTTACTCCGCCGACTCCTCGAATTAGAAGTTCCTGAGGTTTACAACGGGACTGTAGAAATAAAAGCGACTGCTCGTGAAGCTGGTTATCGGAGCAAGGTAGCGGTGGCGGCACGCCAAGAAGGTATTGACCCGGTTGGTTGCTGTGTTGGACTGCGTGGTATCAGAATTCAGAATATTGTCAATGAGTTAAATGGGGAAAAGATAGACGTCATTATGTGGAATCCAGATGCCGCTACCTTTATTACCAACGCCCTTAGCCCGGCTCAGATATTAAGCGTTGACTTAAACGAGGAAGAAAAAATAGCCACGGTAATCGTTCCAGATAAACAACTTTCCCTTGCCATTGGCAAGGAAGGGCAGAATGCTAGGCTTGCTGCCAAATTAACCGGATGGCGAATTGACATTAAGAGTGCTTCAATCGCTGAGGCAGAAAAGGCGGAAGCGAAACCGTTAGCCAAGGCAGAAGCAAGAGAAAAAGAGGCCGTAGTTGCCGAGGAACCTCTGGCAGAAATGCCACCTATTCCTGAACCAGCTCCGATATCAGCAGAGGCACCGGAGGAGGAAACCGCCCAGCCTGCTGAACCGCCACTAACTCCAGAAGAAGTATTTGCTCAACCTCCAGTTTTCTTTGAACCCAAATTAACCGAAGAGAAACCTGAGCTTCGATTTGCTGAGGATATTTTGGTTTCAAAACCAGCTAAGCCGGGAGATAAAGTCAAGAAGAAGAAAAAGAAGGGTGCCTTCAGCAAGGAAAGCGCTGAGGATAGCGTCAGACTTAAGAAACGGCGCCGAGACACCGAAATTATTGACGAAGATGAAGAGTACTAGCCACCGTTCCATTCGTATTAAGCATATACCGCAGCGGACCTGCTTGGGTTGTCGCCAGGTAAAGGCCAAGCGTGAATTAATTCGCCTGATACATACTCCTGATGGTAATATAGAGATTGATACTAGCCGGAAGAAAAAGGGACGTGGTGCTTATCTCTGTCCAGTGTGGGCGTGCTGGGAGACCGGGTTAAAAGGCAATCGGTTAGAATACGCTTTACGCAGCCACCTTACCCAGGAAAATCGAGAACAGCTTATCAAATCTGCCCAAGACCTGCTAAAAGGAGCTAACTAGTGGCCAAGGTAAGTAAGCCGGATGACGTTGTGGAGCCCGTAGCTGATGAGGCCAGTGACCAACCAGCAAAGGCCGAGATACGCCAGATTGAGCTGCCTCATTCCTCAAGTGTGAGGCAATTAGCTGACCTTTTGCAGGTTAGCGCCATTGAAATCATCAAACAATTGATGAGAAATGGCATCATGGCTAACATTAACCAAGTGATTGATTATGAAACCGCCGCCGCAGTCGCTGCTGTTTATGGCTATGAAGCACGCCCACAGACTCGGACGGGGCAAAGGTCAGCCAGTGCCATTAGTGAGATGAGGAAGCATCGGCAACTGCAAGTTGAGGCAACCGGTAATCTACAGCCACGACCCCCGGTAGTTACCGTCATGGGACATGTTAATCACGGCAAGACGAGATTACTTGATGCCATCCGACAAACCAACGTCATGGCTACCGAAGCCGGAGGCATTACGCAACATATTGGCGCCTATCAAGTAACCGTCGATGACCAAAAGATTACTTTCTTGGATACCCCTGGTCATGAGGCCTTTACCGCAATGCGAGCCCATGGTGCGCAGATAACTGACATCACCATTTTGGTGGTGGCGGCCGATGATGGAGTAATGCCCCAAACTCAAGAAGCTATCGACCACGCTCGGGCGGCCGGTGTACCCATCGTCGTTGCCATCAATAAAATTGATAAACCTGAGGCCAACCCTGAGCTGGTGAAACAACAGCTAGCTGACGCTGGCTTGCTTATTGAGGAATGGGGAGGTGATACCGTCTGTGTGCCAATTTCGGCAAAAGAGAAGATAGGTATCACTGAGCTGCTGGAAAATCTACTAGTCGTGGCGGAAGTGGAGGAGCTAAAAGCCAACCCTTCCGGACCAGCCACCGGAGTGGTTATCGAAGCCGAAATGGACCGGTCTAGAGGGCCGTTAGCTACGGTATTGGTTAATAACGGAACTTTAAAGCTTGGTGACACCGTAGTTGTTGGTACCACCTGGGGCAGAGTCAGAGCCATGTTTAACGATATTGGCAAGCAGATGAAGAAGGTCGGGCCAGCCACCCCGGTTGAGCTTCTCGGCTTAAGTAGTGTGCCTCAAGTCGGGGATACGCTAACCACAGTAAGCAATGAACATCAAGCCCAGGCTTTAATCGAAAAACATAAGTTGGAGATAAAAGAAAAGACCTCACCCAGAGCAGTGAGCCTGACTAATCTTTACGACCAAATAACCACCGGACAAGTAAAAGGACTTGATGTTATTCTCAAGACTGATGTCCAAGGTAGTCTCGAACCAATCAGAAGTTCACTAGAACGTTTGGCAACCGAGGAAGTTCAGGTCAGAATCATCCATAGTGGTACCGGCAATATTACCGAGAGTGATGTTATGTTAGCCACGGCTTCAAAGGGACTGGTAATCGGTTTTGGCGTCAGCACTGAGGAAGGCGCCCGTCGACTGGCTAACACGGAAGGTATCGACATCCGTCACTATAATGTCATTTATAACTTGATCGATGATGTGGACAAGGCACTCAAAGGCTTGCTGAAGCCCTCTTACGTTGAGGTTATTGAGGGACAGGCTGAAGTGCGGGCAATATTCCCGGCCGCTAAGGGGACCCAGGTGGCTGGTGTCTATGTTACTGAAGGTAAAGTAGGTCGTAATGCCTCAGTTAGGGTGCGGCGGGGGGAAGAAATAGTACACGAAGCAACGGTTAGTAGTCTGAGGCGTTTTAAGGATGACGTGAGAGAAGTGGCCGCGGGCTACGAGTGCGGTATCGGCATTAAAGACTTCAGTGAGTTTCAAGTCGGTGACATCCTGGAATTCTTCCGGATGGAAAAAGCCGCCTGATTGGCAATAAGTAGTCCCCAGGAGCTGATATTTATGTCACACCGCATTGAGCGAGTAAATAATCTCATTCGCCAAGAAATCAGTGAACTACTTCGACGCCAAATCAAAGACCCGCGACTTGGCACTTTTGTTGCCGTAACTGAGGTAATTACCTCTGCTGACCTCAGACATGCCAAAGTATTTGTCAGTTGTATCAGCAGCCAAGAAGAAAAACAAGCGACTCTGAACGCATTAACCGGGGCTTCACGTTTTTTACGTAAGGAGTTAGCTAAGAATCTGCGGTTACGGCGCATTCCGGAATTAAGTTTTCACTGGGACAATTCCATTGAGCGTGGCGACCACCTCATGCGACTAATCGACCAAGTCAGTTCAACAGACCACTGAAGACCGTGTCATTATGGTAACCTCACTCCCTTTGTCCCCCTCTCCTTGATAAGGAGAGGGGGATTATTTATTATAGAAGAGGGGCTATGCCCCTCTTAAACACCCCTTAGAAAGGGATATTTTCACAGGAAGAGAATGGCTGTGGACGGTATACTAAACATCAATAAACCCTCGGGTAAAACCTCCTATAACGTCGTCGCTCTGGTGAAACGGCTCAGTGGCGAGCGACGGGTGGGGCATGCCGGTACCCTCGACCCGACAGCTACCGGTGTCCTGCCGGTTTGTCTTGGGCAGGGGACCCGTATTATTGAGTTTCTGGCAGAGGTCACTAAAACTTATCGCGCCCGGATTGAATTGGGCGTGACTACAGACACCTACGATGCCAGCGGTACGGTTACTCAGAAGAGAGACCCTTCCGCTGTTAGCCGAGAACAACTAGAGTTGGCACTGGCTGCCTTTCGTGGTCTAACTCAGCAGACGCCACCAATGTATAGTGCGGTGAAGCATCAAGGGCAGCGACTCTACGAATTGGCACGGGCTGGCATCAAGGTAGCGCGGAAAAGTCGACCGACTCAGATTTATAAATTGGAGATTATCAACTGGCAGCCACCGGTAGTTACCGTAGAAGTAGAATGTGGTAAGGGTACCTATATCCGTTCCCTAGCTCATGACCTAGGGCAATCTCTGGGTTGTGGTGCTAATTTAAAAAGCTTAATCCGTTTAAGCTACGGACCTTTTGATATCAAGACTGCGGTTTCCCTGCCCCAGCTTGAGGATGCCTTCCGCTACGGTTATTGGCAATACTTTGTTCATCCCATAGATACTGTGCTTTTGCCCTGGAGAGCAATGGTGGTTAATGATGCCACCGAAAATACCATCAGAAATGGAGCACCGGTGACTTTAACGAATGATAGTAGTAGAATAACTGGTTACTTCGAAAGACGCCCCTCAATGTCCCCCATTGAAACTCACTGTCGTACTTATACCCTTGATGGACACTTCTTAGGCGTGCTGCGCTTTGATTCGGAAAGAGGGCAGTGGCAGCCGGCAAAGATTTTCCTATCCCAAAACCGTTAGTTACTCAATCTTCATTTCGCCAAATTTCCCCTGCCTAAAACCGCTTAAGTCTTGACAGCTTGTGACGAATAAGGGTATAGTTTCAAGCGGTGTCGAAGAGGGGGTGTTATCAAGGAGTAAACTTATTACTGCAAGTGTAGAGTAAAAAGGGGGATAAGCTAAACTATGGGCAAGATAAATGTAGCCATCATCGGAGTTGGCAACTGCAGTTCGTCACTAGTCCAGGGCGTCCATTACTATAGCAAGGCGAAAAAGAATGAATTTGTGCCCGGGTTAATGCATGTTAACCTCGGAGAGTACCACATCAGTGACATCAATTTCGTCGCCGCTTTTGATATTGATAAAAACAAGGTGGGCAAAGACCTAGCAGAGGCAATTTTTACTTCGCCGAATAATACTTTCAAATTTTGCGAAGTACCCACTACCGGTATCATCGTCCAGCGTGGGATGACCCACGATGGTCTAGGCAAGTACCTGTCTCAAATAATCCAGAAAGCTCCCGGACCAACGGCTGACATCGTTAAAATCCTCAAAGAAACCAAGACCGATGTCGTGATTAACTATTTACCGGTCGGTAGCGAGGAAGCAACCAAATGGTACATCGAGCAGGTACTGGCGGCTGGCTGCGGCTTTATCAATTGTATTCCGGTTTTTATTGCCCGTGAGAAGTATTGGCAGAAACGCTTTGCCGAAAAGGGGCTTCCCGTAATTGGCGATGATATTAAATCACAGGTTGGTGCCACGATTACTCACCGTGTGCTTACCCGCCTGTTCCGAGACCGTGGCGTCAAGCTGGAACGAACCTACCAGATGAACTTTGGTGGTAATACTGACTTCTATAATATGCTGGAGCGAGAACGGCTTGAGTCCAAGAAGATATCGAAAACCTCTGCGGTTACCTCTCAGCTGGATTACAAGATTGACCCCGACAATATCTACGTTGGTCCCAGTGATTATGTACCTTGGCTGAACGACCGTAAGTTTTGCTACATTAAGATGGAAGGACGAACTTTTGGCGATGTTCCGCTGAATCTGGAGTTAAAGCTCGAGGTGTGGGATAGCCCTAACTCAGCCGGGGTGGTGATTGATGCCATAAGGTGTTGCAAGCTTGCCCTAGACCGTGGCCTAAGCGGGGAACTGGTAGCGCCATCAGCCTATTTCATGAAGTCGCCCCCTATCCAATATACCGATGACGAAGCCCACCGGATGGTGGAAGAGTTCATTAGCAGCACCAAGCAAGCTGGTCAGGAAAAACTACCCGAGTAAGCCCGCAGGGAGGTTTTAAGGTCACTCTTATGAAGATAGCATTAGTCTCCCCCTATGACTTTGCCTACCCCGGGGGTGTTTGCAATCACATCTCCTGTCTGGAGCAGCATTTTACCCGGATGGGTCATGAGGTGAAGATCATTGCTCCCGCATCTAAAGCTGTCTCCACCTTTGGTGACCGGTTTATCCCCATAGGTAAACCCCGGCCGGTTCCGGTCAGTGGTTCTATTGCTCGCATTACGCTATCCCCATGGCTGTCATCGAGAATAAAGGCCGTACTTGACCGGGAAAATTTTGACCTCTGCCACCTTCATGAACCTTTAATGCCCATGCTATGCACCACCGTGCTCCGCTTGTCGAACGTGCCAAACGTGGGTACTTTTCATGCTTCTGGGGGTAAGCCCTGGTATAGCTTCGGTACGCCGATTGGTAAATTAATCTTGAAGAAGTGGTTCCAAAAGCTCGATGGTAAAATTGCCGTTTCCCAGTCAGCCATGGAATATGTAAATAAGCATTTCCCCAACGACTATACCATTATTCCTAATGGCATAGATGTCGGGCATTTCTCCCCTGAGGTACTGCCTATCGAAGAGTTCCGCGATGGCAAGC
The DNA here is from genome assembly GCA_046760155.1 of Dehalococcoidales bacterium. Taxonomy (GTDB): domain Bacteria; phylum Chloroflexota; class Dehalococcoidia; order Dehalococcoidales; family RBG-16-60-22; genus JBHIDQ01. The sequence goes on along the minus strand of JBHIDQ010000002.1, from coordinate 21,340 downwards.
TGAATATCCTTTTTGTTGGTCGTCTGGAGAAACGAAAGGGCATGGACTATCTGCTGAAAGCTTACCAGCAGATTAAGCCGGAAATCCCCGATACACGCCTTATCATCGTCGGCCCTGGCATCAGACTGAGAAAAAAATATGAAAGACGAGTTAGGCAGGACGGCCTAAAAGATGTTGTTTTTATCGGCTATGCCTCTTACCGTGATTTGCCCAGATACTATAAAACTGCTGACATTGTCTGTTGCCCAGCCACCGGCTGGGAAAGCTTTGGTATCGTTTTGCTTGAAGCGATGGCCATTGGTAAGCCAATTGTTGCCTCGAATATAGAAGGTTATGCCAGCGTAGTGACTCACGGTACTGATGGTCTATTAGTACCGCCCAAGAATTCAGAAAAACTAGCCCAAGCTTTGATTTCTTTAATGACTGACGAACCACTCCGGCAGCAGATGGGTGTCAAAGGGAGACTTAAGGCAGTTGAATACGATTGGGAATGCGTTGCTCAAAGAGTGATGGATTACTACCTCAGTGTGCTTAACGGGCCACGACGAAGAGAAGGATTTCGAGAAACTAAAGCTATCTTTGCTTAGATTATGACGGACAGTTTGCTTAATATTGCTTCAGGAAAACAACGACCAATAATGAAGTTAGATGAATTTCGTAAAACCGCCGCTGATTATCTTACTCGACCAGTAGTACGGCTTTTGGCTAAGACAGCGCTAACCCCGAATGTCTTAACCTGGTTCGGTTTTCTACTCTCAGTTGGAGCTGCGGCACTTATTTTTACCGACTATCTTTTTGCTGCCGGCTTCTTGGTACTGGTTTCTGGCCTCTTTGACCTACTGGATGGAGCGCTGGCTCGTCAGACCAATCAAATTACCCACTTTGGTGCCGTGCTTGATTCGACACTTGACCGTATCGCCGAGGCAATATTATTGCTGGGTATTCTGTTCTTGTATCTCAGAGAGCAGTCAACTCTCGGAATTTTACTGGTTGGTATTGCCTTACCCACTTCACAAATGGTGAGCTATATTAGAGCCCGGGCGGAAGCCGCCGGCTTGAAATGCAAGGTAGGCTTATTCACCCGAGGAGAGAGAGTCATTGTTTTGGCGCTTGGCCTTTTACTGAGCGACATTGATTATGCCTTAATTATTGCTTTAAGTGTTATCATATTATTCAGCCTTATTACGACTTGCCAGAGATTACTTTATGTGTGGCAGCAAACAAAACTGGAGTAACTTTTAACTTAGGCTCAACATAACTTAGGGAGGACTTAATGCCAGTTATTGCCGTTATTGGAGCTCAGTGGGGAGACGAAGGAAAGGGTAAAGTCGTTGACCTACTGGCTGAGGAAGCACAAGTCGTCATGCGTTTTTCCGGTGGTGATAATGCTGGGCACACCGTAGTTAACCGCTATGGTGAGTTTAAACTGCACCTCGTTCCCTCGGGTATTTTTTCTCCCCGGACTATTTCGATTATTGGCAATGGGGTGGTGATTAATCCCGGTGTCTTGCTTGATGAGATAGACCAGCTCAATCAGCGCAGTGTGGATACCTCCCGACTATTTATCAGTGACCGGGCTCATTTGGTCATGCCATACCACATCCTTCTTGATGGTCTGGAGGAGGAATCACGGGGAGGGAAGGCAATTGGCACGACGCGTAAAGGTATCGGTCCTGCCTTCGCCGATAAAATAGCCCGATTAGGCATTAGAACCAGCGACCTTTTAGACAAGGAAGTATTCAGGGAGCGACTTCACGTTATCCTTAGCTACAAAAACACGATTTTAACCAAAGTTTATGGCGTTAGCCCCCTATCTGAGGACAATGTCTATCACCAGTACTGTGAGTATGGAGAGCGACTGTCCCCGTATATTCGCGAGACGACAGTAATGCTCGAGGAAGCCTTAAACCGAGGGGAACTGGTGCTATTGGAAGGCGCCCAGGGAACTTTACTTGACCCTGATTTTGGCACCTATCCTTATGCCACCTCCTCTTCACCACTGGCAGGAGGAGGCTGTCTGGGTGCCGGCTTGGGCCCCACCAAGATTAACCAAATCCTAGGTGTATTTAAGGCCTACAACACTCGGGTTGGTGGTGGTCCAATGCCCACGGAACTCAAGGACGAAATTGGTAACCTGATTCGAGAACGGGCTCATGAGTATGGCACCACCACTGGTAGACCCCGCCGTTGTGGCTGGTTTGATGCCGTGGCCGCTAAGTTTAGCACCCGAATTAACGGCTTTACCCGGGCAGCCATCACCCGCCTCGACGTTCTTGACACCTTACCCAGCTTAAAGATATGCGTGGGTTATAAACTGGATGGAAAGTCAATCGATTATTTCCCGGCTAGTGCCACTACTTTAGAGAGATGCCAGCCGGTCTATGAGGAGCTACCCGGGTGGCAAGTCCCCACCAGCAATATTAGACAATACGACCAGTTACCACCAGAGGCCCGCCAGTATCTGGACAGGTTGGAAGAGCTCATTTCCTGCCCGATCAGTCTTATCTCAGTGGGCATGATACGGGAGCAAACCATCTTCAAGATGCCTATCTTATCGTGATTATCGAGGGATAGAAAAAGGAGGATGATGGGTAAGCATGGAAAGAAAAGAGCCTTACGCCACTCAGGAAGAATTCAACCAACGTGTTATTCGCTACCGTGATATTCCCCTTGTTGAGCTGGTCCCCGGTTCAAAAAGCCATATCGTCTCCACCGAAAGGATGACGGTCAGTTTTCTGACTATGGCTCCTAACTCCCATTTTGCCGTTCACCACCATGAATCGGAACAAATCATGATCGTCCTCGATGGTGCCTGCGATGAAATAATTGAGGGAAAATTATATCACCTTGAGGAGGGTGATGTCGTCATTCTCCCTTCTAATACCGAACACGGGGGTTATATTTCCGAGAGGAGTTGCCGCGTCATCGATATCTTCTCCCCACCGAGGCAGGACTACGTGGCCAAACTAGAAGCAGTCAAGAAGGGCTCACCAACGTAGTTCAATAAAGGAGGATTGTTGGTAAAATGGAAAGGAAAGAGCCTTACGCTACTCAGGAAGAATTTGGCAAACGCGTTATTCGCTACCGTGATATTCCCCTTGTTGAGCTGGTCCCCAATGTAAGAGCCCACATCTTATCATCAGAACGGATGACGGCCATTTTTGTTACCATGCCGCCCAATGCCGTCGTTCCGGTGCATCACCACGAACCGGAACAGGTCATGATAATCGTGGGGGGCGAGTGTGACCAAATAGTTGGTGGCAAACTGTATCACCTGAAGGAAGGTGACGTCATTTGCTACGCTTCCAATGAGGAACACGGCACCTACGCTTCCGATAAGGGCTGCCGCACCATCGAGTTCTTCTCCCCGATTCGGCAGGACTATATGGAAAAACTGGAAGCAGTGAAGAAGAAATTGGGTAAATAGTTTTGCTCTGGACTACTTACACCGGCAGGTCAATGGTATAGTTTTTCAGCGTGTCTTTGATAATGGTGGCGGTCTTTTCATCTGGCTCAGTGAGTGGTAAGCGCGGCTTACCCACCCTGAAACCGACCTGGTTCACGGCATACTTTACCGGAATGGGGTTAGAGACAATAAACAGGGCATTAACCAGGGGCAGCAGTCGGCGGTGAATGGCTGCCGCTTCTTCAATCTTGCCGCTAACGAAACTATCAATCATTTGCTTAATCTGCTTGCCCACCAGGTGAGAGATAACGCTGATAATACCATAGCCGCCTATAGCCATTATCGGAAAGGTATCACTGTCATTACCGCTCCAGACGAGGAAACCATCCCTGGTGTCATTGATAATCTTGGCAATCTGTTCCAGATTACCACTGGCTTCTTTTACCCCGATGATATTGTCGATTTGACTCAGTCGGATAATGGTATCCGCTGACATATTAGTCACCGTGCGTGACGGCACGTTATAAAGGATACAGGGTAAACTGGTACTCTCCGCCACCGTCTTGAAGTGTTGATACAGGCCTTCTTGAGTGGGTTTATTGTAATAGGGTACGACCAATAGGCAAGCATCAACCCCAATTCGCTCTGCCTCCTTGGTTGCTTCTAAGGCTTCCGCAGTGCTATTGCTACCAGTGCCCGCGATAACTGCCCCCCGCCCCCCTACAGCTGCTTTTATTTCCCGAAAAAGGCGATACTCCTCCTCCCGGAGCAGGGTAGGCGACTCTCCGGTAGTGCCGACAACCACCACGCCATCGCTCCCCGAATCAAGCAGGGCTAAAGCTAACTTCTTAGCCTGCCCATAGTCGACTTCCCCCTTCTCATCAAAGGGAGTTACCATGGCGGTAAATAATCTACCCAATTCTTTCATTTTCTTACCTCCCGTGGATTTAGACAATCCCTTTTAATCGTCTCCTCAGCAATCTGGACGGCATTTAAAGCCGCACCCTTACGCAGATTATCAGCGACAACCCACATGACCAGACCGTTGGGATGAGAAGTATCACGGCGAATACGGCCAACAAAAACTTCATCACTACCGGCCGCTGACCAGGGGTGAGGATAAAGGCTGATCGCCGTATCATCCAGAATCTTGACTCCTGGAGCTTGGGCAAGAATACGCTCTGCCTCATCGGGAAGCATCGGGTGAGAAAATTCCACATGGACGGCTTCACTGTGTCCGGTAAATACTGGAACTCGTACACAGGTCGCCGAAATAGCAATATCATCGGCATGCATTATTTTCTTGGTTTCTTCCACCATCTTCCATTCTTCCTTCGTATAGCCATCATCCAGAAAAACGTCTATCTCGGGCAGTACATTAAAGGCTATCTGGTGAGGGTAAATATGAGGGATGGTGGTCTGTCCCTCCAGTACTTGCTTGGTTTGCACGGTTAATTCCTCTACCGCAGCCAAGCCAGTGCCAGACACTGACTGGTAAGAACTTACCACAATGCGCTTGATTGGATTAACCTTGTGGAGCGGATATAACGCCACCACCATTTGAATCGTGGAGCAATTCGGATTAGCGATAATCCCATTATGCCATTCAATGTCTTCGGGATTGACCTCAGGCACTACCAGCGGAACGGAAGGCTCCATTCGAAAAGCAGCACTATTATCGATGACCACAGCTCCTGACTGTGCCGCTAGTGGTGAGAAGTGGCGACTAATCTCAGCGCCGGCGGAGAAAAGGGCAATATCTATTCCTTCGAAGGACTCAGGAGCCGTCTCTTTAACTTCAATCTCCTGTTGATTGACCACTAACTTCTTACCTGCGGAACGGTCGGAGGCAAAAAGATGAACGGAGTTCATCGGGAAATTACGTTGCACCAGTACCTTGATGAACTCTTGTCCGACAAGTCCAGTAGCACCAACAATCGCTATCTCATACTCTTTCATTGCCTTCTCACAAACCAAGCAAAGTATCCAAACCGTAGGTGAGTCCCTGACGCTTAACCACTTCCCTAATCGCCAACATCACCCCGGGCATATAGCATTCCCGGTTAATGGTATCATGGCGGATGCTTACCGTTTGTCCCGGCCCGCCCAGAATTACTTCCTGATGTGCCATCAGACCAGGCAGGCGGACGCTATGAATAGTTGCCCCTTCTACTACCTCCCCCCGACTGTTTGAGGCCTTCCCCGCTGGCTGGAGAAACGGCTTACCTCTGGCCGCCGCCATCGCCTTGGCAGTAGCCAGAGCCGTTCCGGAAGGAGCATCGACTTTCAGGTGGTGGTGTAGCTCAATAATTTCGGCATAATCAAGGTACTTGGCAGCTGTCTTAGCCAAGTGTATCATTAAGACAGCACCAAGGGCAAAATTTGGCGCCACCACCGCACCAACCTTATTCGCTTTGGCTAGACGGTCAATCTCACTAAGCTCATCCTTGGTTAACCCGGTAGTGCCGATTACCAGATTAACCCCCTTTTCAGTGGCAAGACGCACTGCCGACATGGTCGCCTGAGCAATGGTGAAATCCACCAGGACATCAGGATGGCAACTGGTGAGAATATAGCCCAAGTCGGCAGAAAAGGGAACCGAGCCCGAGCCATCAGGTAGAGTCAAGGAATCCTGAGCCACCTTAAGGTCCACAGCGCCAACTAACTGCATTTCTGACTCACGGCATACCGCTTTAAACACCTCCTGCCCCACCCTTCCTGATGCTCCATGAACAACTACTTTAATTGGTTGCATAACTCAACCCTCACTAATTAGTACGGAAAAGATTCCTAGCGACCCCTAAAGGTGCTTCCTGTCTGACGTGGTCTATTCCTCGGTAGGTTGCGGCGTTGTGAATAAGATCCGGTACCTCTTTTAAAGGAACGTCCCGCCCCTGATGAATCCCTCACCCTGGCTCCAGGTATTTGAGAAAGGTTTTCAAAGACGGCCCGCCGTGACAGATTTATCCTGCCCAGATTATCAATGTTAATTACCTTAACCGTAATCTCGTCGCCCACTTTAACCACATCCTCAACTCTGCCTACCCGATAGTCAGCCAGTTCACTGATGTGAACCAAGCCCTCTTTACCGGGGAGGACCTCAACCATGGCACCAAAATCAAAGATACGGCTTACCTTTCCCGTATAGACCTCACCAACCTCCACCTCTTTAGTTAGACTTTCGATCATTGCAATGGCACGGCGGGCAGCTTCAGCATCAGTTGAGCCGATAAGTACGACGCCATCATTATTGATATCAATAGTAGTCTTGGTTTCATCAATAATTGACCTGATTGTTTTACCGCCCGCGCCAATGACATTGCCAATCTTTTCCGGGTCAATCATTATTTTATACATTCGCGGCGCGTAGTGGCTGACTTCAGGTCGGCTGGAACTGATGGTTTGGTTCATTTTATCCAGAATAAATAGCCGAGCCTCTCGGCTCTGATTTATTATCTTTTGCAAAATTTCTAGGCTGATACCCTTGAGCTTAATATCCATCTGGAGTGCCGTAATGCCTTCTTTAGTGCCAGCGATTTTAAAGTCCATATCACCATAGGCATCCTCTAAACCCTCAATATCAGTTAAAATCGCATAGTCACCATTATCATCGATAACCAAACCCATGGCTACCCCGGCAACGGCGGTCTTGATCGGTATGCCAGCATCCATTAATGAAAGGCTGCCAGCACAAACACTAGCCATAGAGGTGCTGCCACTGGAGCTCAAGACCTCGGAAACGAGGCGAATAGTATAAGGAAAGTCCTCGTCTTTAGGCAGCACTGGTACCAGGGCACGTTCCGCGAGGGCACCGTGCCCAATCTCACGGCGACCGGGTGAACCCAAACGCTTTACCTCACCACTGGAGAAGGGTGGGAAATTATAATGGTGGATGAAGCGCTTCGTCTCCTCAATGCCCAATCCGTCAAGCTGCTGTTCTTGCCGAGTCGAACCCAAGGTAGCAATGGTCAGCACTTGGGTTTGACCTCGACTGAAAAGTGCCGAACCATGAGTTCGAGGTAATAACCCCACTTCAGCACTAATTGGGCGGACCTCGGTCGTGTCACGACCATTGAGGCGCTGCCCTTTTAGAATTTTGCTCCTTACTTCAGCCTTGGCCTTAGCTTCAAAGGCAGCCAGAATATCTTCTTCAGTAAATGTCTCCCCTAGACTTTCGACAAGCTCCTTCTTCATTGCCGAAAGCGCTTGCTCACGCTGCGATTTATCTGGTTCCATCAGTGCTTGGGATAGTCTTTCCGCAACGGCTGACGAAACTGCCGAAACTACCTCCGGGTTAATCTCCTGGCTAGGGACTTCTTCTTTGGGCTTACCACAAGCCTGCTGCAGCTGCTCCTGAAGCCTGATAATCTCCTGATTTGCCTCATGCCCAAATTGAATGGCTTGGGGAATAACCTCTTCCGGAATCTCTCTGGCGCCGGCTTCGATCATGACAATGGCTTGCCCGGTGCTCGCCACCACAAAGTCAAGCTGGCTCTCCTCAAGCTGGGCTAAGGTTGGATTTAAGACCAGTTCGCCATTAATGTAACCAACGTGAACCGCGCTCACTGGACCAGCAAACGGTACTTCTGATATTGCCAGTGCCGCCGAACCACCAATAACCGCTAGAATGTCCGGGTCATTTTCCTGGTCAGCGGAGAGAACAGTAGCGACAATCTGGATATCCCGGCGCCATTCTTTGGGCAGAAGCGGCCGCAGCGGACGATCGACCAATCGACAGGCTAAGATGGCTTCCTCACTGGGGCGCCCTTCCCGGCGGATAAAACCACCCGGAATTTTACCCGCGGCATATAGTCTTTCTTCATAGTCAACAGTTAAGGGAAGAAAGTCCGTCCCTTCTCGTGGTTCATCAGCGACGGTAACAGTCACCAGAACCACTGTATCTCCATAGCGAACCGTTACCGCGCCACTGGCCTGTCCAGCGAGCTTTCCTGTCTCAATAAGGAGGTTTCTGCCACCAACCTCACACTGAAAAGATTGCGAATTTGCCATATCCCCTCACCCTAAAGCCTTACTTGCGTAGACCAAGTCGTTTGATTAGCTTATTATAGCGACCCACGTCCTCCCGGCTCAAGTATTTGAGCAGCCTCCTTCTTTGCCCAACGAGCTTGAGTAAACCTCGCTGCGAGTGATAATCGTGGCGATTAGCCGTCATATGACTGGTTAATTGCTTTATCCTCTCGGTAAGCAGAGCTACCTGCACCTCAGTCGAACCGGTGTCTCCCTCGTGGCTTTGATATTTAGTGATAATCTCTGTCCTTTTCTCTTTGTCCAAACTACACCTCTCTGCCCCCAATCACGGGACGATATTAGAAGTCAAAAAATTATACCATATGTTACCATACAAAACAATAAATAACCTTAGGGGGAACCACTAAATAAGAGGTGGTGGCTGGTGCTCTTTTGGTTTAGCTTGCAGATTGATAGTGGCTGAGTGCAAGAGGGAAAGAGATTTTAGGGAGGGGCGAAGCCCCTCTTTTGTCTACATTCCCCATCAAGATTAGACAAGCTAACGACCACCTAGTATAATATTACCGCATGATACTTCAACCGCAATTGATGAGGAATGCACAGTAGTATGGAAAAGGTAGCCGAAGAACTATCCACCAGCGGGGTTACCCCGAAGGTAACCTGTCAATTCTTTTCCGACAAAGAGTGGCGCCGAGAGACCGTTACTGTACCCGGTGAAATGGCCCTGACTATCTTTATCAATGGCCAGGAAATAGCCACTATCCTGTGCACCCCAACCAAGTTAACTCACCTCATCCTTGGCTTTCTGTACTCAGAAGGAATTATTGCCAATCCAAACGAAGTAGCCAGTCTGCGGGTCTGTGAAGACGAACCAATCGCCGATGTCAGATTGACTAAGACCAAGTACACTCCACCAACGAAGCGCACTCTCACTTCGGGTTGTGGTAGCGGGGTAAGTTTTGAAACCAAAGCGTCAAGGGTAGATTCAGATTTAGCGGTTACCCCGGAGGAAGTGTTATCGTTGATGAAGCAACTGTACCAGCAGCAGAATTTGTTTCAGCTGGGTGGCGGCATCCACTCTTCCGCACTATGTAATCGCAAGCAAATACTGGTGCTCGCTGAGGATATTGGACGGCACAATACTTTGGATAAAATTATGGGTGAATGCTTGATGAGGGGACTGCCAACTCAAGACAGTATCCTATTGACTACTGGTCGCATCTCCTCGGAAATGCTCCTCAAGGCGGCCAGAATGCAGACCCCGATTGTGGTTTCGCGAGGTTCACCAACTGAGCGGGCCATCACGCTCGGTAACGAACTAGGCATTACTGTAATCGGCTACGCCCGTGGCGGTCGCCTCTCTGTCTTCTCGTGTGAAGAGCGTTTGCTGAACGCTAATAACTAAGACTGAGTAAGGTAATATAATAAAGCAATATACAGGTAGGAGGGACGTGTTATGCCATTTCGCATTGGACCATGGGAGATAGCCCTTATCCTGGTAATCATCCTCATCGTTTTTGGTGTCGGTAAGCTGCCACAAGTTGGTGGTGCTATCGGTAAGGGCATACGAGCGTTCAAGAGAGGGCAGCGCGGTGAAGAAGATGAGGAGGAAGAGGAGGAAGCAAAACCTAAAAAAACCACCCGCCGGAAAACCACCAAAAGCTAAACTTTACTCCCTACTGGTACATTCAGGGTATAGTCCGCAAAGGATAGACTATTTCTGCATTCAATTAAAGATAGACTACATGACACAGCAAAGAGATAAACGATGGATTTTTTCGGAATAGGTTTCGGAGAAGTATTATTAATCCTCATTCTGATACTGATAATATGGGGACCGAGAAGATTACCCGAGATTGCCCGAACTCTGGGCAGGACAGTCCGTGCCTTGAGAAAAGCTACCTATGACTTCACTTCTCAGGTAACCAAGGAATTAGACAGCCAAGAAACAGATAGTCAAGAAAAGCACCGCCCATCTCCGCCAAGACAGGATAGTGACCATAAACCAGAGAACAGTTAGGCATATGGTTATTATGCGAAGACAGTCTTACTATGCAGAGAGACAAGCCTAAAAAATGAGCAATGATAAAAAGGCATCTGTTCTCAGTCACCTCTTGGAATTACGCACCCGTTTAATCAAGAGTTTAATTGCCGTAGCCGTTGCTTCTGTCCTTGCCTTCATCTTCTACGACTGGATATTCTACATTTTGAAGTTGCCCGCCGAAGGCATCAATCTTGTCTACATCGAGATGACGGAGATGATTGGCACCATCATGAAAGTGTGCCTTGCCGCCGGTATTATTTTGGCAATGCCTTACCTTGTCTTCCATGGCATTATGTTTGTCTCTCCAGCGCTTACTTCCAAGGAAAAAAAGTATGTCTATTTAATCCTTCCCTGGATAGCCTTGATGTTTCTGGGTGGTGTTGTCTTTGGTTACTTTATTCTGATACCACCGGCGACCAGATTCTTGACCAGTTTCGGTGCTGATATCGCCACTCCCGAGATCAGGGTCGGGAATTACATCTCAGTGGTAACCAGACTGCTGCTCGCCATCGGCCTTGTCTTTGAGATGCCGGTAATCACCACATTCCTTGCCAGATTAGGAGTCCTCAAGCCAAAGTGGCTTTCTGACCGGCGCAGGACGGCTATTATCTTTGCCTTTATTCTAGCCGCGATAATCACCCCAACCTTTGACCCGATAAATCAAAGCCTGGTCGCCATCCCGCTAATTGTCCTCTATGAGATGAGCATCTGGCTGGCTAAACTTGTCCAACCAAAAGAACCCCGTGTGGTTAAGCCGACATCATCAGTGGCATCTTAAAAACATCGAGAAGGGCAAAGTCCCTCTCTTAAATCCATTCCCCTTTATTGCACTCTTTAGACTAGTGATATATACTTGACTTGCTAGGTGAGGGAGCGGATGAGTCCCGGTGGGCTTCGCGGACTTCAAATCCGTTGGGGGGTATTAAGCATGCCTTCGGTGGGTTCGACTCCCATACGCTCCCGCCAACACTGGAACCAGATTTCTTAGTACAAAACCCGCTCGTCACCGACACGGCGGGTTATCTTTTTCCCATCTAGGTACTCCATAAAAGCCTGAGCGTACTTTCGGCTGGTTTGAAACAAATCCCGCACTTCCGCCAGAGTCACTTTACCATGGGCCTTGAGATACGTGGTAACTTTTTCCACCATCTCATTATAGGCTGAAGTAGCAAGAACCACGTCGTCACTTACCTTTACTACCTGGCGTTGCTCAATGAGCAAGTTGAGTAAATCAGTTTCCGGGATGAGGTCACTGGGCGGGGCGTAGGGATTCTGGACTAAGGAATGCAGAAAGGTATCTATCTTTACCTGCTGAGCCTGGGTAAGCTGGATATGATGGGTGGGCAGACGAACTGTAGCACCATCCTCAATAATAACACCTTGGTCAAAAAGTCTTCGGAAGGTAAGTGCTGAGTATGTCCCTAGCTTTAGCCGACTACTCAGTTCCACTTTAGGCATCCCGGGACGAGCCGGGAATCTTCGGTGATGGTCCTCGAGAATAGCGGTAGTTTCTTTCGTCAGGCGCTCCCAGCCGGACACAGTCATTAGCAGACTCTGCTCTCCTTGTCCCAGTCTAATTAGACTACCCTGCTGAGTAAGTGATTCAACTGCTGACTGAGTTTCGCTGGCAGTCAGGTTAAATTGAGATAAAAGTGTGGCAAACTCCAGAGGCTGCTTTGTCTCCAGAAGCGCCAGGATGACTTCTTCAGTGGTACCTTCCTCCCTTGCCCTCAGGTTCTCAATAACATCGGGCTGAAAACGGCGAAGTCGCCTAGCGTGGGAATCAATGATTTTACCACCACCCAAGGTTTCCATAGGTGAGCGAATGATGAAATGGTCCCCTTTGACTACCGCCACCGGTCGGTCAAGTAACAACTGAGCCCAAGTAGATTTTCCCGGCGAAAGTTCATCTGCCTCCAGCAGACGGACTTTGGTCATTGTCTCGGCAGCCCCAGTATGAAAGCTAACCACGGCACTATGTCGCAACGGGCGCAGCAAGTAGTGAAGCAGGTGAAGCTTAACCGTTAACATTGTCGTCGGTATGAGCCAGCCCGGCTTGGTGAGCACATCACCACGTTGCAACTGGGAGGTATTAACGCCGACCAGATTAGCTGCCACCCGACTCCCCGGTGTGGCCGTCTCGATACGGGTCTTGTGCGTTTGTAATCCCCGCAGGCGTGATTTCAAGCCTGCCGGGACAATCTCTACCTCCTGTCCTACCGAGAGCGAGCCATCAATTAATGTCCCGGTAACCACGGTGCCAGCGCCAGCCATGGTGAAAACCCGGTCGATAGCAAGTCTCGGGCGACCGAAATCACGCCTCGGCTCAGTAGAACCCAAGAGTTCATCAATCGCCGAAACTAATTCCGGTAGACCTTCTCCAGTTAAGGCGGAGACAGCAACAACGGGTGCTTGAGATAAGGTCGTAGTACTGAGCAGCTCCTCCATCTCCATCCTGACCAAGCTCAGCAATTCCTCGTCCACCAAGTCCTTTTTGGTGATGACCACAATTCCTCTCCGTATTTCCAGCAAGTCTAAAATGGCTAAGTGTTCCTGGGTCTGTGGCATCACTCCCTCGTTGGCGGCGACAATAAGTAAGGCTAAGTCAATACCACCCACCCCGGCCAGCATATTCTTCACAAATCGCTCGTGTCCGGGGACATCAACGATGCCCACCTCCCGTCCACTGGGTAGCTTAAGCCAGGCGAAACCGAGGTCAATGGTCATGCCGCGCTCTTTTTCCTCGCGTAGCCGGTCGGGGTCTATCCCAGTAAGAGCCTGTACCAAAACTGACTTGCCGTGATCGATATGACCAGCGGTACCTATGACAAACATCGCCTCTGCCTTCCACCGTTAAGCATGTTTTTAACCGGAGGCTAAATTCTGAAGCGCCTTCAGCACCATCGCATCTTCTTCCGGAAGCACCGAGCGCGGGTCAAGGAGCAGCACATCATCACTGATCCGCCCGACAATAGGTATCTCCTGAGACCGCAGTTTTCGACTCCATCTTTGAGCCACATTTCGGTCTTTTTTGTCGCCAATCGCCACCAGTCTTGTCGGCAGAGTTCCTCCGGGCAGGCTACCACCACCTATCATCGTCTCGCCTTCTACCACCTGAGCCAGGTCACCGAGTGTCTGTGCCCACTGTCTCGCCCGCTGATCAATCTCCGCCATTGGTGCTGAAATCATGCGCCATACCGGTATCTTAGTCGTTGCTTCATCTTTCAAGTAGTGAATCAAGGTAGCTATCAGACCAGCTAACCTTACCTTATCGATGCGCACTGCCCGAGCCAGTGGGTGTTTCCGTAGCTTATCCATAAACTGCCTCTTACCCACGATAATCCCAGCTTGAGGACCACCCACCAGCTTATCTCCAGAAAAGAAGGTAAGTCCAGCACCAAGGGCAACGCTTTGTGGCACCATCGGCTCCGGGGCAAGCCCGAATTCAGTCGTGTCCAAGAAGCAGCCACTACCTAGGTCATCGAATACAGGCAGGTTATTTCGTTTAGCCAGTGCCACCAAATCCTCAAAGCTAACCTCATTGGTAAACCCAACTAGGCTGAAGTTACTGGAATGCACCCGCATGAGCACCGCTGTCTGCGGGCTAATCGCCAGTTCATAATCACTAAGGTAGGTGCAGTTAGTCGTCCCCACCTCAATCAGCTTGGCACCACTCTGGCGCATGACATCAGGGATACGAAAGCCACCACCAATCTCCACCGCCTGACCCCGGGAGACGATTACCTCCTTTCTTCTGGCTAAGGCGGTAAGACCCAGCAGCACCGCAGAGGCATTATTGTTTACCACCAGTGCCGCCTCCGCCCCGGTTAGCTGACACAAGAGTGGCTCGATATGAACCTGGCGAGAACCACGTGTCCCGCTGCTCAGGTCAAACTCGAGATTAGAGTAGCCCTTAGCAGTGGTATCCATCACTGCTATCGCCTCTTGGCTTAACGGAGCTCGCCCCAGGTTAGTATGCAGGATTACCCCAGTGGCATTGATTACCGGACGTAGGCTGGGATTTTCTAAAGCCTGTATTTGAGCACATATGGAGTCCACTATCTTCGTCAAAGAAGAAGCTAACTTACCAGCAGCGATAGCAAGGCGCTCGCGTTCGAGTTGTTGTCTCACCAAGTCTACCAACAAGTTATGGGGATAAGCCTCCCCAAGTTGCTTCAGCCGCTTAGCGGTGAGAACTCTATCAACACTGGGCAAACGACGAAATTCGGTTTCCATGCCTCATATTTTACCAATGCCCTAGCTTACTTTCAAAATAATTATTCCAAGAGGGACTCACTGCCATACTCTGGTACCGATATTTGCCAGCCGGTCTTCTCTTTCAGGAAATCGCTAAATTGCTGAGCTTCTCTGGCTTCTCCGTGAACAACAAATAGATGCCTAGGGGGATTTTTAAGTCCGGAAAGCCAACGGAAAAGCCCATCTCTGTCGGCATGAGCTGAAAAACCATTAAGCATCGCTATCCTTGCTTGCACCGGATAGTGCTGCCCTAGTATTCTTACTTTTTCAGTACCGTCAACAATGTTTCTTCCCAGCGTGCCAACTGCCTGATACCCCACGAAAAGTACCGTGCTCTCCCGCCTAGAAATATTGGTGACGAGATGGTGCTTTATTCTGCCACCGGTACACATTCCAGAGCCAGCTATTACCAGAACAGTTCCCACTATATGATTAATCGCCTTCGATTCGTCCACTGTCCGGACCAGCTCAAGACCAGGAAAATCAAACGGAGACTTTTTCTGGCGTATTAGTTCCGCCATTTCTTCATCATACAATTCAGGATGATGTTCAAATACTTCCGTGATACTGTTTGCCATAGGGCTATCAACAAATACTTTAAGATGTGGAATACGATCTTCTAGCAGCAATTCGTTCAGATAATACAGGACTTCCTGAGCTCGTTCCAAAGCAAAGCTAGGTATAATTATGTTTCCTCTGGCTTTCCAGGTGGAATTTATAATCTCGGCAAGACTGTCACCTATGTCTATCGGCTTCTCGTGAAGCCTGTCCCCATATGTGGACTCAACCACCACATAATGAGCCTCGTCAAAGATGGTCGGGTCCCGTAATATCGGCTTATTTCGGCTGCCAACGTCCCCAGAAAACAGAACCGTCTTTTTTTCGCTGCCCTGACTCACCATGACTTCTATCATCGACGAGCCAAGAACATGCCCAGCGTCATAGAAGGCAGCTTCGACGCCGTCACCTATCTGAACAGCCTCTCCGTATTTTACCGTCGTCAGCAACGGGAATACCGCTTCAGCATCGTCAATCGTATAGAGTGGTACTTCAGGGAATGGGCCCCTTCTACCCTCTCGCTGATGTCTCTGCTTTTTAAACTCGGCGTCTTCTTCTTGTAACCTTGCCGAATCAAGGAGCATGATTTGAGCAATCTCGGCAGTAGCGCCCGTGCAGTAAATTCTGCCGCGGAAGCCATCACGAACCAGTTTGGGAAGCAATCCACAGTGGTCAAGATGCGCATGAGTCAGCAGAACGGCATCTAGGCTATGCGGTGAAAAACGGAAAGAGTCCCAGTTTCGGCTCTTAAACTCTCTTTCCTGATAAATCCCGCAGTCCACCAAAAGTCTGACATCGTTTGCCTCCACTAAATATTGAGAACCGGTAACATTACGGGTAGCACCTAAAAAACCAATCTTTATTGGCAATTTGTCACCTCTTGCTTAATTTGTTTCCCTATGATACCACCTAATCACGCGAACTGCCAGAGTCTATCCTGACCAAAGAAAGCTCTGCTGCACTTTAACTACTAACCAGTACCTGCTACAATGAGAAACGCAGCAATGTTACCGCGTTATATTACGCCTAAGTTTAAGAGGAGTACTAAAAGCTATGCTGACCAAAAGCGAGCTGGAAAGATATAACCGGCAAATAATCATTAAAGGAGTCGGAGAGGCAGGGCAAGAAAAGCTCAAGCGGGCCAAAGTTTTTATTGCTGGTGTCGGGGGACTAGGCTGTCCAATATCGATATACTTGGCTGCCGCCGGGGTTGGCATGATACGATTAGTTGATGGCGACCGGGTAGAGCTTAGTAACCTGAATCGTCAAATTTTGCACGGAGACGAGGACATAGCGAAAAGAAAGGGTGATTCGGCAGTGGAGAAGCTTAAGAACCTAAACCAATGGGTAAACATCGAAGCGATTGCCGAAACGATAACCGAAGATAATGTTTCCCAACTGGTGGACGGCTATGACTTAATCGTTGATGCCATGGACAACTTGCCTTCCCGATACCTGTTGAATCAGGCAGCGATAGACCAAAATATCCCCTTTTTTCACGGGGCAGTTTACGGCTTTGAAGGCAGGGCGATGACTATAATCCCAGGCAAAACAGCCTGCCTATGGTGTGTCTACCAGGGGCGCGTCACTCAGGGCAAATTCCCGGTCATTGGAGTGGCCTCTGCCGTCATCGGCTGCCTCCAGGCGACCGAGGTAATTAAATACATCGTGGGCATTGGTGAACTATTAACCAATAAATTATTAATCTATGATGGGCTCAATCTTGAGTTCACCAAACTTACCGTCGAGCGAGATCCAAATTGCCCGTATTGTAGCCATTTAGGTAAGTAGTGCCGAAGGAGTAAATTAGCCTGACATCGGTGAGCACTACTTATCTACTTGGCTTTCCCAAGAGCTTCAATCTACGCAGAACACATCAAAAAGAGGTATAATATACTAAAGGGATTTTTCTTTTTTAGCAAAGTAAAGTAGAATAGTGCATCATGTTTAAAACTTTAAGGGAAGACGTTCAGACGGTATTTGCCAAAGACCCGGCAGCAAGGAGCGTAGCTGAAGTTCTCCTGTGCTACCCTGGATTACATGCCTTATGGTTTCACCGCTTGGCTCATTTCCTCTGGCGGCATAAGCTTCGGCTGTTCGCTCGCATTCTATCCCAGATTAATCGTTTTTTGACTGGAATCGAAATCCACCCCGGAGTTAGAATCGGCCGGCGATTCTTCATTGACCATGGTGCCGGAGTCGTCATTGGGGAAACATCTGAAATCGGTGATGACGTCCTGCTGTATCAGGGAGTAGTTCTGGGTGGAACCACTACCGAGAAAAAGAAGCGTCATCCCACCATTGGTAATAACGTGGTAATCGGCGCCGGAGCAGTGGCTCTAGGGGCGATCACTATCGGTGATGGCGCCCGGATTGGCTCGGGTTCAGTAGTCATCAAGTCAGTACCACCTGGGGTCACGGTCGTCGGTATTCCAGGAAGAGCCGTGGAAGATCACCATAAACCAATTATGGACTTAGAACACGGGAAATTACCCGACCCGGTGACCGAAGCTATCCGATTAGTTCTAAAGGAGCAGGACAAGCTAGAAGAGCGTTTAGAAAAGCTGGAACGCTCAAGTGGTATAACTACCCCCCAGGATGAATTAGTCAAAGAAAGAAAGAAAATGGAGCAAGAACTTGAGTCGGAAGAGGAGTGAGATGACCAAGCGACGTGTCATGTTTACCTTTACCCAAGAGCAGATTCAGGAGCCCATCATTTATAACCTCGGGCAACAGTTCAACATCGTGACTAATATTCGCCGTGCCGCCTTGTCCGAGGATGAAGGCTGGATCATGCTTGAGTTGGAGGGTAACGAAGAAGACATTGAACATGGCATCGCCTGGGTGACCAGCAAGGGGGTAAGAGTCGACCCAGCCAACGGAGACATTACGGAGGGTTAGAATGGAAAGAATATATCTGGATTATGCCGCCACCACACCAACGCATCCCGAAGTAGTGAAGACAATGCTACCCTACTTTACCGAAGTCTTTGGTAACCCTTCCAGCATCTACGCCTGTGGCCAGGAGGCAAAAGGGGCTATTGAGGAAGCAAGAGTTACTGTTGCCGACTTTCTTAACGCCCAGGATGAGGAAATCGTCTTCACCGGTGGTGGCACTGAGGCAGATAACTTTGCCATAAAGGGAGTCGCCTACGCCAACGAGAGCAAGGGCAATCACATCATCACTACCACCATTGAGCACCACGCGGTGCTAGAGACATGCCACTTTCTGGAAACAAAGGGGTTCAAGGTAACCTATCTACCAGTAGACGAGTACGGTATGGTTGACCTTGATGAGGTTCGCAAGTCAATCACCAATGAAACCGTTCTGATTTCAGTAATGCAGGCGAATAACGAAATAGGCACTATTGAGCCACTAGCCGAGATAGGTAAGATTGCTAAAGAAGCTGGAATCTATTTTCATACTGATGCCGTCCAGACGGTGGGACACATTCCAGTAAGCGTGGATGAGCTCGGGGTGGACTTACTCTCCATATCAGCCCATAAGCTTTACGGTCCTAAGGGAGTCGGCGCATTATATATTAGAAAAGGTACCAAACTGCTCTCCTTTATGCATGGTGGGGAACAGGAGAGAGGCCGGCGAGCTAGTACCCAAAATGTTCCCGGCATTGTCGGCTTTGCTAAAGCAGTCGAGATTGCCCAGCAAGAAATGGGTGAAGAAGCCGAACGGGTGACTTATCTTCGTGATAAGTTAATCAGCGGTCTGCTGGCGCAAATTGACCACACTCGCCTTAACGGCCATCCGACCAACCGGCTACCCAACAATGTCAATGTCAGTATTTCCTATGCCGAAGGAGAGTCAATGTGTCTGAATCTTGACCTAGAGGGTATTTGTGTTTCTACCGGTTCCGCCTGTACTTCCTCAGTCACCGAACCATCCCATGTTCTGCTGGCACTAGGACTGCCGCCACTACAGGCACATAGCTCCCTGAGGTTTAGTTTAGGCAAGTGGACTACAGAAGAAGAAATAGACCGGGTTCTGGAGGTATTGCCCCGAATTGTCACCAAGCTCAGAGCCATGTCACCACTGATGAAAAGCCACCGCTAACCACTTCAACTAACTATCGGACAAGGACGAGCTGACATCAGCCAAGATAGACCAATTCTGGGCAGTCTACTTCAGCACGCTGGAGGGATAAGATTGAATAATAGCCAACAGGCAGAAATGGTGCTGGGTAATTTAGTCCGCGCCGTTGCCATGCTACAGAATTGTGCTGAGTTTTCCCTTCTCATGCCTGAAGTAAGGGTTAATTTAGTATATGCCCTGCCGGGAGCCAAAACACCAGACGAGGTAGCGGCGGTAGATGGTCGGATAACCGCCGTGCAGGGTTTCCCGCGTGCCCCCGGTCTGCCCAGATGGGGAGCGTCAGACCATATGGCCCGACTGATTATTGAAGTGCGTAAGTACGACCCCACGATTAATGCCGGCATAAACTTTAAATGCGATGACACTGTGATTAGGGTAATGCAAAAGTACTGTGCTGAGAAGGACCTACTTTTGGGCTGGATTGACCGCACCAAGGAACCAGCTGAGGTAGCAGAGAAAGACAGAAGTTCCATGCCTTGGAAGGTTAAGCAACTGGTTACCAGTTCCGGTGGCGTACCCAAGCTGTTTTATGAGGGAGAGGGTTGGGGGAAGGAGCCACTGTCTGTGGCCCTTGGCAACGATGCCGTGGAAATAGCTGGCATAGCCATTGAAATCGCCAAACGCTATCAGCAAGGATTAGGCTAATTCAGTTTTCCAACTAAAAGATTATTCAATGTTAAGTCTCAATCTTAGGCAACCTTATTTGATAAAGGAGAAGCAGTGGCCGAAGTAGTTATCGCCATGAGTGGTGGTGTCGATTCATCGGTAGCCGCGGCGCTACTCAAGGAAGAAGGCTATCAGGTGATTGGGGTTACCATGCAAATCTGGCCCTCAGGTAAGGATGAGGACAGATTTGGTGGCTGCTGTGGCATTGGCGCTGTAGAAGATGCCAAAAAGGTTGCCTATAAGCTGGGTATCCCTCACTATGTCATGAATTTCAGGGATATTTTTGCCCGAAAAGTTATCGCTGATTTTTCTGAGGAATATCGCCTGGGGAGAACACCAAATCCCTGTATCCGGTGCAACCAGTATATCAAGTTTGAGGCACTACTGGAAAAAGCTAAGGGGTTGGGTGCTGATTTTATCGCCACCGGACATCACGCCAGAGTGGAAAAAGATGAGACTACAGGAAGACACCTCCTCAAGAAGGGAGTTGACCAGCAGAAAGACCAGTCCTATTTTCTCTATCCGGTAACCCAGAAGCAATTAAGCCACATCCTGTTTCCCATAGGCAACCGTACCAAAGAGAAGGTGAGGGAAAGCGCCCGAGAATTAGCCTTGCCGGTTGCTGATAAGTCGGAAAGCCAGGAAATTTGCTTTATTCCCGATGATGATTATCCTGAGTTCCTGAAGGATTATATCCCTCAAGCCGCCAAGCCAGGGCCAATTCTGAATGAACGGGGGAGCATTTTAGGCAATCACCAGGGTATCATGTTTTATACCATTGGCCAGCGCAAGGGACTGGGAATATCCGCCAAGGAGCCATTATATGTCATTGCCATCGAGCCGGAAAGAAACGCCGTTATCGTGGGCAACAAAGAGAAAGTGCTTGGCGATGAGCTTATCGCTAACCACTTAAACTGGATAAGTATAGCTAGGCCAACTCAGTCCATCACCGCCAAGGCTAAGGTGAGGTACCGTCACCCTGAGGCAGAAACAACCATAACACCTCTAGACGAAGATAGGGTTTATGTAAAGTTCGCCGAACCGCAACTGGCCATTACTCCAGGACAGGCAATCGTCTTTTATGATGGCGATATTGTTATCGGTGGTGGTACTATAGAATCAGCAAGGAAACAAGACACAGCTAAAACAATTGCGGTCTATAAGAAGACGAAAAGAGAGGTGGCGAAATGTCCAAGTTACCCAAATTAAAGGTCAAAATTTGGCCTCGTATATCTCCAAAGGCAAGGGAGACAATTCGTGACTTTGAGCAAGCCAAAGATTTCCTTCATTTTGATTTGAATCACATAATTAC
>JBHIDQ010000001.1:0-35875 GCA_046760155.1 Dehalococcoidales bacterium | reverse complement strand
TGCTTCCATTGCTGGTCATCACGTTCCGCCGCCGCCCACTTGAGAAATTTTATCGAAATCGGCGCATTTAGAGCCTCGCGGCGGCAGGCCTGTTCGCAGGGGTGGATGCAAACACGGCCGAGGGCTCCAGGGAAGGGAACTTTTTCCCTGATTACGGCGAGCGCCTCGGCAAATTTTCCCTCACCGCAGAGCCTGACATAGCGGGGGACATCAATATGAGCGGGGCAGGCGTAGCTACAGGGATTGGTCAGCTCCTCACGGTTAATTTCCGGTCGCCACTTGGCATCCTTGTCGATTAAAGCCCCGGTCGGGCAGACCTCAACGCAGGCACAGCAGTACTTGCAGCCGGAACTGATGAGCGATTTACCATCGGATGGCTCAGGCCAGCGCTGCCCGTCGTGGTCAATCATAGTAATGGCTTCAATGCCCCGCAGTTCCTTGCAGGCGTTGACGCACCGGGCGCAGCTGATGCATAAATTATAATCACGCTCATAAAGCGGGTTATCTCTATCAACCGGCAACTCCCGGTACTGCCAGGCAACCTCTTCTCCTTCCAGCCCGATGTAATCAACTACCTGCTGCAATTCGCATTGCCCGTTGTAAGGGCAGAGCACACAGCGCTGGGTTACCGCCACATTGCGCAGGCAGATGTCATAGGGTCCACAGCGGTCGCGGCGCTCGCAGATAAGGCACTCACAGGGATGATAGGCGAGGACTTTTTTGAGTGCCTCCCAGCGTTCCTTCAATACTTGAATGGTGTCAGTACGCACCACCATGCCTCTAGAAACTTTGGTGTTGCAGGCAGTGGCGAGCTCAACCATGCCCTCAATTTCAACCAGACAGAGCCGACAGGAGCCGTCGGGGGTCAGCATGGGGTGGTAGCATAAAGCCGGGATGTAAATACCCGCCTTTATCGCTGCCTCCAGCACCGTCATTTCCTCGCCGGCTTCGATCTTTTTAAAGTCAATGGTTAAAGTAATCATTTCCATGCTGCACCTCGTTAATTGCTCAGAGTTTGCCTGCCGACTTTAGCAGTTTGACTAACCTCCAGGCAGTAGTCTGGCAGAGAAAAATGATGTCCTCGGTAGGGAGATAATCGGAGATAGTGCGGTCAAACATGATGCTTCCTTCGGGAGGAAATTCAGCATCACCCTGCCACAGGACCAGAGTTAGCGGCACCCGACTTAAAGCGTTAATGGTTACCGAGGCATCACCATAATCAGCTTCGTGTCCATTCAATAATCTAGCCATATCTATTAATCGGTGGGGTTCATTGCCAAAGTAAGTAACCAGTGGCTTGATGGCTCTCTGGTAGAAGGTCGGGAAATAGCCAGCTCCTTCGGGCAGCTCCTTGAAGGATATCAGCTGGTTCGAGATTGGGGTACCCTTTGCCTGAATGAAATAATGAAGCAGGAGAATCTTGTCTAATAACGGAACCTCCTCCTCTTTGTCCATTAAAGAGACCCTAATATTGACCAGCGTAATCAGGTATTGTTGGTTTAAATATTCGATGACAATTGCTTTTTGGGAGTCTAAATACTGAGTACCGCTTTTGCGGCACTGTTCCTCGATATCATCAATCTGAGCCAGCTGTTCACCAGCCAGCCGGTAAGCAAGCTCGTAACCATATTCATCATTCTGGCTAATCGGCAATGTCAAAGTTTTACTTTCCATCTGGTATCGGTAATTTTCTGAAAGTTGTTTAACTCCTCACCCTTTATCCCTCTCCCCTTGTGAAGGGGAGAGGAAAGAGGTTTTGAAGAGGGGACTTCGCCCCTCTAAAATTCCCTATTTATTTTTATTTATTTTGAGGCCTCTTGACTTATATCTCCAGCCAGGAGTGAGAGTAGAGTGATTCACCGGTCAGCACCCTGACCGATTTGGCGTATTTAATCTCCTCCTCAGTTAAAGAAGAGAAGTCGGGCTTCTCGCCATCCATTACCCGGTGCACTAAAGCAACGATTTCCGGCCGTTGACCTTTGGCAATCTTGATCAGGTCAGCATCAAAGGCATCGACGATAGCCGAATATAGTCCGTATCTCATGAGCATGATCATATAAGTTCGATTAAGCCATGGTCGGAGGGGGGTGGGAGTACCGTTGGAAATATTGGATAAGCCCACCGTAGATTTGCACCCCGGGGCAATTTCCCCCAGCATGGCCATGAACTCGATGCAGGCTTTAACCTGGTTTATTTCTACTGACACCGGGCTGACAATAGGATCAATCCAGATATTCTCACTGGGGACGCCGATCTCATTGGCTTGATAAACGAAGTTAACGGCATGCATCGCCCGTTCATTGGCATCACGCGGCATTCCTTCTGCACCCCAGAGAAGACCGATGACATCGGCATTATATTGCTTGGCTAGCTTTAATCCCGGTTCCATTCTATCCGTTTGCAGTGAAACCGAATTGATGAGCGGCTTGCTTTTCGCTGTCTTCAGTCCCGCTTCCATCGCGGCTAAGTTGGTGGTATCGAGAGATAATGGCTTATCGGTAACCTCTTGCACCGTATTAACTACCCAGGGCATTAGCTCTTCTCCGGTCTTGCGGGCCGGGCCAATATTGAGGTCAAGATAGTCCATCCCGGCTTCAGCTCCGGCTTTGGCCAGTTCCTGAATCGGTTTGGGATTCCGCTCTTTCAGTGCCGGACCGATGGTCTGCGACATAACATTTATGTTTTCCCCGATGAGAATCATTTTTCCCCTCCTATGGTGTCCATGCCTTGACATAGGCTGGAATATGAGCCCCTTCTCTGGGACCAACCAGAATCTCCCAGCCGGATAGTTCCTCTTCCAAGCCCCCGCTTTCCACGGCAGCATAGCCGGGAATAACTAGTTTCTTGTGTTTGATTTTACTTTCAATGCCGCACTTCTTGACAAAGGGGGCGATAATATCAGCACTGAACTTACCGGCAGCCCAGGCGGTCATCACCGAAAGTCCTTCCGTGTCCTTGACCAGAAGCCAGCTGGGAACCCGGCTGGTTTCCAGGTAGCCGGAGACGAGGAAGTAGGTCAGCGAGAAGTTGGTCGTAATCAGCACCGGAGAATTTTCCGACGGGCCACCAATCTCGTAGATTCCTTCCGAGGTCGCCAGCGGTCGCTGCGGGTCGGTAAAGATATTCATCCTTTCCACGAGCAGCGGGAACAGGCTTTCCCCCTTGAAGTCGGAGAGAACGATAATGCCACCATACTTGGCGATAAACATCGAGGCAATCACCGCTTCTTTCATCGGGTTATCCGTCATCTCGCTGGGGAAAGTGATGGTTGGGAAACCCAGGGGACGGAACTTTTTATTCAGTGCGGCACTGCGGATGATTACCTGGTCCTCAAGTGCCTGGCGGGTGGTTCTTGACCCGGAATCAAGGACAATGTTTTTTAGTCCGGCCTCGGTTAATTTAGTGGTCAGTTCGGCAAGCTCCTCGAGACCGGAGGCCTTCACCGCTACCGGACACGAGTTCTCCTTGGCTAGTTCGGCAACGCGGTCCAGGTTATCTTTAGTAGCAGCATAGAGCAGTGGTTTCCGGTCAGCGCAGGCTTTTACGCCGGGGGCTAAGATATCGGGATTATCGCTCATCAGGATAAGGCCGCAATCACTATTTTGCTTAACTTTGCTCACGACGCCCTCAAATTTGGCGGCGTCTCCGGACTCAGCTTTTACTGCCACCAACTCAGGACGGAGGGTAAGCCCGACTCTTTCATACTGAAGCTGCTTGCATTTCTCCAGTCTGGCGTTGACCTCAGCCTCATCCATGTTATCCTTGATGAGCATAGCCAGACCGGGGGGATTCTCAAACCTTTTTTCGTGGCGAAACATGACCGTCTCACCACCGATCTTTAGAGCTCGCTCACCAGACCCAATCGTAACTGGCAGAATGGGTGGTGCTGATGCCTCAGCCAATTTTTCTTTCGACTCTTCGGAGACATGCGGGCAGGCGCTTAACTCCACCTTACCTGAAGCCAGATTCATGGCGAAGGCAAGACAGGTAGGCACGCCACAGTCACCACAGTTCGTCTTGGGCAGCAGTTTGAATATCTCTATTCCGGTAAGTGGCATGGTCACACTCCTTTCTTAGCCCAGGATTGGGTCCATCGTCAGAGCGGGGTGTCCCTTCTCTTGTAGGAAGGGGAGAATTTCTTCTTCAGTAACACCAATCGTCTCATCGGCAATCATATCCGGCAGGGTAGGTACACCCATCTCCTCGGCTCTGGCCTTAAGTCGCTCGGCAATCTCCTCCTTGAGCATCTTGGGCATCCAGACCATTCTTAAGAGACCGCCATCGCCGATGACGAATTTTCGCTGCGTGAGATTGTACTTACCGTGACCAACAAAGCCGGGAGTACTTACCCCGCCACCAATCGTCCCCGCCAGAGTGGTGAACTTCATTCCGCAGGGAGTATCTTCCGCGTATTCCCGATTCACCGTCATTATCCCGTTACACAGGGGCAGAATGACGGCAATGCACTCACAGCAGCCACAGGTGGTCATCGGGTCATTGACAATGCTGTAAAAGTTATAGTGGTCTATCTTACCGCGAGAAGCCTTAACCACAAATTCATTTACTCCCTGCCACTGCCCGAGCTTGGCATCGAGGGTCTCTCCCTTGGGCACTGGTTGATTCGGGCCGGTGGGGTTAATCTCGTAGGCTGCCTTGCAGTCCATCCAGTTATAAGAACCGCAGAGTCCTGTTCTCTCCGGACTGATGACGCAGACATGGCTGGGGGCAAAGGACTGACACAGGGTGCACGAGTAATAGATGTCGGTAGTCTCATCGGTCATACCTTCAATGCGGGCATCTCGCGTGCCGTAGACCGCTTTGGCCTTTTCCACTACCTCTTTAACCTTGTCTTCTTCGGTATAGAGTTTTACCTGCATCTTATCAAATATGCGACCAAAATCCTGGTGCAGTTTGGCATGGAGAATGGTCCCAATATCGGACAGTTTAAACCCCTTTTCCACCGCCTGTTTACTGACCCGCAGCCAGGCAATGTCCCGCTGCCCAATGTGCATTAACCCCTGGGCGTAGTTTATCAGGTGGTGAATTTGCCGCTCCAAGATGGGCTCATAGTCCTCCTGCATGTTTCGGCCGGCGACCTCAACGGCTATTGCCAGAGGTAGCTGGGAACCGGCCTGAACATCAGTTATCTCTGGCCCGATGACCTCAATCTTACCGTCTTCCACCTCTTCCATTCTTTTGCTGGTAACCCACTCCACCATCGGTGTTCGGCCACCGCCAGTTTCCAGATAGATGTCCTCGCCGCGCACCCTTTCCCCTTCAAAGGCAGGCCCAAAAGCCACTGGAATCGGTAACTCAGCGACGGTAACCTTGAGCCCTCTGGTCTCAATCGCTTTGGCGACGATTTGGTCGTGGGCGATATTGGAGACCACGTGCTCGTAGGTGGTAATTCCGGTGGGCAAGACCTCGGGTATTGGCGTATCAGCAATGGTCGGGAACCCCCAGTTGATTGCCCCGGCAGCATTGGCGTACCACTCATCGTTGACATAGCCCAGCGGCAGAGCGAAGGCAAAGACCCGGTCCTTATTATAGATAAGGACTTTTCGATAGTCACCAGGTTCAATACCACCAAAGGACATGGCCACTCTGGTGGCAAAGCCCATAGCGAATACCGCCGAACTTATCTCCGGACCATACGAGACCAGGCGGGTTGGCCACCCAATCTGCACCCCCGCTTCCACAAGCTGCTCCGAGAACCGCTTGCCGTCATGCGCAGCAGCCATAAAGACATAAATGTTCTTCTGCTGGAGCTCTTGCGCGATTTGTACTGCGATTTCATTGGTCGGTGCCGCACCGAGGACGGCAGCAAAGCCAGGGGCGGTGCCATCGACGAACTCAATGCCCCTCTTTCTGAGGATGACATCATTGGCTGCCCCGAGCCAGATATTCTCATCGCTAACATCTTCTCCCTGAAGGTAAAAGTTAGGCTGTTCAAGATACCTTATGGCTTCAATGATTTCTTCGGCGAAGAAGGTAGCCATACCGGCATCGAGGGCGGGTGCGAGGTAGGGTAGAGGATGCTCTTCCCGTACTGGTGGTGGGAGCAGGGATTTGCACCTTTTCAGTATCGCTTCCATATCACCCAGCTTGGCTACCTTTTCCCCCAAAATCCCGTAAATTACCGGGAGATAGTAAGCCGTATTGGGGAAGCCGACCGGTTCGTTGGCTCCCCATTTGTCCATTGCCTGTTGCCACTTTTCTTCTGCTTGGCCCACAATTTTATAGGCACCTCTAATCGCGGCTGAGGCAATAATCTTAGACATACTTCTTAACCCCCTTCTCTCTCTTTAACCATATCGTTTAGACTGATTCTAGCTCACGCCTCATTGCCATATCGTAGAGAACCCTCTCTCTGGCCTTATCAATGCCCAGGGCTTTACGCTTCTTGTCAATATGGGCGATGATGAGCTGAGCCATTTTCATCGGGTCAGGCTCGAAGGCCCACATCCCACCGTACTTCTCCTCATAGTCCTTGAACAAGTAATCGGTTACCTCTTTGCTGCCGGTGGTGGGCCAGGTAACCCCAAAGATGGTGAAGACGCCAGAGGCAACAAAGTACTCACCGATAGAAATGGCTTTTTCGCTCATCCACTCCGGCGCTGCCCCGGCGGCGGGCAGGTCGCTGATATCATCACCTAAACCACCATCCTTGACCATGGCGGTCGCCGCTATCAGGATGCGACTGTTATCAATGCAGGCACCAAGGTGCAGTACCGGCGGGATACCCACCGCCTCACAGACTGAAGCCAGCCCCTCGCCGGCGTACTCTTTAGCTGCCTCGGGAACCATTAATCCCGCCTTGGCACAGGCCATGGCGGCGCAGCCGGTTTCCAGTACCAGCACATCGTTTTTAATCAATTCCTTGACCAGAGTAACATGAACATCATCGTGGGTAACCCGGGCATTGCTGCAGCCAACGACCCCGGCGACACCCCGGATACGGCCGTTGATGATGTTATCGTTTAATGGTCGGTAGGAGGCACGGAAAAGACCGCCCAATAAGTAGTTGATCGTTTCATGACTGAAGCCAGCAATCAGGTCGGATTTATGACTCGGTATGCGGACGTTCTTGCCCCGGTTGGGGAAGTTATCAATCACGGCTTTGAGTATCGCCTTGGCTGACTCCATAGCCTGGCGCTCGTCAAACTCCATATGGGTGGCGCCCTCGATATGGGCTCTTGGGTCAGTGGTGATGACTTTGGTATGGTAGCACTTGGCGACATCGACCAGCCCCTGCATGATGCACTGGACGTCTACCACCATCCCTTCCACCGCCCCGGTAACTATCGCCAGTTCCTGTTGCAGGAAATTCCCCGCAATCGGTACTCCGTGGCGCATCAATATCTCATTGGCGGTGCAGCACATACCGGCCAGGTTTATTCCCTTGGCGCCTTTGGATTTGGCGTATTCAATCATTTTAGGGTCCTGCGCCGCCACTGCCAGTATTTCGGCAAGGTGAGGCTCGTGACCGTGAATGATGAAATTCACTTCGTCATCCTTGAGCACCCCGAGGTTTATCTGACTGAGCACTGGTGCTGGGGTGCCAAAGAGAATATCCTGAAGTTCGGTGGCAATCATGCTGCCACCCCAGCCATCACACAGGGCAGCTCTGGTCCCCTGACGGAGCAGGTTCTGGTAGTCCTGGTCAACACCCATGTGGGTGCGGTGCATTACTTCGACCACTTCCCGGTCTATACCCCGTGGAGCGACTCCCTGCTGCCGCCAGATTTCCTGGCGCTTTAAAGGCGCCCGTTTCAAGAACAGCAGTTCTCCTTCCTGCTTACCAAACTCATTCAGAAGCTTTTCGCCAATATCAATGGCGATTTCGTTATTGCTGCGGTCACCGATATCGATATCAAGGTCAAGGGCTAATTGCAGCAGTTTCTGCTCGTCTTTGATTTGAAATTCGGGTGATTTCCCTTTCGCGGCCAGGAGAAAAGCCTCAACTACCCTTCGGCCGTGGTCGCCGTGGGCGGCAGCACCGGCAGCTATCTTGCGGATAAAGTTACGGGCGGCAATGGTCTCGGTGGTGGCGCCGCAAACCCCGGTTCGCTTCTTCTTTTCTTCTGCTGTTTCCTCTCTGCCTTTCGGCACCGGTACTCGACACGGCCCCATCGCACAGAGACTGCAGCAACTGCCCTCAGCCCCGATGGGGCAGGGCTTTGTGGTCTCGGCTCGCTCAAAAACAACTCTAGCTCCATCCTGAGTTGCTTTATCAATCATCTCAACAGTAGCTTGGTCAATACTTTTCTTTGCCTTCTCTTTCTCTTGTTCTTCTGCCATCTCACTCTCCTCTCAATCTCTAAACTTATCTTAGGAAGCGGTCAATTCCGCAATCATTTCCTGAACTAGTTTGATTGCCTCGGGATGTCTCATGATTAACACATCAGCTCCGGCCAGAAGCAGACACATCGCTGACATTGCTTCCAGCAAAATCCCTCTCTTTTTGGCATCGCCCATCTTGGGGTCGTCTTTTTCTGAGATTTTGACTTCCCTGGTCTTCCACACCTCTTTGGCGATATTGCAGATAATGGGGAACTGGAGTTTATCATCCTGCTGGGTTAAGGCGGCCATGCGCATTCTTTCCATTACGGAGTAAGCATATTCAATGCCGTAGCCAATGCCGCTCACGGTGGGGTCCATCACGATTAGCTCATCAGGAACGCCGAGGTTGCCCAGCAAAATATTGAGTTGCTTGGCCAGGTTGATGTCTATCGGTGTTGACGCGGCGACGGTGTGCTGATAGCCGATGGCGGCAGCCCCAATCTGCTTGTGGTCTCCTTCCTCAACCGGGCCAATAATCAGGTTTTTCCCGTGACAGACCTCGGTCACCTTCCGGAAAACCTCGATGTCTTTGTCATGGTTAGCCGTGCCCCAGACGATGAGTGGCACATCAATGGCATCGGCTACCTTTTTGACTACCTCGGCAGCTTCGTCAGCGCCGCGGTCAAGTCCATTGGGGTCGGTGCTTTCCAGTTGCAGGCATATCATCTCCGCCCCGTAATCATCAAGGCATTTTTTTGCCCAGGCAACCGGGTCGTCAGTAACCCCAGTAAAAGGCTCGAGGGCAGCCTCAGGCCACTCCTCGGGGGGTGCATCAAAAATCTCCATGGCGATTTTGGGTAAATGAGGCATCTCACCTTCAAAGAGGTGGAAAGGGTAAGCTGTCTCCCCACCGACGGTTACTGCCTTATCTCCCTTGCCCAGTTTTATCTCTTTAATCTTGCCGCTGTAGGCGGTCTTGGGAATCTCAAAAGCCATTTTGCCTCCTTTGCTTAGGCGGGCGTCTTCCTTCTTTCACTGCCAAACCAGTCTTTTCCGTACCAGTATCTCTCGGCAGTTCGCAGGTATTTCAGCTTTTCTTCTCTACTGCTGAGTTTCTGTCGCCATCTACCCATCTCCTCACCCTCGGGCTTACCCTTCTCGTAGGTTTCACCCAATACTTCCACTTTAGCTTTCTCTGGAGGGCTCTTTTTTGGGCTTTTCTTTGCCATCTTTTCCTCCTTTTAAGCCAGGCCAGCGGCCAGTTTGGCGGCCCTTACCGTATTCAGCATCAGCATGGTTATGGTCATCGGCCCCACGCCACCGGGCACCGGGGTAATCGCGCTGGCCTTCTCTTTGACGGCATCAAAATCAACATCGCCAACCAAAATGTCTTTTCCTTCAGGGGTTTTGCCGACCCGATTGACCCCGACATCAACCACCACCACCCCTTCCTTGACCATATCGGCAGTTAATGCTTTTGGTTTACCAGCCGCTACTATTATTATATCAGCTTGCTTGGTATGAAGGGAAATATCGCGCGTTCCGGTATGGCACACCGTGACCGTAGCATTGGCCCCCTCTTTCTTTTGCAGCAGAATATTGGCAATCGGCTTGCCCACGATGTTGCTCCGGCCCAGAACCACCACCTCCGCCCCGGCAATCTTAACCCCAGACCTGATTAAAAGTTGCTGGATGCCGTGGGGAGTGCAGGGTAAATAATCGGGCTCCCCGATCATCAATTTGCCCACGTTCACCGGGTGAAAGCCATCAACATCCTTTCTCGGGTCGATGGCATAGAGAACCTCGGTCTCGTTGAGGTGTTTGGGCAGAGGTAGTTGCACCAGAATGCCGTGAATTTTGGGGTCCTTATTCAGCTTGCCAATTAGCGCCATCAGTTCTTCCTGAGTGGTCTCTGCGGGCAGGTCGTGCCTTTCTGAATAGATACCCAGGGCAATGGACGTCTTCTCCTTTTGCCCAACGTAGACCTGGGAAGCTGGGTCCTCACCGACGAGGACAGTAACCAGACCCGGTACCAAATTATGTTTTGCTTTCAGTTCCGCAATCTCCTCTTTTAGCTCCTCACGAATCTGCTTGGCAATTTCCGTGCCGCTGATAATTTGTGCCGTCATTTTTCGCCCCTTCTAATTAAGTTTTGGTGGTGTAACTCTTCTCCGTCTTGAGAAGTTCGGTCATCAAATGGTCAATTGCCCTCGCCGCTTTGGAGTCGGGCAGGTCAAGCAGTGGCTTTAATTTGAGGTCATATTCGCTGATGGCTTCATCTAAGGGAATAGTGGTGGCGGACTCAATACCCAATTTGGTCAGTTCTTCACTGATGACCGGGTCTATTCCCCCTTCGGGAACGAAATTAATGATTACTGATTGTCTTTTCACCACCAGTTTGAGTTCATTTACTAACTCTCTCAGGCGGGCAATGGTGCGGATACCTTTCACCGAATGGTTGGAAATCAGGAGTAACTCGTCGATATTCTGGGTGGTTCTTCGACTCAGATGCTCCATCCCAGCCTCGTTATCCATGACCATATAGGCATAGTTTCCGCTGAGACTGTCCATGAATTTCCGCAGCATCAGGTTAGGGTAGCAATAACAGTCGGGCCCCTCCCCCCGGCCCATGGTTACCAGGTCAAGTTCTTTGCTTTCCACCATGGCATCATTTAATTTAAATTCCAGGTAGGCCTCCTTGGTCATTCCGGGAGGAATATTTATTTTCTCCTCGTTAAAGGTGGCAATGATAGAACCAACCGTCTGTCTGACACCGAGCCCCAGGCTCTCACCTAGGTTAGCATTGGGGTCAGCATCAACGGCCAGAATTGGCCTCAAGCCATTTCTCATCAAGTAGCGGATGACTAGGCTGGCCACCGTGGTCTTACCACTACCACCTTTTCCGGCGACGGCAATATTGATACTCAAGCGGTTATCCTCTGCTTAGAATCGTCATTTGCCAGCTTGGCTAGCCTTTTACTCACCGTAGGAAACTCCCTGGCGTGAGTGTGGGGTAAGAATAGCGCCGCCACATAATTATTCATGAAGTCGACGTTTTCACTCAATTCGAAATTGGTCATCATCTGGGCGACTCTGCGGGCATCATCAAGGAGGTCGGTGGAGAAAGAGGTTAATCTGGCTCCGAGAAGCGAGCCGTTACCAATGAAGATAAACCGGTCCACGGGCAGGTCAGGCAGCAGTCCAATGGTGATTGACCTTTCAATATCAAGGTTACTGCCGAAGGCGCCAGCAATAATCACCTGTTCATAATCACAGCCACCTAACCCCACGCTTTTACTCAGCGTTTGGCAGCCAGCATACATCGCTGCCTTGGCGCGCATCAGGTTATCAATATCTACTTCAGTGATAACAATGTCCTTACCAATCTGGGTTTCTCGCGCCCAGGAAAGGACATACTCATAACCATCGTTGCCCTGCCTGACCCTTTTGGTAGGTAGATTACGATTAAATTTGCCATTTTGACCAATTACCCCGGCTTCAAGTAGCCCGGCAACGATGTTAATCAGACCTGAACCACAGATGCCTTTTGGTTTTTTCCCCCCGATAGTACCAATCTTCGGCTCCAGGTTTGAGGGGTTGATATTAAAATCTTCAATGGCGCCCTCAGTGGCGACGATGCCGTGCTTTATCCCCCCGCCTTCAAAAGCCGGACCGGCTGAGCAGGAAGCAGTTGCCATCCAGTCTGAGTTCCCGATGACTATCTCCCCGTTGGTGCCGATGTCCATAAAGAAGGTCAGGTTTTTTCTCTGGTGCACTCCAGCACCCACCACCCCGGAGACAATATCACCACCAACGTAACTCGCTACCGCCGGGAAGGTGAAAAGATAAGCGTGACTATTGACCTTAATCCCCAGTGAATTGGCTTCCACCGGAGGGAAGAAATTGGCTACCGGGGTATAGGGGGCTAACCGGATGTATTTTGGCTCCAGACCGAGAAGGATTTGGGTCATCGTGGTATTACCGGCAACCATCATATGACCGATATGTTCTATGGCTACCTTACTTTGGCTTAGTAGTTCCTCGATAATTTCATTGATGGTGGTAACGACTGCCTGCTGCAATTTTTTCAGTCCCCTCGGTCTCTGGCAGTAGGCGATACGAGTAATAACATCTTCCCCATAGCTTATTTGTCCGTTGTAGGCGATGCTTTCGGCAATAACCCTACCTCGATTCAAATCGAGCAACTGCCCGCAGACCGTGGTGGTGCCGATGTCGAAGGCTAGCGAGTAGTGCTTTTCTCTGGTATCTCCCGGTTCAATATTGATCACTCTCGGCCGGCGCCTGTCTCCGGCTCTGGATTTAACCGCCGTGACGAGAGTGGTAACGGTGACTCTCCAATCGCTATCTCGTAAAACCTTAGCCAGTTTCTTCACTACTTCGAAGTCTACGGAAAGGTTGCTCAGGTGATAGCGCTGCCTTAAACCTCGCAGCAGCCGGGACAGGTCACTGGCATTATCCTCTAGGGTGGGCGGCGGCAGTTCCACAAAAAACTTGCCTAAGGGCGGGGTAAATCTCCAGCCGGTGGCCACGACTTCCGATACTCTCTTCTGTTCGCGGGAGAGAACCGCTTTCTCCAGCCTTGACTCCACCGGAACATAAACGGTTAAATCAGTAACCACCCGGCTTTGGCAGGCTTGTCTTATTCCCTGCTGGTACTCCTCATCAGAGAGCTTCTCGGTTCTGGTGGTTTCTACTTCCCCCTTTTCAATCGAGACTTTACAGGTGCCGCAGGTGCCGGCACCTCCACAGGAAGCATAGATGCGTACTCCGGCGGCAATGGCAGCTTGCAAAAGGTTCTCCCCCTGCTCCACGACAATATCAACATTATCGGGATTGAAGTGAACCTTTACTTTTTTATCTAGCGCTGTTTTCGCCATCTACCTTCCTAAATTCTAAATTTAAACAAAGCACTACTAAAAGATCCCCTGTACTTTACCGGTCTTGATGTCAACGTCTACCTTTCTGAAGGCAGGGTCAGAGCTGGTGCCCGGCATCAGGCTAATAGCTCCGGCGCAGGGGCAGAGGAATTTGGCTCCGGAATAAATCAGCACGTCGCGGATGGGCAGGCTCCAGCCCTTGGGCACTCCCTTTATCGATGGGTCATGGGTAAGGCTCAGGTGGGTCTTTACCATCATGGTGGCGTATTCATCATATTTACCATCGGACTCAAACGTCTTGGCCTTGGTCTCAGCGTCCGGAGTCCAGGACACGCCATCCGCCCCGTAAACCGTTTTGGCGATCTTTTCCACCCTATCTCGTAGTTTCATTTCCATGGGATAAAGGTATTTGAAGTCGTTCACCTCTCCACAGGCTTCCTTGACCACATCGGCTAGTTCTAAAGCGCCGTCGCCGCCATCAGCCCAGTGGGTAGCTACCGCACAGCGTGCCCCGGCTGCCTCGACTGCCTTCCGCACCATGGCAATCTCAGCATCAGTGTCAGTAGCAAAGCGATTGAGGCACACCACCGGCTTTATACCGGACGTTTTGATGATGTTGATGTGGTGCAACACGTTTGGCAGGCCCTTCTCCAGGAGTCCCAGGTCTTCTTTGGTGTAAGAATCTGGTAGGGCTATACCGGCTACTACCTTAGGTCCGCCGCCATGCATCTTTAGTGCCCGGATAGTGGTGGTGAGCACTGACACATGCGGCTTGAGACCACTCAAGCGGCACTTAACATTCCAGAACTTCTCAAAGCCAATATCGGCACCAAAGCCACTCTCAGTGACGTGATAATCAAACAGCTTCAGCCCGACGCGGTCGCCGATGATTGATGACTGCCCCACGGCAATGTTGGCAAATGGTCCAGCATGCACCATTAGTGGCTGGTACTCCACCGTGGAGCATAGGGTGGGGTTAATGGTGTTGCGCATCCAGGCGGTCATAGCACCGCCCACCTCTAAATCACCGGTGGTAACGGGGTTACCCCTCTTATCAAATGCCACCGTAATGTTATCCAGCCTTTCCCGCAGGTCGGCTAGGTCTCTGACGATAGACAAAATAGCCATAAGCTCTGAGCTGACGGTGATACCGAACTTGGACTGCATCATAAAACCGTCCATACGGCCGCCAAGACCGATGATGATATTACGGAGAGTTTGCGCACAAAAGTCCATGACCCAGCCCATCTCGATTCTGGTGGGGTCAATGTCCAGGCGGCGCATCTTGGTGAGCCGGTCCAGTTGTTCATCATTGTAGTTACGCTCGTGCTGCATTCGGGAAGTAAGGGCGACCATCGCCAGGTTATGGGCATTGGTGATATCATTGATGTCACCGGTGAGACCCATGGAGAACTCGGTGAGCGGGATAAGCAGTGCATTACCGCCACCGGCGGCGGTTCCCTTGATGTTCATCGTTGGGCCACCCGAGGGCTGGCGGATGCAGCCCCCAACGTTCCAGCCCCGCTTGCCCATACCCTCGATAAGTCCACAGGTGGTGGTACTTTTCCCCTCACCCAGGGGGGTGGGGGTGATGGCGGTAACCTCAATGTATTTACCGTCTGGTTTATCCTTGAGGCGCTCGATAATCTTCATGAAATCCAGCTTGGCAATTCTCCCGTAGGGAAGAATTTCGTCCTTCTCCAGGTTTAGCCTCTCCCGCCATTCTTCCGGAGTTGGCATGTTCGCCTCAGCAGCTTCGGCAATTTGCCAGTCCTTCATTTT
The DNA here is from genome assembly GCA_046760155.1 of Dehalococcoidales bacterium. GTDB lineage: Bacteria > Chloroflexota > Dehalococcoidia > Dehalococcoidales > RBG-16-60-22 > JBHIDQ01. The sequence continues at coordinate 20,912 of JBHIDQ010000001.1, read as the reverse complement.
GGTTGCATCGTAAGCCACGGAAACCTCCTATTGTTTTTATTTTGTTGTTAATTTTGTTGAGAGCTATTTCGGAGTAACCGGCATCAACTTCTGATAGATATTTTTCACCGCATTGGTAACCTGTGGGCTGGCATCAAGCAGGGGAAGATTAGCCAGGTCAGCATCGACTACAGCCTGGTCGTAAGGGATAAAGCCGAGGAATTCAAAGCCGGGTAGACTGGAAATCAAGAATTCTCGGTCTGCTTGGTTGCGGACTTTGTTGCCCACCACGGCAATATTCGGTAACCCGATGTCCTTGGCCAGTCCATTGATGGTATGGGCGGTTTCCAGGCTGCGCCGGCCTGGTTCCACGACCACAATCAGCTTGTCGACAGCGCTGGCGGTGGCCCGTCCCAGGTGCTCTATTCCCGCCTCCATATCAATGATGATTAGTTCATTTCTGGCCAGGAGCAGATGATTGACCAGGGCTTTTAATAAGGCATTTTCCGGGCAGTAACAACCACTGCCGCCTCGTTTGATTCGCCCCATGACCATTAGCTTGATGCCGTCAAGTTGCTGCCAATATTTTTCCGGCAGGTCATCAACTTTTGGATTCAACTTAAAGTAGCTACCGGTCTGTCCCGGCTGCGTTTCCGTCCTTTCGGCGATGAGGTCTTTCATCTCCGAAATGGGGACTATCTTCTCGGGGTGGGGAAAACCAAGGGTGGCGGCTAGATTAGCATCGGGGTCAGCATCGATGGCTAAGACAGAGTAGCCAGACTCAGCAAATGCTTGGATGAGGAGCGATGCTAATAAAGTCTTACCTACGCCACCTTTACCACTAATCGCAATCTTCATCAAAGTCTTGCTTTTGACATAATAAAACTGAGACTTTTTGGGAAAGTTCTCAGACTTATTAGCAGCTGGCCTCGGTCGGTCGCCCAAGGGTAAAGTTTATCTTATGCTTGATGAAAAGTCAAGAAAGGACGACCTTGGCAAATTGGCTGGTCTGAGTATCAAACGGCAAGCGTGGACAGGTGCTTTATCCTTTTCAGCATGTTGGGGTGGGTGGTAAAAAGCTCCATTAACTTATGAGAAGTACCCAGTCGCACTTCTTTCTGTCGCAGTTCCATCAGTTCGTCATAGTCGATGGTGCCACTCATGTCCCGGTCAATCTGGGATAACTCTCTAATCTCGTTCCAGGCCCGGGAAGGGTCGTTAACGAAGAAAGCTTTAACCCCTTCCACCTTTCTCATTTCCTCACTGTTGCGCATACGGGCATTTCCATAGACCAGCTTATACAGCGCCGTCGCCAGATGATGTGGCATACTACCTAACCGAACACTACCCAGGTCAGCATAATACTCTCGTATTCTGGAACCGTAAAGCACCAGGAGATTGGTGATGAAATAGAGGATGAAAGCACCGAATCCGATGAGCGCCGCATAACCACCTCCCCCCTGTCGGCTGCCACCAAAAGCCCCTCTGAACATCATGCTGAAAGCTATCCAGTACATTATCAGCGGGATAACCGAGATTAAGGTGATAACCATCATGTCGCGGTGTTTGATGTGGGACAGCTCATGCCCCAGCACTGCCTTCAGTTCATCTCGGCTCAGCAGTCTCATTATACCCTGGGTAACACAAACTCGACCATCCCGCCGTGTTCGTCCGAAGGCGAAGGCGTTTGGTATCGATAGCTGGGAGATACCGACGCGGGGTTTAGGTAGGCGCGCCTTTTCGGCAAGTTCCGTCACCATTTGGTGTAGCTCGGGCGCTTCTTTTTCCGAAACCCACTTTATTTTCATTGTCCAGCCAACTATCGCTGGACTAATCAGGTACTGAAAACCAAGGAAAACGACACCGATGATAATATAGGTAATCGCGCTGCCGGCACCCATCCAGGTACCGATGCCCGTAATCACACCGTAAAGGATGCCAAAGAGAACTGCGATAAGCAGGAACATTCTGGTCTGTAGCCACATATTATCCTCCTACTTAATATGATACAGGATAAGTTAAGAACAGGCAAGAATAAGCCCAGATAAGAAGGTTTTTGCTATAATCATTGCATTTTTGCATTAGGAGCGTTAAAATTTGCTTGTTTTTACAAGGTAAACCGAAATGGAAATGACCTGGAAGCCTATCGTCGCCGGAATTCTAAACATAATCGTGGGTACCGTTAACCTCCTTGGCATGCTTTTTATCGTCGTCATCCTGGTGGCGATTGGCAGTGGCATATTAGCTTTAAGTGGTGTCATGAATCTGATGCCAATGTGGTTGTCTGGAATTGCTCAAGGGCTACTTTTAATCATTGCCATTCTCTTGGCTGTTTTCAGTGCCATACCTTTGGTAGGCGGAATTTATGCCGTGCAGCGAAAAAACTGGGGTTTAGCACTGGCTGGTTCAATAGTTGCCATTTTGAGCTCAATACCAATCGGGATTGCGTCTACAGTTCTGGTTGCCTTGGCCAAGAACGAATTTGAATAAAGCGGTAGATTGTGGTCAATTATTGTTATCATGCAACCGAGCCGATAGAATTTCCCCATCATATGTTTCAATTGCCGCCTTCCTGAGTTTGAAGCTAGATGTAAAGAAGATAATCGAATGACCATAATTCATATTATTATTCTGCTTGGAACTGGTGTCGTCGTTGGCTTTGCCAGTGGTCTCTTGGGTGTTGGCGGCGGCTTTATTTTGGCTCCGGTGCAATATTTTGTCTTTATTGATATGGGTATACCGCCTGATGTTGCCATAAAGCTGGCCTTTGGCACCAACTTGCTGGTTATCCTGTTTACCTCCATCAGCGGGACGTGGCGGCATAGCCAGAAAGGCGCTGTGTATTGGAAAGCGGCCATTATCATGGGTTTCGGTGGTTTGTTATTTGCCTATGCCGGGGCTACGCTGGCGACTCGTCTCCCCGGGGAAGTACTCAGGATTGCCTTTGGGGTCATTGTTTTGCTCAGTGGTATCAGTATGCTTACTTTCCGGACGAAGCAACTTGAGCAGGAACCGGTGACTAACCCTTGGCTGTGGTTTGCCTGGGCAGTCCCGTTGGGCATTATTACTGGAATGGTCGGTATTGGTGGTGGTGTGGTGGCGGTGCCGGTATTAGTGCTGGCGCTTAGGTTTAAGATGCATCACGCGGTGGGCACTTCTTTGGCGATTATTGTCTTCAAAAGCGTTGGTGGCATCATCGCTTATATCGTCAATGGTCTGGGTGTCCCTGACCTGCCCGCCTATTCTATCGGGTACGTTAATCTGTACTTCGGGTTTCTACTGATAATAAGCAGTGTTGCTATCGCACAAGTTGGTGCCATTACGGCGCATAAGCTGCCCGCTAAGCAGCTCAGATTTATCTTTAGTCTGTTGATGTTCTACATCGGGCTTAAGATGATCGGTGTCTTTGACTGGCTGGGTTGGCCAATATAATCTCATATCAGGCACATTGCATTTTAATTGGGCTTATGGTATAGTCTAATCAGAATTTAATAAATTAAACCGCTAGGGGTGCTCAAGCGCTGAGAGGCAAATGGTGCCAACCCTGTGGACCTGAACTCGGTAATGCGAGCGTAGGGAAGCGGCAGTAGCTTAGGCCAAGGGTCTAGAAGTAACCGCCGAAGTCCTTGGCTTTTGATTTGCGGAGGTAGCCATGACGCAATTGGAATTAGCCAGAAAAGGTATGATTTCCCCGCCGATGAAGGTGGTGGCCGAGGCGGAAGGATTAGAGGCAGAGTTCATTCGCGAGGGTGTGGCTAAGGGAACCATTGTAATTCCGGCTAATATCAATCATGCCAAGCTGGTTCCCTGTGGTATCGGCCAAGGACTATCGACCAAGGTCAATGCCAATATTGGCACTTCCTCTGACTTTGGTGATATTAATACCGAACTGGAAAAGTTACGGGTGGCCATTGAGGCGGGGGCGGATACGGTTATGGACCTGAGTACCGGTGGTGATATCTCCGCCATTCGCCGGGCGATAGTCAACACCAGTTCGGTGGCTATCGGTACGGTACCCATTTATCAGGCCGGTATCGAAGCCATCGAGAGACATAGCGCCATTGTGAAAATGACGGCTGATGACATCTTCGCCGTAATTGAAGAGCATGCCCGCGATGGTGTTGATTTTGCCACCGTTCATTGTGGTGTCACCCAGTCAGCCATCGCCCGGCTGAAGCGGCAGGGGAGAGTCGCTGATGTTGTCTCGCGTGGGGGTGCTTTCTTGATTGGCTGGATAGTCTACAATGAGCGGGAAAACCCTCTTTATGAGCAGTATGACCGCTTGCTGGAAATCGCTCGAGAATATGATGTTACCCTCAGCCTTGGCGATGGCCTGCGTCCGGGTAGCCTGGCGGACGCGACTGACCGCGCCCAGATAGAAGAATTGCTCGTTATCGGGGAGTTGGTGCAGCGGGCTTGGGAAGCTGGCGTTCAGGTAATGGTGGAAGGTCCGGGACACTTGCCGCTGAATCAGATTGAGGCCAATGTTGTTTTGCAGAAGGCTATCTGCAAGGGGGCTCCTTTTTATGTGCTCGGTCCGCTGGTGACCGACATTGGTGCTGGCTATGACCATATCACCGGGGCGATTGGTGGTGCGGTTGCCGCCGCCGCGGGTACTGATTTCCTCTGCTACGTGACGCCATCCGAGCATCTTTCCTTACCGGATGCTGAAGACGTGAGGCAAGGAGTAGTCGCTTCGCGTATTGCCGCTCATGCCGGTGACATAGCTAAAGGCGTGAAAGGGGCTGAAGAACAGGATAGGCGGATGTCGGTGGCCCGGAAGCAATTTGACTGGGAAGAGCAAGCCAAGCTTTCCTTAGACCCGGAGCGGTCTCATCGGGTTCATCGTCAGCACGCTTCCGCCGGCTCAGCTTGCAGTATGTGTGGCAAATATTGCGCTATGGAATTGGTGGAGAAATATCTAGGTGTCAGTTCACCTAGGTGCTAGCTTTTGATGTAATAACATGGGTGGCGCATTTAGTTTAGGTAAAATCTTCGGCATCCAGTTCCGACTGCATTATACCTGGTTCATCATTTTTGTTTTGATCACGGTTTCACTATCATGGCAGTACTTTCCTTTGACCTATCCTGACTGGAATCCTTTGACTTACTGGTTCACTGGTATCTTTACCAGCTTATTATTTTTTTCCTCGGTGGTGGCTCATGAACTGGCGCACAGCCTTGTTGGCAGAGCCAATGGTATCCCGGTAAAGAGTATAACCCTTTTTATTTTCGGCGGTGTTGCCCATATGACCCGGGAGGCACCGCGCCATGGCACTGAATTAAAGATGGCGGCGGCTGGTCCTGTTTCCAGCCTGGTAATTGGTGGTTTGTTTTTCTTGCTCCATTTATTGCTAGAGGGTATCAATGAACCGATCGCCGCTATGGCCTTTTGGTTAGGGTACATAAACGTGGCACTGGCGGTCTTTAACCTCATTCCTGGCTTTCCTTTGGATGGTGGACGCGTCTTTCGCTCCCTTCTCTGGCGCTTCAGCAACAATTATCAACGTTCCACACGAATCGCGGTATATGTCGGGCAGGGTATCGGCTATCTTTTCATTCTGGGTGGCGTGGTACTAATGTTCCTTTTCCCCGGGCGGTGGTTCAATGGTCTTTGGCTTGCCTTTATTGGCTGGTTCCTGACTTATGTTGCCTCTGCCAGCTACCGCCAGGCGCAGTGGCAGTTAGCACTGCAGGGACTCACCGCTTCCGATATGATGACCTCTAGCTGCCCGGTAGTTTCCTCAGACGTTATCGTTGGTCGTCTCATCCAGGAGTATATCTTCACCGGTGGGCATCGGTGCTTTCTGGTAACTGACCACGGCGAATTAAATGGGATTTTGACCTTGGGGAATATTAAATCGGTCGCCCAGCCAAATTGGGAAGTAACTCAGGTAAGGGATATAATGACTCCGGTGGAAAAACTGAAAGTAGCCTCCCCCGACCAGGATATTCTGAGTGTGCTGGAGCAGATGGATGAGAGTAATATAAATCAGATGCCCGTGGTGAGTGAGGGGAGGGTTGTTGGCTTGATTACCCGTGATAACGTGATCAGATTTCTGCAAACTCGCTCCAGACTGGGAATATAGGTAAAAGGCAAAACTCCTGTGCCCGCTTTTACCGTTGCGCTTGGGAAACCTTTGTGCTAAAGTTTTGAAAAGTCAAATCCTTTACGATTTATTTTCACCAGATATATCTTGGAGGGTGACTAATGCCTATGATGACCGGGGCGGAAGCCCTTATTGCCTCACTGGCTCGGGAAGGAGTGGGAATTATTTTTGGCCTTCCTGGGGTACAGCTCATGGAGGCACTGGACGCCATCCATGGTCAGTCCCAGGTACGCTGGGTGTCAGTACGCCACGAACAGACAGCGGTCTACATGGCTTACGGCTACGCTCGTACCACCGGCAAAGTGGGAGTGGCTCTGGTTGTGCCCGGGCCGGGGGCCCTTAACGCCACCGCGGCCTTAGGCACCGCTTATGCTACCTCTACACCTGTCCTCTTGGTCTCAGGGCAGGTCGAGAGCTACAATCTGGGTCAGCAGCGCGGCGCTCTGCATGAGATAACTGACCAAGGACAGGTGTTCCAGCCCCTTACCAAGTGGTGCCATTGTGTTCTGAAAGTGGAAGAGATTCCGGGGGCAGTGCAGCAGGCAATGCATCATCTGAGGACGGGGAGACCCCGCCCGGTGGAGCTGGAGATCCCTTGGGATGTCATGCCGGCCTCAGCACGGGTGGAAATACCCGAGCCCGAGCCGGTTCCGCTCACTCAACCAGAACTGACCCAAGTTCAGGCGGCGGCGCGCCTGCTGGCTTCGGCTAGTCGTCCCATCATTTGGGCTGGGGGAGGTGTTATCGGCTCTGATGCCTCAAATGAGCTTAGACAGGTGGCGGAACGTCTGAATGCCCCTGTAATCACCACTCCTGAAGGCAAAGGGGCCATCCCCGGTGACCACCCCCTCTCACTTGGTGTCTTTTATTATCGATTCGGCCCCTCTCGGTGGGCCCTGCCGCAGGCCGATGTGATTCTGGCTGTGGGGAGTCGCCTTTATCGCACTCCTGACTCGTTCTTGACATTTCGTCAAGGCCAGAAACTTATCCAGATCGACGTGGATGCGACCGAAGTAGGTAGAAACCACACCGTACACCTAGGGATTACCAGTGATGCCCGTGCTGCCCTCAGCTCACTACTGGAAGTGCTGCCTGAGGGGAGCCGAAGCGGCTGGCAGCCCGATGAGCTAGAGGAGATAAGAGAGGCAGTCATGACAGAACTGGAGCAAACGGCTCCTCTTCAGCTCTCTCTCCTGCAGACCATTCGTGCTGAGTTAAAGGAAGATGCCATCTTGGTACCCGGGATCACTAATGTAGCTTACTGGGGTCACTTGGCTTACCCAGTGGTGCGACCCCGGGCCTATCTCACTTCCTCTTACTTCGCCACTCTCGGTTACGCTTTCCCTACCGCCTTGGGGGTTAAGGTAGGCAATCCCAAAAAGCAGGTGGTGGCGCTTAGCGGTGATGGCGGCTTTATGTATGCTCTCCCGGAGCTAGCCACGGCGGTACAGGAGGGATTAAACGTGGTGACCCTTGTCTTCGTCGATAGAGCTTTTGGCGCCTCCCTCCACGACCAGCAACGCCGCTTTGGCGGCAGGATTATTGGTACCCAGCTCCACAACCCCGATTTCGTTCGCGTGTCCGAAGCCTTCGGAGCTCGGGGAATCAAGCTGACTCGTCCCGAAGAGCTGGGAGGGGCATTGCAAGCCGCCTTGGCTGAGAACCTACCAACTGTGGTCGAAGTTCCAGTACCTACTATGACCACACCCTTTTAGGTGCCAGCGAAGCCCTAAAGCATAGTGCTGTCCTCTATTGACTTTTGGGCTCATAGTAGTAGAATTAGGACAAAATGAGGCTTTTTGGCACATCGGGCATACGGGATCTTTTCGATAGTAGCCTGGTCCATCTGGCATTGAAGGTTGGACTGGCGGTGGGGAGGGTTTATGGTAATGTAGTCGTGGGTAGTGATACCAGGACTTCCAGTGATGCCCTGAAACACGCCCTCATCTCCGGTCTGCTTGCGGCGGGCGCTCGGTGTGAGGATGCTGGAGTTGTGCCGACGCCTACACTTGGCTTGGTAGCTAGAAAATTTGATGCCGGAGTAATGCTCACTGCTTCGCATAACCCTCCAGAGTATAACGGGATAAAACTTTTAAACCCGGACGGTTCTGCTTTTGTTTCTGAGCAACAAAAACAGGTAGAAGAGATGGTCCTGAGTGACTCTCTTGACGTGGCTCCCTGGGGTGAGATTAAGCAGAGTGGCATTTGTGCTGACGCCATTGAGCAGCATATTGAGCGCATCATACCGAATTTTCCGGGAGGGATGAAACTCAAGGTAGTCTTAGATTGTGGCTGTGGTGCTGCTTCGGTGATTACCCCTTATCTCTTAAAAAAGCTGGGCTGTGAAGTGGTGGAGATAAATTGCCAGCCCAGTGGTTTCTTTCCTCGCACCATTGAGCCAACTGAGTCCAATCTAAAGAATTTAATCAAGGCAACACGGGAGTCTGGGGCTGATTTGGGTATTGCCCACGATGGAGATGCCGACCGAACCATGGTGGTTGATGACCGGGGCCGATTTATTTCCGGGGATAAGCTGCTGGTGATTTTCGCCCGGGCACTGAAGGCGAAAGAAGTGGTGACCACCGTAGATGCCTCGATGGCGATTGAGGAAACGGATTTTAGTGTCCGGCGTACTAAAATCGGGGATACCTATGTCTCTGAGGAACTCAAAAAGGGCGGTGATTTTGGCGGTGAGCCGTCCGGAAGCTGGATTTTCCCCGGCGTCTCCTTATGTCCCGATGGCATCTATGCGGTAGCTCAGGTGGTAGCCATCGCTAATCAGCAGAGATTATCGCCGTTGGTTGATAGTATACCCGGTTATCTGCTTCTGCGGGGCAGTATCAGCAGTGAAGGGGTAGCAATGTCCAGTCTGGAAGCGCAATTAATGGCTCTGGAGCCGTTATCGGTCAGTACTATTGATGGCATTAGGCTGAGCTTTAAAGATGGCTGGCTATTGGTCAGAGCCTCCGGCACCGAACCTAAAATCAGACTGACTGCGGAGGCAAAAAGTAAGAAGCGAGTGCGTCAGCTCTATGACCGTGGCCTCAAGGCAATTAAGGATTGTCTTGAGGGAAGCAAGGAGAGAGTAGGTTGAAGGCAATTATTTTAGCTGCCGGCGAAGGTAGTCGGATGCGTCCTCTCACTTATGCCAGGCCCAAAGTAATGCTACCTATCGCCAATAAGCCTATCCTGGAGCACCTGCTCATTGAAGCGAGCAAGGCTGGTATTGAGGAGTTTATTTTTGTTGTTGGCTACAAGGACGAACAGGTGCGTGATTATTTTGGCAGAGGAGAAAAATGGGGGGTAAGCATAGACTACTCTAATCAGAGGAAGCAACAGGGCACGGCTCATGCACTCAGGATGATTGAGGGTTTGGTTGAGGGAAACTTCTTGGTCATGAACGGGGATATTATTATTAACCGAAAAGACATTAAAAAATTAGCCAGTAAGAATGATAATACGCTGAGTGTCATTGAGGTTAAGGATACCAGGGATTTGGGGACAGTTGAGTTGACGGAGGGTAAAGTGGTCCACATTTATGAAAAAGAGGCCAAATCTCCCTCCCGCATGGCCAATGCCGGGCTATATCAGTTCACCCCGGAGATATTTAGTGCCATAGCCATGACCTCAAAATCACCACGGGGAGAGTATGAGCTCACTGATTCTTTACAGCTGATGATGGACAAAGGACAAGATATTGCTTATCAAAAAATTAACTATTGGCTTGACCTTAGCTATCCCTGGGACTTGCTGCTCGCCAATGAATCGTTGCTGGCCGGGGTTAAGGCACAGAACTCGGGTGAGATTGAAGAGAATGTGGTTATGAAGGGCGTTGTTGACATCGGCAAAGATACCGTGATAAGGTCGGGTTCCTATATCGTTGGTCCGGTGATAATTGGACAGAACTGTGAAATTGGCCCGAACTGCTTTATTCGTCCTTATACTGCCATTGGTGATAGTTGTCATATCGGTAGTGCCGTAGAGGTGAAAAACTGTATCATTATGAAAGGTAGTAAGCTCCCTCATCATAATTATGTTGGTGACAGCATTATTGGTGAGGATTGCAATTTCGGTGCTGGCACCAAGGTGGCCAATTTAAGGCTGGATAAAAAAGAAATCTCGGTAGCTGACATCAATACCGGGAGACGCAAGCTAGGGGCAATCATTGGGGATAGAGTTGAAACCGGGATTAATGCTAGTATTAATGTGGGTAGTATGATTGGCAATAATACTTTTATCGGCCCAGGAGCTTTAGCCAGTGGGGTTATTTTGCCAAATTCGAGGATATTTTAAGGAGCAGGGTGATGAAGCAAGCAGTGATTCTAGCTGCCGGTGAAGGACAAAGACTCAGACCGTTTACCGTTAACCGGCCGAAGGTAATGCTTTTTATCGCCGGAAAGCCGATGCTGCAGTATGTGGTTGAGGCGCTGGCGCAAAATGGTATCCGTGACATTGTACTTGTCGTCGGCTACCACAAAGAGCAGATATTTGATTACATGGGTTCAGGGGAACAGTTTGGGGTTAAGCTGACTTATGTTAGTCAGGAAAGGCAACTGGGTACGGCGCATGCGCTGGCTCAGGCTAAGGGAGCCATCAAAGATGAGTTTCTGGTTTTGCCGGGAGACAATCTAATTGAAGCGGAGACCATTGCTCAGTTTGCCGCCATAAAGCCGGAAGCGGTACTGGTTAAGAGAGTGGATAACCCGATGAGATACGGAGTAGTAACCCTAAGCCGTGAGGTGGTAAAGGAAGTTATCGAGAAGCCTGAAGCGGCGAGAAGTAACATTGTTAGTACTGGCATTTACGCCTTTACTGCCGGGATTTTTAACTTTATTGAGCCCGAGCTGGACCTCCCGAATGTTATGAACAAGATGATCGCCGAGGGCCATACCATTAAAGCTAGGGAAACAGATGGTATCTGGCTTGATGTCATCTACCCGTGGGATATACTCAATCTGAATGACGCCATTCTTCGCCAAATTCAGGCGAGCTTGGGTGGCACCATTGAAGCGGGTGTCTCACTGAAGGGACAGGTCTCGGTGGGGAAAGATACGGTGATACGGGCTAATTCCTACATCGCTGGCCCGGTAGTCATTGGGGATAGTTGTGATGTCGGTCCCAATGTCTGTATCCTGCCGGCGACCAGTATCGGCAATAACGTCGTTATTTCACCATTTACCGCGATTAAAAACAGTGTTATTGGTGATGATGTTAATATCGGTCCGGGTTGTACCATGGAGGACTCGGTTATTGATAAGGGTTGTATCATCAAAGGGCATTTTACGGCTTGCAGCGGTCAGGCTGAGGTTTCGATTAATCATGAGCGCCACCTGGTGGCTGTCGGGGCGATGCTGGGCGAGAGTTGTAGCTTGGGCAATAGTGTCGCTGCTCAGCCGGGTGTTATTGTCGGTAACTACAGTCAAGTCCAACCACTGAAGCTGATTAGTGGCCGATTGCCTGACCAGAGCCTAGTCTATTGAGGAAAAATAAGGAGAGCTTCTTTATATGTGCGGTATTGTCGGTTATGTTGGCGAAAGGCCGGTTAAGTCCGTCCTGCTTAACTGTCTCTATCGGTTAGAGTACCGCGGCTATGATTCCTGTGGTATTGCGGTATCGGGAGGTGGTCTTGAGGTCCATAAGGATGCGGGCAGGGTGAAGGCGTTGGAGGAAACATTACCACAGACTATCAACGGGAGGATAGGCATTGGTCATACCAGGTGGGCGACCCACGGGGAGCCGTCTCAGCTAAATGCTCACCCACACTGTGACTGCACGGGCAAAATTGCGGTGGTACACAATGGGGTGATCAATAATTTCCAGAAGTTAAGACAGCAGCTAACCGGTGAAGGGCATAACTTTATTTCGGAGACCGATACTGAGGTAATACCACACCTGATTGAGAAGTATTATCAGGGTGATTTGAAAAAAGCGGTGGCAACAGCTCTAGGTGAGGTAGAAGGTTCTTATGCCATTGTTGTGCTGATGACTGGTGAGCCTGAATTGGTCGTTGCCCGCAAAGACAGCCCGTTGATTATTGGTATTGGTGACCGGGAGAATTTTGTCGCCTCGGATGTGCCGGCGATACTGGATTATACCAGTCGGGTTATCTACTTGGAGGATGATGATATTGGTGTGGTTACCGCAGACAATATTGAGGTCAGTCGGCATGGCACCACCGTCAACCGAAAAAGGCACAAGATTTCGTGGAGTATAGAAGATGCCCAAAAGGCAGGCTACGAGCATTTCATGCTTAAGGAAATCCATGAGCAGCCAAAAGTGATACGGGATACGATTGGAGGGTATGTCTCCGAGACAGAACCGATAGCCAGTTTAGCCATGACGGGAGATATTGGTTTGGAAAGTGTGTTCATTTTGGCTTGTGGCACCTCTTATCATGCTGCCCTGGTCGGTAAATATCTCATGGAGGAGTTATTCCGAGTTGCGGTAAGGACTGAGCTGGCTTCTGAGTTCAATTATTGGGGGCATACCTCATCCCGCAGCCAAGCCATTATCATTACCCAGTCGGGCGAGACGGCAGACGCACTGAAAGCGATAAAAAGGCTGAAAGAGGAAGGGTGCCGGGTGCTCGTCATTACCAATGTGGTGGGCAGCACTGCCAGCCGAATTGCCGACCAGATTGTCTATACTCGGGCAGGGCCGGAGATAAGCGTGGCGGCGACCAAGAGCTTTACGGCACAACTTATGGCGTTATACTGGCTGGCCTTACCCTATGCCAAGATTGATATTAGAAGATTGGATAACCTCGTTTTGGGGCTAAGACAATTGCCCGGTAAGGTGCAGCGGGTTTTGGATAATGAGGCGGAAATTGTAGAATATGCCAAGCAACTGGCAAAGTCTGAGAGTGTATTCTTCATCGGCCGTGGGATAAACTTTCCGGTGGCTCTGGAAGGGGCGCTTAAGCTAAAGGAGATTTCCTATATTCATGCTGAAGGCTATGCCGCCGGAGAGCTCAAACATGGTCCCTTTGCCTTACTCGGTAGTGATACGCCGGTGGTAGCGATTGTGGCTCAGGATAATACCTATGAGGCAATGTTGACCAATATCAAGGAGATCAAGGCCAGACGGTCTCCAGTGATAGCGCTGGTTGAAGAGGGTGATGCGGAGGTCAGAGAAGTAGCCGACTCAGTCATCACCGTGCCTCAGGTAGATGTTATATTTTCTCCCGTGGTCAATACGGTAGTCCTGCAACTGCTGGCTTACTATACGGCGAAACAGCGAAGTTGTCCCATCGATTTCCCGCGGAACTTGGCTAAAAGTGTCACCGTGGAGTAGGGACTATCATTACTTTTTTAAATTAGGAGAGGAAAAAACTCGGGAGGAGCAACGCTCCTCCCGAATCTATTTACTCCACTCTGCCGAGCAACTAAATCTTATCAGTATTCACTACGGAAGGCGAAGAGCCAGATAACCACCCCAACCACTATGATTGTCGCCGCCGCAATGATGACGAGTAGCCACACGTTAACTTCCGGGGCTGGAGCCGGCGCTGGTGGTGCTGGTGCCGGAGGTGCTGGCGCCGGAGCCGGAGGTGCTGGCGCCGGAGCCGGTGCCGGTGGTTGCTTAATCACCACTGGTGGTGGCGACTTAACGGTGAAAGTGCCGGACAGACCATCGATATTTACGGCATAGGTTCCAGGCGCACCTTGAATGGTGGTAAAGGTTACCTGCCCACTAGCCTGACCAGCCAGGGTTACTTTCTTCGTCGATACTACTTTACCATTTATTTTCAGAGTTACGTCGTAACTGCCGGCAAGGTCACCGGTATTGGTAGCAGTGGCACTGATGGTTACACTTTGGGCGATATCAACCTCGGTGGGAGTTATGGTCAGGTCGCTGGCGGTAAACGCCGCTGGGCGCGTGCTAGCCATGATAGTGAAGCCGGTAAAGTGACTTACTGGTGCGCTGATGGTATTTGCTACCGGGTCAACAGTAACGTCTTCAAGCACGACCCACTCACCTCTGTCTTCATCCCAGAAAGCGATGACTAAAGCTCCCTCAGCAGCTCCTTTGGGTACATCACCCTGGCTGTAGTTGAAGGTGAGGGTTATTGGCGGGTCAAAGGTAGCTCCATCAGGTTCAAGGTTGTAGACATTACTAACCAGGCTAGAATCTGCCGGTGCTTCAGGCGGTTCTTTCATCGTGGCCATAATTATCCCGGTCAGGGGTTCACCGAACCTGTCGAGAGCCTCTGTGCCCTTAGTTATCGTTAGCTGACATGCCCCATCACCTGATTTGGCAGTAACATCATTGGTCATTACTCCCTGAGCGTCAATCTTGTTTCCTAACAAGGTAAGGTCAGGAGGAGGTGGTGCGCCAGCTTCCCCGGTTTCCAGAATAGCATAGCCACTTTGTGCGTAGCAAGGCGTAGCCGGTAAGGCAATCCACAGTGAGGTAGTGATTACTAATATCAGAGCAAATATTACCACTATCTTAGAATATCTCTTGTTCTTCATTTCTTATTCCTCCTTAATTTGCCAGAATAACATCATTTCTAAATGGTAAGTAAAAACCAAATAAATCCTCCTCTTTTATCGGAACCTCCGAGTCATTTTTGAAGGCTGGGGTCAAGCTCCACCGCCTTGTCATAGTCGGCAATGGCCTGTTCATATTGTCCCAACTCGATATAAGCCCAGCCCCGGTTGTTATAGGCGATGGCAAGGTTGGGGTCAAGCTCTATCGCTTTATTGCAGTCGGCAATGGCTTGTTCATACTGTCCCAACTCGATATAAGCCCAGCCCCGGTTGCTGTAGGCGATGGCGAAGTTAGGGTCAAGCTCTATCGCTTTATTGCAGTCGGCAATGGCTTGTTCGTATTGTTCCAACTCGATATAAGCCCAGCCCCGGTTGCTATAGGCGACGGCGAAGCCGGGGTCAAGCTCTATCGCCTTGGTGAAAGCGACTATCGCTTTTTGGTGTTCCCCTTCGTTATTGTAGATAAAGCCCTGATTGTTGGCGGCAACGGCGGTATCCGTGACCGGTAAGGCAAACCATAATAAGGCACCAACCGCCATTACCAAAACAAGGGCGATGGCTACCCGAGCGAAGTTCTTATGCTTTAAAAGCGGCCTTCTCGGTCTGGTGGCGCCAGTTGGTAGACTAACCCCTTCTTCCCTTTTCGCCATGACATTTTGCTGGGTGCGCTCTGACCTCAAGAGTTGCAGTGTTTTCCGGTTCTTCAGCATTTCGGCGATGTCAGCTGGGATCCTCCCGGCGGAAATAATTAACTCATCTCGGTCGGCATTTAAGACTTCCGCCAGTTCTAATATTACCTTCTCGCTGGGAGGCGGTAAGACGCCATTTTCGATTTTACTAAGGTAAGAGAAGTCGACCCCGATTTTCTCCGCTAGTTCTCGCTGAGTCAGCTGAGCCTGAATTCGTAACTCTCTTAACCTTTTGCCAAATTGTGGCGCTTCTTCCATCATCTAAACCTTCAGAGAGGATTGCAAAGGCATTATAAAGCATGTTGAGTAAAAAGTCAAGTCTTTTTTCGCCATTTGGTTAAGGAAAAGTTACCAGGTTGAGTAAAAAGTCAAAAAACGGGCTCCGGTATGATATCGGAACCCGATTTTGGGCGGGTGGATCCATATTTCTTTTAACACGGTGGTGGAGGCTATACCCCGGATTGTCAAAGCAGGGCTAAGTTTTACCCAAAGCCCCTTTTGTTTTGTAGTGAACAAAACGTCACTTTGTTTAATCAGTGACAAAACGTATAATGTAACTGCGGATAGAAAAGGGGCAAAGCCGTACAATGCGCAATCAAAAATACGATAGCTAAAATTAGGGAGGGATAAATGGCAGTGACAAGTAGTTTGGAGAGGTTTGTCGCCGGGCATCAGAAATCCAAGGAATTAACCGAGAGGTCCTTTAAGGTGAGCCGTGGTCTTCACTCGGATGCAATTTTTACCACTGCTCCCTACATCTATGTCACGCACGCCAAGGGGTCACGCAAGTGGGATGTGGACGGCAACGAGTATATAGACTACGTTATGGGTTTTGGCACATTACTGTTAGGTCATACCCACCCTGCCTTGGTAGAAGCGATTACAAAACAAATCACCAAGGGGACCCATTATGGAGCCGAGAATGAGTCAGAACTGGAATGGGCCGAGCTGATATGTCAGCTTATTCCAGCCGCGGAGAGAGTTGAGTTTATGTTGTCAGGTTCAGAGAGCAATATGCTGGTTGCCGCGCTAGCGCGGGCTTACACGGGGAGAAAGAAAATCCTCAAGTTTGCCGAGCAGTATTTTGGCTGGGCGGACGACCTGCTTCCTGGAATAGCACCTCCATATGATAAGCCCTTTGCCGGACACATTCCTCCTATCAGTGAGGATGCCGTGGCAGAAGGAACGGTAGTTATCCCCTGCAATGATGAGACGGCTATGGAAAAGGCCTTAGCCAAAGAGGACATCGCGGCTTTGTTCCTGGAAGGGGGTGGGGCAAACTGTGGCCGCATTGGGGTGCCACCGGAACTTGTGCCTAAAGCACGTCAGCTAACCAAGAAGCACGGGACGCTACTGGTTATTGACGAAGTTATTAGCGGTTTTCGCTGGTCGCCCGGTGGCTATCAGGCCGCGATTGGAGTCACTCCGGACATCAGCACTCTAGCCAAACTAAATGGTGGTGGAATACCTGGTGGTGCCGCAGTATGTGGCCGGGCTGATGTTATGGAGCTGCTTTGGTTAAGACCCGGAGAAGCCGAATGGAACCGCCATCGTCACGTCATTCACCGTGGTACTTGGAACGGGAACCCGCTAACGGCGGCCGCCGCAGTAGCTATGCTCAGAATTGTTGCCAGAGGTGAAGTACAGAAAACCGCCGAGGCCAATGCAAAGAGGTTGGTGGAAGGAGTGAATCGTGAAATAGAGAAGCGGGGTGTGGAAGCCTGTGCACATAATGCAGCATCAGTAGCTCATATATTTATCGGTAAATGCCAGAAGTGCGATAGAACCATCTGCTTGGATTGCACGAAGTCTATGCCTCCGGAGATAGTCCATGCTTTTAATCGACATCTGCTACTCAATGGAGTGCACTTTCATCGAGGTACTCTGGGTTTTGTTTCGGCAGTGCATACTGAAGAGGATATAGCCCAAACCATTGCCGCTTTTGGGGCTGCTTTTGACGGGATGCTTGCCGAAGGCCTCATTGGAACAACAAAATAAAAAATAACTGAATAATGGCTCTTCCTTTAGAAGAAAAATAGACAAGTCGCTGTTTTGCTACATCTGGGGTAACGAAACAAGCTGTTCGATTACAATCCTCGGGGTAAGTTTAGGTTAAACCTCTCGGCAACGCTTCGCAATCGGCGCATAGTTCCTTCGGGAAGGGGAATACCGTTCTGTAATCGGTCATCGTAAGTCCTGTTCCCACGTTCTCCAGGAAATAGTATCTCACTGAACCCATTTGCCTTGGGCAGAGATTTTATAGCTTCAACCAGGTTATCAATATGGTCCTTGTAATCCTCGATATCAGTGAAGGTGCTAATGTCAATAGCGACCACAACGCTGTTTTGGATTTGATGTCCTTCACTTTTCATAGTACCCTGCAGTACCGGTTCGAGTAGTGGGTTACCTATCATTACGCTGGACAGACACTCAAACATAAGGGCTAACCCCGAGCCCTTGGGGCCGCCTACAGGTAATAGTGCAGCGGCCTGTTTAGGGTCAGTAGTAGGTCGGCCATCCTTGTCCACGGCCCAGCCCTCCGGTATGGGAATGCCCTTGTCTTTAGCGAGGGTGATTTTACCCAGGGCGGTAACGCTGGTGGCCATATCCAGAATTACCTGCCGGTGACGTCTGGCCGGCACCGCGATGGCTATTGGACTGTTATCTACTCCAGCAACCTTAGCTCCGTAAGGAACCATGCCAGGAGGTGTACAGGTAAAAGTAATTCCCGCCATATCCTTCTTTGCTGCCATAAGTGAGTAATAACCGATAGCACCTTGGTGTGAAGTGTTACGTATAAATCCCCAGCTGACGCCCGTGTCCTTCGCTTTCTCTATTATTTTATTCATAGCGAAGACAGTAACTACCGCACCGAAGGCAAGGTCACCCTCAATTACCATGGTGGTGGCCGTCTCCTGCAGAACTTGAATGTTGGGCTTGGGTTTCATATAGCCACCGTCCACTTCTTGCAGGTAAAACGGAATTTGCAGCACACCGTGTGAATCTACACCTCGCAAGTTAGCCCAGATGAGTACTTCTGCCTCAGTTTCGGCATCTTTTGGTGGCATGCCCATGCTTAAGAGCACATCCCTGACGAAGGCTTGCAGCGATTCCCAAGCGACCCTAATTTCACTTTGTACCATGATTCTTCCTTTATCTGCTTAAACTCTAGAGCCGAGATTAAAGGAGTGCCTACTTCTAGAAAATTAGTCGAAAATCCTAACTCTATTACACTTAATGATTGGGTAAAGCTCTCTTATCTCTTCGCAAACTACGGTTACTTTGTTTTAAAGGGGGTGCCGTGGTCTCCCTTTTCCAGCATTTCTAAGTAGAGTTCACTCACCCTTTGAGTTATCGGTCCTGGCTTTCCGGACGAGATTCTTCGCCCGTCCACTTCTCCAATAGGAACGATGCCCCCAGCGGTAGAAGCCAAGAACAACTCGTCGGCAGTGTAAAGGTCATAGGGAACCAGCTGGTCCTCGATTACCTCCAAGCCCTCTTTCTCGGCTATTTCCAAGATCGTTTCTCTAGTTACCCCGACGAGTATGTTATTAGCCGGGGGAGTATAAATTTTACCCTCTCTGACAGCAAATACGTTATAGCCGGGAGATTCATTGACGAAGCCTTGTATATCAAGCAGGATAGCTTCATCTGCCCCGGCATTCAGCGCCTCTATCTTTGCCAACACAAGATTGGCGTAGTTCAGATTCTTTGCCTTGGGGTCCAGGCACTGTGGAGGAGTGCGTCTTATGCTAGTAATCCTAACTCTTATCCCCTTTTCTTCTTTGCTAGGCTCAATAACCGACAAATAAGGTCTTGAGAACACGACCACCGATGTCCGGCAACCCACTGGCGACAGCAGCGGCCGTGGCCCCACTCCACGGGTTATCAGGCACTTAATGTATTGGTTTTGGTCACCATTTGTCTCCACTACCTTAATAATCACACTCTTGAGTTCTTCTTTGCTGAGGGGCATATCGATTTGAAAGGCGTGAATAGATCGGAACAGCCGGTCAACATGTTGGTCAAGCTTAAATATATAACCATTCCAGGTACACCACGTATCGAAGACTCCGTCTCCGTATAAAACCCCGTGGTCAAATATGGACAACTTCGCCTCGCTCTGAGGTACATATTCCCCATTAACGTAGGCTGTCCATTCTTCCTTTGCCATCATAGACTACCCTGTATTTCGCAACTAGGTTATTAATTCAAGCCTGCCGCTTCTTTATCTCCCCAAATACCTTTTCTGCCACCTCCAGAATCTTGTCTATATCGGCATCAGTATGTGCTCCGCAGGTAAATGCGACGTGATGTTCTGGGATATAGACACCGTTAGCGACCAATCCCGTATAAAAGGTGGCGGCTGTTTCTCTATCGCTGCTGAGGATGTCACGTAAGTTCCTCAGTGGACGGTGGCTAAAGTGCACACTAAACAATGACCTAATTCCACCCACTTGAATGGCAAGCCCGATATCACTGGCTAGCTTAACCAAGCCACCTCGTATTCGTTCTCCAAAGCCGTCAATTCGCTCGTAGAAACCGGGCTTCTCTAGTTCTTTTATCATGGCCACTCCGCCAGCCATGGAAACCGGATTACCTGAGTAAGTTCCTGAGGAAAATATCTTCTGGGGCGCCGTCTCTTTCGTCTCAGCAGGGGTGACCACCTTTTCCATAATCTCCTTTCGTCCTCCGTAGGCACCAACCGGTAAGCCTCCACCGATAATCTTACCCATGGTGCGCATGTCAGGGATGACTCCTGATACGGAGCAACCTCCACTGAGACCAAGTCTGAAGCCGGTGATGACCTCATCAAATATCAAAATAATACCTTCCTTCTCGGTTACCTCTCTCAGGGCTTCAACAAAGGACTTCTCCGGGGGCATGCCACCCAAGAAGATGCCCCCAACTGGCTCGATGATCACGGCGGCTAATTCTTTAGCGTGTTCTCTGATTAAGGATACCGTGGCCTCAGCATTGTTCCAGGGTAGAATAATGACGTCACCCTGAACACTTTTGGGGAGGCCGGCGCACCCGGGAACGGGTTCGGGCCTGTCCTCTGGGCCGGCATAAACGTTGCCGCTAAACAGTGCATTGTCCATTTGCCCGTTGTAGCCGCCCTCGAATTTGGCGTACTTTTCTCTTCCGGTATAGGCACGGGCGGCGCGTAAGGCTAGTTGAACGGCTTCGGAACCAGAGTTGACAAATCTGATCAGCTCCATGCCGGGCATATGCTGAGTTATTTTTTTCGCCAGTTCGACGGCAAACTCACCGGTAACTTGCATGTTGGTCCCCCGGTCGAGCTGCTGTTTCACTGCCTCCATGACGGAGGGATGTGAATGCCCCAGAATAGCTGGCCCGGCACCAAGCAGTATGTCAATATATTCATTTCCGTCAACATCCCAGAATTTGCCTCCCCTGGCCTCTTTGATGTACAAAGGATGAGGTCGGCGGTATCTGGCGCCACCGGGAACCCCGCCCGCCAGATAATGCCTTGCCTCCTCATATATCTCCTTTGATTTTTTGGTTTTGGAGATGTATTGTTCTTCAAATACTTCACGGGCAGTAGTCATTACGCCTCCACCTCACTTTTATTTTCTTGAGTTACAGTTACAGCTACTTTATCATCTGTCCGGGCAGCC